>CAYRXH010000079.1:0-10961 GCA_964428185.1 uncultured Bacteroidales bacterium
AAATTTATCAAACTGACAGAAATAAAGGATAAAATGTGAAAATGAACTTGCCGTTGGAAATTTGAGTTTTCCTATTCTTCCATGGTAAGTTTCAGAGCAGTGAGGTAAATCAGACTGACAACGCGAGCTGTATTTCTGTAGTTGATTTTGTCAGCGGTATCAGTAATCTTATGATAATCCTCGTGAAGACCTGTGAAAAATACCCCTGAAGGGATTCCACGCCTGACAAAACGATCATGGTCAGATCCGTAGCGGTAGCTCAGTCGGTTTATAAGACCCGGATTGGTGTACGCTTTTATTGTTTTCATTTCTCTGCTGCTTTTTTTGACAGCTTTTCGGATGATTGTATTATGGTGCCCGTATGAAGTGAAAAGCGTATGACTTTTTTTACTTCCTGTGGACTGAGGTCTGCCGATCATGTCCATATTCAGCATATAGCTTGTGGAATCCATTGAAAAATAGGGAAACTGCACATATACCTCTGAACCAAGCAGCCCCATTTCTTCGGCGGAAAAAGCAATAAAAAGAATGTTTTTATGGGGAAGCTTCCCGCTTCTTTTATTGTTAGAGAACAGACGGGCAATTTCAATCAATCCTGCTGTTCCTGAAGCATTGTCATCAGCACCGTAAAAAATGCCTTTGGATGAAAGGCCCAGATGATCGTAGTGTGCACCGATGACAATGGTTTTTCCTGATCCTGAGCCGGGCAGATATGCGACAACATTTTCAGTAAACAAGGTGTCATTGACACGGGATTTGAAAATTTTGAAACCAACAGTGTCATTGATCTCTGATGTGATGTCATCATACCCGTATTCTGTCCAGAAAGAAGGAGCTGCAATTATCAGCTCAAGATTTCTGAATTTACTAATGAAATTGTATATCAGAGAATAATTGTCCATGGAAGAAAGCTCATCTGATTTACCATAGATGAGTTTCAGATATTCATTTCCTGAATAATATAGAAGGCACCGGTCATCAATATATGCCTGTGAAACTGATAAAAATTCAGGATCAGGCAGTTGAACAAAAAATTTCCTGTTTGAACAGTTGTTATAAAGATAATACACTGAGTCTTTCATCTGCTGGATGGAAGAAACAGACAATAATCTGTACACAACTGTGTCACCACAGCAAAGCGATGGATTAGTGCAGAGTTTCTGAGAAATATGCTCTCCCTGGTAATTTTTATTTCCGTAATACAGAATGTTTCTGCTGAATTTTTTCCAGGGACCTTTTCCGTTGATCCGGTGCGGAAATTCAAAGAAGACTTCGTTATTGTAAATGAGGAATTCCTGAAAAAATGGATTTTTTGTGCTGTTCCCGGCAGGGAAAAGTCCAAACTGTTGAAAATATCCTGCAATATATTCTGCAGCCATTTTCTGACCTTCACTGCCCGAATTTCGGCCTTTCAATTCCGGTGATGCCAGATAGTAAATGTGTTTGGATAAGCTGTCCGGTGAGACTTCCGGAAGGGTTTGTGCTTCACATAAAACAACACCTGTTGTCAGCAGAAACAGAAGAATGGTCAGTTTATTCATTTTAGTTGTTTTGGCAAATGTATAGCAGATTTATGAATGGAGAAAAAACTGCTAAAAAATGAGACAAAAAGGATTTCATTATTGTAAAAAAAAATCAACATCAAACAGCGAATAACGAATAATAAATTAGTTTTTTGTGTTACATGAAATAATCAGAACATCAATCCATCCTCAGTGTCAAGTATCACACCTGCTTCTCTGATGACATGCAACAACGAAGGATACATGCCAGGGGCCAGTTTTTTTACTGATGCTTCGTTCATCCAGACAGCTTCCGAGATTTTCTCTTCCTTCTGGGGTTTGAGCCGACCTTTTGAGCCGAGCATAAGAAACCAGTATGTTTTTTTAAACACCCATTCATGATCCAGCGGATAAATATGATACGATGGACTCAGTTCTTTAATAATACTTACAGACTCAATACCTGTTTCTTCCCTGACTTCCCGAATGGCAGCAATATTGCTTGTTTCATCCGGGTCAATCTTTCCCTTTGGCAGATCCCATACCCCTGAGCGTTTGATGAGAAGCCATTCATTCTTCTCGTTTGTAATCATTCCACCTGCAGCTTCAATGAGAAAAAGTGACTGCAGAAAATTGCTGAAAGTAGTTTCTGGGTGATTGCATAGTATATTAAGTTTCAGAATATCATGTCTTTCAATAAAGCATGCATTTAGAGTGGCCATAAGTTGCCGGTTTTCTGGATTGATCAGTGTATGTACACCCTTTCCTGCTGAAAACTGTTGCCCGAACAACTGAAAAACAATTTCATTGGATTTATAAAAAACTTTATATTTTTGCAGCATGACACTGTTTAATTTAGAAACCGCAAAAAAAACTGCAGAATATTTATTGCAAATTAAAGCAATAAAAATCAATCCTGCAAATCCTTTTACATGGGCATCAGGTTGGAAATCACCCATTTATTGTGACAACAGGAAAACCTTATCCTTTCCGCCCATT
This sequence comes from uncultured Bacteroidales bacterium, assembly GCA_964428185.1. Taxonomy (GTDB): domain Bacteria; phylum Bacteroidota; class Bacteroidia; order Bacteroidales; family DTU049; genus CAYMAZ01. The sequence continues at coordinate 2,502 of CAYRXH010000079.1, forward strand.
CGTACTTATCTGAGACAGGAATTTGTCAAATGTATCAATGAGAATTTTAAAACCCCTGATGCTGTTGCAGGTGTGGCAACCGGAGGAATTGCATTGGGAGTGCTTGCGGCTCAGGATATGGGTTTGCCTTTTGTCTATGTAAGGAGTGAAGTCAAGGGGCATGGGTTGCAAAACAGAATTGAAGGGCACATCGATGAAGGAAGCAATGTGGTAGTTATAGAAGATTTGATTTCAACAGGGGGAAGCAGCATATCTGTTGTTGAAGCGTTGCGAGAAGCCGGATGCAATGTGGTGGGTATGGTTGCCATCTTAACTTATGGATTCGATGTGGCAAAAAAGAAGTTCAGGGAAGCAAAATGTCCGCTTTATACTTTGTCCGATTATAACACAATCATTCAGGTGAGTGCCGAAAATGGAATAATCATGGAAAAGCAGTTGGAAACACTGAAAGAATGGCGACAGAAACCTGATCAGTGGGGGAAATAATCTATGGGAATATATCAAGGAAGAGTAGAATCAGTGAATTTGCCGGCTCAGAAAGTGTATGAATTTCTGGCTGATTTCAGGCATTTTGAGAGTTTTCTGCCTGAGCAGATTTCAGAATGGGAAGCTGGTGATGATTTTTGCAAATTTGCAATACAGGGAATGGGAAAAGTAAAATTGGCATTTGACACCAAAGAACCATATACCAGAATTGTTGTTCAGCCTGCCCCAGACAGTGGGTTTCCTGTTCCGTTTTTTCTCACCGCTAAGATTTCCGAAAACTCTGATGATTCATCTCAGTCATCGTTTCAGTTTATCGTAGAAGCCGTTGTCAATCCCATGATTGCCATGATGGTTGACGGTCCTTTGAAGCAGTTTGTAGAAATTATCACTGTTCGACTCAAAGATCATCTGAACAATCAGGGCTTATAATCTTTTTTGTTATACTTACTTATGCAATTTATTTATCCGTATTTGCTCTGGGGCATTGCAGCAGTTTCAATACCTGTGTTTATTCATCTGTTCAGACTCCGAAGATTTAAAACTGTTTTGTTTTCAAACACCAAAATGCTCAAAGAAGTACGGCTTGAAACAAAACGAAAATCAAAACTGAAGCATTTACTGATATTATTGCTGAGGATGCTGACAATCATAGCTTTGGTTTTTGCATTTGCCAGACCATACATCCCTGTTGGGGATTTGGAAAGCCAGCAGCGGGGAAGGATAGTCTATATTTACATTGATAATTCATTCAGTATGGAAGCAGGTGAATCCTATCACACCCGTCTTGATGTGGCCAAGAACAAAGCCATGGAAGTTGCCGAGGGTTTTGGAATGGATGCACGGTATGTATTGCTAACAAACAGATTTGATGGGTCTGTTTTCAGAACATTGACTCGTTCCCAGTTGCAGGAAAAAATATTTCAGCTTGCAGAAGGTCCATACTCAGTATCATTTGGCGATATTATTCTCAAGTTTTCTGAACTTATAATTCAGAATGGGATTGCTCAAGGTGTTGGTTTTGTGATTTCTGATTTCCAGAAGGGTTTTTTTGAGCCTGAAGAGCTTCCTGACAGTGTAAATTTTCCGGTATTTCTTGTCCCTCTTACAGGTGCTCCTGTTATCAATGCAGGTATTGACTCTGTCTGGCTGGATTCTCCTATACTGAGAGTAGGTAATCCAGTTATTGTTCAGGCAAGGGTTAGAAATTATTCACAGGAGGTTTACGAAGCAGTATCAGTTGAACTCTATGTGGAAAACAACAGACGATCTGTTGCTTCCTGTGACCTGGGTCCCGGTGGTACTGCAATCATTGAAATGTCATTTGTCCCTGATAAGAAGGGTGTGTGCTCGTGTTATCTTACAATTCAGGATAAACCGGTCATTTATGATGACAGAATGTATTTTTCATTTGAAGTATCTGATGAAACAAATGTGCTGGTCATTCATGATAAGAATCCCATAAACAGATCTCTGGCTGCTGTGTTCAAAAATGAACCACTCTTTAATTTTTATCATTCAGGGATGAATTTTGTTGAAGCAGGCAAAATTGAGTCGGCTGATATCATTGTACTTGATGCACTGGATGCTCCTTCAGATGGATTTATCAGAGAACTTGAAGAGTTTGTTGGAAATGGTGGTTCGCTTGTAATAATCCCTCAATCTGGAGAAAAAGTGAGTGGCTTGAATTCCCTAATGGCAAGACTGGGCCTTGATACCTACGGATCTATCATCAATGCCGAACTCAGAATATCTTCTCTTAATTCCGAACATGAACTGTTTCAGGGGGTATTTGATGGAATTCCCAAAGATATGGACTTGCCGGCAGTGAAAAAGTATTTTTCAATGAATGCAACGGGCACTGCGTGGAAGCTGCCTCTAATGAAACTTCAAAATGACAAACCCTTTCTTATTCTTTCTTCTGTTGGTGACGGCAGGGTCTATTATTTTGTTTCACCATTTGATCAGTCAAACACTGATTTTCATCAGCATCCGCTCATCGTTCCGGTCTTCTATCAAATGGCTTTTCTCAGCCGAAAACAGGCAAAGATCTACTATGTGATCGGAAATAAAGAACCGATAATTTTTAATTTTGCCGGGAGTTTGGGAGAACAGGGTATGAACATAAAAAATACTGATGCAACAGTTGACTTTCTTCCTCAGATAAGACAAGAAGGAAGCAGGGTGTCTGTTTTTACGCACCAAATGATCAATGATGCAGGAAATTTTATGATTTATAACAATGATACCCTCGTTACAGGATTTGCAATGAACTTTAACCGAAGTGAATCAGTTATGGAATTCACATCAGTCGAAAAAATTGACTCATTGATTAAACACAAAGAACTTTCAAATGTTGATATCCTTGATGGAGAAAGGGTCTTAACTGCTGATATTCAGTTACTCATGCAAGGGAAACAGTTGTGGAAAATATTTTTAATTCTTGCTTTGATATTTTTGGCAATAGAGGTAATTTTACTGCGTTTTTGGAAATAATATATACTATCGGGAACAGGATATGGATGCTGATGCAATGGGTGCTATGCCCGGACAGACAGAACAGGGAAAAGGAGAAAGACAAAGATATCTGCATTTGTCAGGAATGTTTGAGACCTGGTTTCTCGATTATGCATCCTATGTCATACTTGAAAGAGCTGTTCCCGAGCTTCTTGATGGTCTGAAGCCTGTTCAGCGCCGCATACTCCATGCCATGAAGGAAATGGATGACGGACGATACAACAAGGTAGCAAATATTATCGGACAAACAATGAAGTATCATCCCCATGGCGATGCTTCCATTGGCGATGCTCTGGTTCAGTTGGGACAAAAAGATATGCTCATTGACTGTCAGGGAAACTGGGGAAATATTCTCACTGGAGATTCTGCAGCTGCACCCAGATATATTGAAGCCCGTCTCAGCAAATTTGCCCTTGATGTTGTCTTTAACCCCAAAATCACTGAATGGAGACCTTCTTATGACGGCAGGAATAAAGAACCTGTCTGCTATCCCATGAAATTTCCCCTACTTCTGGCTCAGGGTGTTGAAGGTATTGCTGTCGGTCTTGCATCAAAAATTCTTCCACACAACTTCAATGAATTGATTGATGCTTCTGTAAAAATTCTGAAAAAACAGGATTTTGAAATTTATCCCGATTTTCCAACCGGTGGAATGGCTGATGTTACTAGATACAATGATGGTATCCGGGGCGGAAAGGTAAGAATCAGAGCAAAAATCACCAAAACTGATTCCAAAACTCTTGTTGTTAGTGAAATCCCTTTTTCCACAAACACAAACTCACTGATTGATTCTATCATTGCTGCCAGTGATAAGGGAAAGGTAAAAATCAGAAAAATTGAAGACAATACAGCCGAAAATGTTGAAATTCTGATTCATCTTACTCCTGGTGTTAATTCTGATCAAACAATAGATGCTTTATATGCATTTACTGATTGTGAAGTTTCTCTGAGTCCCAATTCATGCGTGATTCATGAATCCAGACCTGTGTTTATGGATGTGAAGACCATGCTCAGAATTTCAACAGACAATACCCTGCAATTACTGAAAAGGGAACTTGAAATTCAGCTTCATGAACTGAAGGAACAGCATTTGTTTTCATCTCTCGAGAAAATATTCATTGAAGAAAGAATATATCATGATATCGAGGAATGTGAAACCTGGGAGAGTGTGATTGAAACCATTGATAAGGGGCTACAACCATTTAAAAAGAAATTCTACCGGGCAATAACACGCGATGATATCATCCGGCTGACAGAAATCAAAATAAAAAGAATATCAAAATATGATAGTTTTAAAGCTGATGAGATCATAATTTCTATTGAGGATGATATGACCGAAGTTCAGAATCACCTTGATAATATTGTGGATTATGCCATTAGTTTCTTCCAGAGGATCAAGCAAAAATACGGGAAGGGCAGAGAGAGGAAAACGGAACTGAGATCTTTTGATCAGATTGAAGCAACTGCCGTTGCTGCAGCAAACGTTAAGTTATATGTCAATCGTGAGGAAGGTTTTGCAGGCTGGAGTCTGAAGAAGGATGAATTTGTCACTGATTGTTCTGATATTGATGAAATTATTGCCTTTAAGGATGACGGAAGTTATATCATTACAAAGATTTCAGACAAGGTATTTGTTGGCAAAAACGTTATTCACATTGACGTTTTTAAAAGGAATGATGAAAACACAACTTATAATGTCATCTATCAGGATGTCAAAACAAAAATATATTATGTAAAAAGGTTTGCTGTAACAGGTATTATCAGAGACAAGGAGTATAATCTGTGTGGCGGTGATCCGGGGACAGTTGTCTATTTTTCAGCCAATCCACTTGGAGAAACCGAAACCCTTGCCATTCATTTGAAGCCCAAACCTCGCCTGAAAAAGCTGCAGTTTGATTTTGATTTTACTGAAATTGCGATTAAAGGCCGCAATTCAAAAGGAAATATTATTTCCAGAAACCCTTTGAGAAAAGTGACTGTGAAAATTGAAGGAAAAGCGGTTCAGAAAGCTGCTTCTGTGTGGTTCGATTTTGAAACACGAAGACTGAACACTGAAGAAAGAGGTCAGTATCTCGGCGATTTCCTAAGCAACGACAGCATCCTTGCATTTTATGAAAGTGGCAATTTCTGCCTGTATCCATTTCACATGCATATTCATTTTGAAGATGATCTTATTGTTCTGAGAAAGTTTCATCCTGCCGATGTGTTTGCGGCGGTTTATCTGCACGCAGAATCAAAAAGCTACTATCTGAAGCGATTCAAGGCCGAAGGCTCTGCAGGAAAAATGAATGATTTTATTGATGCTTCGGAAGGAAATAAACTGTATAAGCTCATTGAACATAAAGATGCCGAAGTCACTGTCGTATTCAAAAAGGAAAAGGATAAAAAGGAACGACCAGACCTGATGGTGGTATTATCTGAGTTTATAGGTGTGAAGAGCTTTAAAGCCAAAGGCAAACGACTCACCCAGTTTGCGGTGAAGGATATTGCCATCCATAAAATTGAAACCTTCGATCTTGAAGATATGAAGGAACTGCCTGAAGAACTTCCGGATATTGGTCCTTCATCCGAAGAACAGTCCACAGAAGAAACTTCCGTTCCGGTTAATGATCCAGATCCCTCACAGAAGAAGGAATACAAAAAAATAACTCAGGAAAAGCAATCTCAAGCTGACACAAAACCTGATGATGATAATGACCATAAGGGAAATGAACAGATGACCCTGTTTGATCTGGACTTGTAAAAAAACAAGCCATCTGTAAAACAGTTGCTGGTTAGTTTCTTTTATCAGTCTGATTTATTACAAAAACCAAATAGTTACTGACAATTATTTGCAGTAGTTGTAATAGAATTTTTTATCCTGTCGGTATTGTTCGGGCAGATCTCTTTGTCTTCTTCAGTGCCTGCAGCATTGATGCATCTCTGGAAATTATCCTGTGTCTGCCCCAGAATAAACTGCTTGGTCTTTTCACATTCTTCCTGCTGCTGCTGTTGTTCCTGCCCGGCAAATTCTTTGGCTTTTTCTTCCATACACTGTTCCATGCATTAACGATATTCTCTTTCCAGGGTGCCGCTTGTGAAAATGGTCTCTTGTTTATCGAGAATATGCTCGCAACGTTGGTTACATTTGTCATCAAAATTATATCCTTCACCACCACCTGCTGCTATTCATGTATTGTTGTTCATTTCTTTTGAAAGTGCATCTGCTTCAAGTTGGAGAATTTCGGCTTCTGTAACTTCTTCATGAGTTTGTTGTTCTGTTACTGTTGTGTCAGTATTTTCGTCAGTTGCTTCCTCGGGTTTGGTGTTTCAGAAAAAATTTAACACTGCTGCTCCGGCAAGAAAACCGGAAAAATCATGAACATTGGTTTCTTTTTCGCATGAAAACGGTTTGGTTAATAGTTTTAGAAATATAAAAAATTTTTTATGAACCGGCTGATTTGTATAATTTTGCAAAAAAAATATAATGCGTTTTCATCCCGTTGGCCATAAAATCATTCTGTTTTTTCTGATTGTGCTCACTATGGTCAATACTCTGATGTATTTTGTGATCCCGTCACTGTTCCTGTGGCTCATATTGTTTGTTTTTCCTTCAGTGGTTCTGCTGTTTCTTGTTCTCAGGTTTTTCAGGTATCCCAAACGTTTGCCGCTTGACGTTTCTTCAAAAACTGTGCTTGCTCCTGCCGACGGTAAGATTGTTGTTATTGAAGAGGTATATGATGAACGCTTTCTCAAAGGAAATGCTATCCAGATTTCTATATTTATGTCAGCTCACAATGTGCATCTAAATTGGGTACCAATAGATGCTGTTGTCGATGAAGTTGTCTATCTGCATGGTGAATATATGCTTGCGCGAAATCCAAAATCATCAATGCTTAATGAAATGTCATGTGTGTTGTTTACAACTGCAGATGGACACAAAATTGTGGTAAAGCAGATCGCCGGAATGGTTGCTAAGAGAGTTCTCTCTTTTCTTAAACAGGGTGCTAACTATAAAAGGGGGGATGAACTGGGGTTTATCCGCTTCGGAAGCAGAGTTGATGTGCTGCTGCCTACTGATTCCAAAATCCTTGTCAGAATCGGTGATAAACCCAGAGGGTTAAGGACAGCCCTCGCAGAGCTGCCCTGATAATGACATTTTTTTAACTATTTTAAAATGTTGCAATATGCAACTTGTTGCCATTGTGCTCAAAAAACTTTCCCTTTTCATTGATCTGCGAATCCTGCTGACTGCCTTCTGTCAGAAATGAATTCAGATATACCTGTATCTCACTGTCTTTCATCGATGGAGTCTTGTTAATGGTAATGGCTTCGGTGATATATGCTGCAATCAGACTTTCAAGCTGCTGATAAAACAGTTCGCTGATGGCAAAAATATCACATCCAATGATTTTATCTCCGCTTACTCCCACAAAACCAATACAGTTCTCACTCCCTGCAAATGAATTTCTGAAATACAGCAGATAATTATTGAATTATTCCATGAATTCCTTGTTGGCATATACTGCGTTAAAATTGTCAGTTTCCAACTTTGACTTGTTTTTTGTAGCGACCTCACTGAGCTATGACCAGAAAGCACTCTGGTCAGCATCCTACACTGCCTTACTGCGAACAGAATTTACAACAAATGATCTGTGTTGTTTGAAAAGTTTGCCATCTATAGTGTTTGCACTCTACCTGCCTTGTTTCACACAAAAAACAGGGAGCGAAACAAAATCTTTCCCCAGTGGAAGTATGATGTTTTCTGCAATTACTCTGTCCTGCTGGCCCCCGCGGAAACAAGTTCCCCCGCCATAATAAATAAAGTGTCTGTGGTGAGATTGCCAATAACAAGTTGATTGACATTGCCTGATGGTGAATTGTTTTGCTGGTATTGCTGAAAATGTAGATTGTCATTTGAAATATGAATCTGATTTTGAATAGTTGAAACTTCAGACCCGGTTTCCTTAATTTCAACCAAGCCTGAATCAAGAGATTCCCGGAGTGTTTTATAATGACCAACGTCTTTATGTGCGTCTTTATATGCTGAACCGGCAAATAAAGGTACAACGCGCAGATTTTTATATGTTATTGAATAGAAAGATGTTCCACTTTGTTGAAATTCAATATAATCTTTTTGCAGCACATATTGTGAGCATGCCGACACAATGAAGAAGATAAAAATTACTGCAATTGAGTATGGTTTTTTCATAGTTGTATGTTGTTTTATTGATGATACAGCAAAGATACCATTTGTTATTATATAAAGGCTATTTATGAACATTTACAAATTTGCATGAAAATTTTAATTTACATTCTCCCCGTTAAGTTGTCCTGTTAGATGAAAAACAATCTAACAGGTTAAATCATTTATTTAACGGGACAAGCAAACGAATGAAAATTATTTTTTTTACAGAGGAAATTTATATTAACTTTCTTCTAAAAATCCCTTCTGATGTATCTCGATTGATACAGAGCATT
>CAYRXH010000080.1:0-10854 GCA_964428185.1 uncultured Bacteroidales bacterium
GCTTCGGGCTGCTGTTTCGGTGTTGTGTCGGCAATTGGCTCAGCAGAGCAGTTTCTTGAAAAAAAAAAATTTCTGTATTGCCTGGGAGATATTGTACACAACAATATGGAGCTTGAAAGGCTTGCCAGAAAGGGGTTAAAGTACATTAATTATGTTGAATACTGTACTTTAAAAAACACTACTGTCTTAATTCGTGCTCACGGCGAGCCGCCCTCAACCTATCAAACAGCTTTGGAAAACAATATCAGATTGATTGATGCTTCGTGTCCTGTGGTTTTACGGTTACAGTCAAGTATCAGAAAAGCATGGGATTTGGTTGTTGAATCTGGAGGACAGGTTGTCATATTTGGAAAAAAAGGACATGCTGAGGTTGTTGGACTTCTGGGCCAGACCTTCAACAAGGCTGTAGTTGTTTCTGAAGAAAATGATGTGGAATTATTGGATTTTTCAAAACCTGTTCATTTGTTTGCTCAGACAACCCAAAGTGAGGAAGTTTATAGCAGAATTGCCAAGAAAATTGCGAATAATATGGAGCAGTATCGAGCAGGGTATTCATCAAATCTTTATGTTCACAATACCATTTGCAGGCTTGTGGCCAACAGAGCTGATGAGTTGAAGGCTTTTGCTGAAGCCCATGATGTTGTTTTATTTGTCAGTGACCCTAAAAGTAGTAATGGAAGATATCTGTTTGATATTTGCAAAACAGTAAACAGCAATTCATTTTTTATTAGTTCAGCTCAGGATATTCGGGATAAGATGCTTGAGGGGATGAACAGTCTTGGTATCTGTGGGGCGACATCCACTCCGATGTGGCTAATGCAGGAAATTGCTGACTTAATCAGGAAAAAATTCCCTGAGTGATTCAGAATTGAGAGTTTCTGATTTTTTTTTCAATGGCAGATGTTGAGTATCCAGGTGTCAGTCTGATTGTAATGACTTTGCCTCCGTTATCAAGAACTGTCTTGTGGCCAGCAATCTCCTGAATAGAATAATCATCACCTTTAACAAGCACATGGGGAATTATTTCTGCAATCAGAGATTCGGGAGTATCTTCATCAAAAAGAACAACCGCATCTGTACATTCCAATGCGGCCAAAATCAGGGATCTTCCTTTTTCATCCAGAATAGGTCTGTGATCTCCTTTGAGTTTTTTAACTGAAAGATCCGTATTAAGAGCTACAATCAGTCGGGTTCCCAGATCAGCAGCTTCAGCCAGATAACTCACATGGCCGGGGTGAATGATGTCGAAGCATCCGTTAGTAAACACGATGACTTCATTGTTGAGTTTCCACTCTTTGACTTTGAGAACAAGATCACTTCTGTTCAGAATTTTGTTCCTGATTTTTTCTGATATCATTGAGTTTTATTCCTTTAATGAACACGAGAAATGCGACTGCCCACAAACCCATAAGAATAAGCAATACTGTTTGTGACAACCAAGTAAGCCATCCCATGGCATAACCTATTGGGTTGGCGACACCGAAAAGGAAAAGGGTTTGTGAAACAATGGCAGGGTAAACACCGATTCCACCCTGAACAACAATAATTCCTATTGTTCCGAACGTAACCGATGCAAAAGCAGCTTTTATAGTCAGGTGGGTTGTTTCTTCAAGGGCGTGGAAACAAAGCCATGTCATAGCAACATAACATACCCATATAAGAATGGTGTGGATCACAAATAGAGACCATTTTTTCATTTTAAGCAGAGAAAACAAGCCCTCTTTGAAAGTAGATAAAAGAGTATAAATTTTCTCGATGAAGGGTTTGTGTCTGAGGCGGTTTCTGAGCACATATAATACAGTAATAATAGCAAGAAAAAATATTGCGGCAGCAATCAGAATCCATAATTTATCAGAAGTAAAACCTTTCAGAAAATCTGACAGAAATCCATCAGCAAATTCTGTAAGTTGGCTGAGAAAAAAATATAGACCCACTATAAACATAGCAAAAAAAACAAGCATATCAAAGACTCTTTCCACAATGACAGTTCCAATCAGAGCAGTAAAAGGAACATCAGAGGTTTTCTTCAGAGAATAGCATCTGGCAACTTCTCCGAATCGAGGAATAATAAAATTCCCGATGTACCCAACGGCAACTGCAGCAAATGTGTCTTTCACAGCTGGCTTATAACCCAGAGGCTGAATTAGCATATTCCATCTCAGTGCTCTGATATAATGTGCAATCAATCCAACAAGCATTGAGGCGGCAAGCCATTCATATTTTGCACGACCAAAGGCTAGTAAAATTTCCTGTTTCTCCTGATCTGTAAGAATATGAAGAAACCACCAGATGGAAAAAAATCCTATTCCGAGAAAAAAGAGAATTTTTAGCAGTTGGAAAAGTGATTTTTTTTTCAAGAGCGTTCCAATTTGTTATGCTGGTCAGGGAAAATCAGGATAGGTTGATATGTTTTAGCTTCTTCAAAGGGCATCATTGCATATGATACAACGATCAGAATGTCTCCTGGCAATGCTTTTCGTGCTGCCGGTCCATTGAGACATACCATTCCGGAACCACGTTCTCCTTTTATGACATAAGTTTCCAAACGCTCACCGTTGTTGATATTTAATACCTGAACTTTTTCATTTTCAATGATATTGGCAGCGTCCATCAGATCTTCGTCAAGAGTGATGCTCCCAACATAATTCAGATCAGAAGTTGTGAGCCTGACCCTGTGAATTTTGGACTTAAGTACTTCTATGAACATCATTTTGCAAAAATATTAAAATAAAACGATATTGTCGATGAGTCTAATGTTGCCTATACGTGCCACAACAAATGCCCTGACAGAAGCATTGTCAGCCCATGAGCTTACAGGCAGAAGTGTTTCTGAATTGGCAAATTCAATATATTCAAGTTTGAAAAGAGGGCGGAATGAGAATTGTAATTCAATCAGTTTTTTGAGTTCATAAGGAGTGTGAAAGGTGAAATTGTCTTTACAATACCTCAGTTGTTCATAAATGAAAGGGGCTTCTTCTCTTTCTGCAGGGCTTAATCTTGAATTTCGGCTGCTCATTGCAAGACCGTCATTCTCTCTGATTAAGGGGCATGGGACTATTGTTACTGGCAGGCTGAATTGCTGAACAAGAGTTTCAATGATTTTGAGTTGCTGAAAATCCTTTTCTCCAAAATATGCTTTGTCAGGCAGTACAATTTCAAATAAAATTCTAACTATTTCTGCAACTCCCTGAAAATGACCTGGTCTGTTTGAGCCCTCCATCACTTTCTCAAGATGTCCGAAATTGTATGTCAAAGGAACATGATTTTCGGGATACAGTTCGTTGTGTTCAGGTAGATACAGCACATCACAGCCCAATGATTCAAGATATTTGGTGTCTTTTTCAAGATCCTGAGGGTAGTTTTCAAAATCATGTTTTTCGTTAAATTGAAGCGGATTGACAAAAATGTCACAGACAGTTAATCCGTTTTCAGCAAGGCTTTTTTCAACCAGACTACCATGTCCTGCATGCAAAAAACCCATGGTAGGAACAAAACCCACAGATTGTTTATTTTCTTCCCTGAATGATGAAATGATGCCTATTAAATCTTCTTTTTTACTGACAATCAACATCTTAATATACTGCGAAAACGCCGCAAAGGTAAAATGAATATTCGGATATTTGAATTATTTTTATTATTTTTGCAAAATAATCATTATAGTTCATTTAAAATTCACATTTCTTTTATGGAAAAAGTAAAAGTTTTGTACATCAGCCACGAGATTATCCCGTTTCTGCCAGATTCATGTCTTAGTAAAATTTCAAGAGAACTTCCTCAATTTATTCAAGAAACAGGAAAAGAAATCAGAACATTTATGCCTCGGTTTGGTTGTATCAACGAAAGAAGAAACCAACTGCATGAGGTGATCCGGCTTTCCGGGATGAATCTGATAATTAATGATTCAGATCATCCGCTCATTATCAAAGTAGCTTCCATTCAATCGGCAAGAATGCAGGTTTATTTTATTGAGAATGAAGATTATTTCCAGAGAAAATTTACTTTCTGGGATAAAAACAACAAATTTTTTGAAGATAATGATGAGCGGGCAGTGTTTTTTAACAGAGGCGTTTTTGAAACTGTAAAAAAACTTGGATGGGCACCCAACATTATTCACATTCATGGATGGATGTCTGCATTGAGTGCGCTTTATGTGAAAACAATTTTTAAGGATAATCCATTATTTTACGATAGTAAAGTGATTATTTCTCTTTATAATGACAGTTTTACAGATACGTTTTCACCTGATTTTCATGTGAAAATTAAAACCCCGGATTTAGATAGTTCAGAGTTAAGTGAAATCAAGAAAAATCCGGATTATCTGACATTAATGAAGATGTGCCTCAGGCATGCAGATGGGGTTGTTATTGCCGAAAATGGGGTTCATCCTGAACTTGTCAAATATACTAAAGAATTAAAAATCCCGTTTATTAAGCATTCTGAGGAAAATTACTGCACCCTCTATCAGAATTTTTATGAAACAGTCTTCTCAAGTGAAGAAGTTTTTTCGTAGAAACAAATGACAGATTGCAGTTTTTTTCTACTTTTACCAACAATTAAAACAAGCTGATGTTAAAAAAGATTTTAAAAAAAACTGCCTGCTATTGGTTCATCCTTTTGTTTCCTTTTCTGATCCGTTGTACAGAACCATCCGTTATCGGGCTTGATGTTCAGCCTCCTTCAGATCAGTTGAATGTATTATACACCGATACTTTTTCTGTTGAAGCATACACCGTTTCAGAAGATTCTGTCCGTTCTGACAGAACAACCTTTTTTCTTGCCGGATCTATGAATGATCCAGTGTTTGGTTTTTCACGTGCATCTTTTTGCACTCAACTTAATCTGCCTTCATCAAATATTGTTTTTCCTGATGAGGCAATGGTTGATTCTCTGGTATTAACTCTTGTACTTAAGGGATATTACGGATATAGCAAATACGCAAGTAAATTGACTCTAAATGTATATGAGGTGGCTGATATGCTGTATCCTGACAGTATCTACTATTCAAATAAGCAAATTCAGAAAAAAAGATTTTTGGGGACAAAGTCATTTGTGCCTAATCTTGATGATTCTGTCTCTGTTGACGGAGAAAAAATCCCTCCATCTGTTAGAATACGTCTTGATAACAATCTTGCCAAGCAGTTTATTGAAGATGCCTCCTACGGATTTCTTGTCAATAACACTGCATTCACTGATTATTTCAGGGGGATTATTGTTGAGGCTGTTCCCGTAACTATTGGGGGCACTATTTATTATTTTGATCTGATTTCGGCAGCTTCCAATCTGACAATGTATTATCATACACCTGAAGAATCTTCAAAGTTCACTTTTCTCATCAATGATAAATGTGCAAGATTTAATATTTATGATAATGATTATTCATCTGCCGATTCTGACCTGAAAAATCAACTCAGTTCACCACAACAAGCCACTGAAAAGATATATGTTCAATCCCGGGGGGGAATCAAGGTGAATATCCGGTTTCCAAGTATCAGGAATCTTATTGACCCTTATCCTGTAATAATCAATAAAGCGGAACTCGTTTTCACTGTTGACGAAACCGATTTTTCAAACAATATTTTCCCAATTCCTGCGAAGCTGACACTTGTAAAATACCAGAAAGACACTACATATACATTCATTGCTGATCAGTTTGATTCCACATTTGGCGGAACTTATAATTCATCGAAAAAGGAATTCAGATTTAATATTTCTAAACATATTCAGAGCCTTTTGCTTGAAGGATATGAGGACTATGGGATTGCACTGATTATTTCCGGAGCATCAACAAGAGGCGATAGGGTTGTACTGAACGGAATGCTTTCAGGAGACCTAAAACCAAAATTATGTATCTCTTATACAGTTATTAATTAAATAGGGACAGAATTTATGTGTGGAATTGTTGGATATTTAGGACCCAGACAGGCATATCCGATACTTATCAGCGGACTTCACAGGCTAGAATACAGAGGTTATGACAGTGCAGGGATTGCACTGATGAATCATCAGCTAAAGGTTTTTAAAACACAGGGGAAGGTTACAGATCTGGAAAATCACATTAAAAATGAAGATTTATCAGGGACAATAGGAATTGCTCATACAAGATGGGCCACACATGGAGAACCAAACAATGTAAATGCGCATCCTCATTATTCTCCTTCTGAAAAACTTGCAATTATTCATAACGGGATTATTGAAAACTATTCCACTTTGAAAGAGGCCCTCGTAAAAAGGGGATATAAGTTCAGAAGCAATACAGATACCGAAGTTCTGATTCATCTGATTGAAGATATTCAGATCAATGAAAAGGTAGATTTGATAGAAGCCGTTCGGTTTGCACTGAATCAGGTGATCGGAGCGTATGCTATAGTGATTATTTCAAGTGAAGAACCAAATATGCTCATTGCAGCCAAAAAGAGCAGCCCTTTGGTAATCGGGATTGGAGATGAGGAATTTTTTATTGCATCTGATGCCACACCGATCATTGAACACACCAAAAATGTTGTGTATCTGGAGGATGAGGAAATAGCCATTTTACGACGCAGCGAAGATCTGAAACTAGTTACAATTAAAAACCAGCAAAAAACACCATATGTTCATCAGCTTGAAATGAGCCTAAGTGCTATTGAAAAAGGTGGGTTTGATCATTTTATGCTCAAGGAAATTTATGAACAACCCCGTTCTGTAAGCGATAGTATGAGAGGACGTCTCAATGTTTCCAAGGGGCAGATTGCTCTCGGCGGAATAATTGATTACGAAAATAAGATCATGAATGCCGACAGAATAATAATGGTTGCCTGCGGAACTTCTTGGCATGCCTGTCTTGTTGGTGAATATCTTTTTGAAGAACTTGCCCGTATCCCTGTTGAAGTGGAGTATGCCTCTGA
Source organism: uncultured Bacteroidales bacterium (assembly GCA_964428185.1). Classification (GTDB taxonomy): domain Bacteria; phylum Bacteroidota; class Bacteroidia; order Bacteroidales; family DTU049; genus CAYMAZ01. The sequence continues at coordinate 6,885 of CAYRXH010000080.1, forward strand.
ATTCAGATACCGCAATCCTATTATCACAGAAAAGGATGTTGTTCTTGCCGTGTCGCAATCTGGTGAAACTGCAGATACTCTTGCTGCTATAAAAATTGCTAAGGAAAAAGGAGCTACAATTCTTGGAATTTGCAATGTTGTAGGTTCAAGTATTTCAAGAGCAACTGATGCCGGTTCATATACCCATGCAGGACCTGAGATCGGAGTGGCTTCAACAAAAGCCTTTACTGCTCAGGTAACCCTGCTGACACTGATGGCTCTGATGATAGGTCATAAAAAAGGAATTATTCTTAAAAGTCATTTCAACAGATATATTAATGCACTTCATGCTATTCCTGGTCAGATAGAAAAGACCCTCAATAGCAACCATGCAATCAGGGAAATAGCTGCACGTTTTCACAAGGCCAGAAACTTTTTATATCTCGGACGTGGTTATAATTATCCTGTGGCAATGGAGGGAGCATTAAAACTCAAAGAAATTTCATATATCCATGCAGAAGGATATCCTGCGGCTGAAATGAAGCATGGTCCCATTGCGCTTATTGATGAGGAAATGCCTGTGGTAGTCATTGCTACAAAAAGCAATAACTACGAGAAGGTGGTCACTAATATTGAAGAAGTAAAATCCAGAAAAGGAAAGATTATTTCTGTAGTTACAGAAGGTGATACACAGGTCAGAAATCTTTCTGATTATACTATCGAAATTCCTGAAACTGAAGAATTTCTCAGCCCCATTCTTGCAACAGTTCCGCTGCAACTCCTTGCATATCACATTGCTGTACTGAGGGGATGTAATGTTGACCAACCCCGTAATCTTGCCAAATCAGTGACTGTTGAGTAAGTGAAAGTCCAGCGATCTCAATACATGAGATGTTTCTTTTCGTTGTTTCTCCATCCAGCATCGTATTTGCTGTCAACAAAATAAATGATGAGGTCAGCGTCATACTTGCTGTCAACAAAATAAATCAACTTATCAGCGTCATACTTGCTGTCAACAAAAAACCACAATCCTTTGTTATCAGTAGCATCATACTTGCTGCTCACTTTGTATACCAAAAGGTCAGCATCGTACTTGCTGCCAGCAACAAAAACTTTAACTTTTGCATCATACTTGCTGTCGCAGGAATAAACTTTCTGTGCGTTGGATAGTGAAATGAACACTAAAAATAAAATGAATAATGTTGTAATCTTTTTCATAATTAATCATGATTTTTTAAGGTGTATTGATTTACAAAAAACATACCATGAATTTTTTATTTTTTTCGCTGAAATCTCAGGGCTTTGAGGAGCCAAATAGGAAGAGATTTTTTTGGATCTCTGTTGTATAATTTGATATACCATCCTAGTTTTTTAATGACAGGAACTTTTCTGGTTTCTACAAATTCAATGGGTGTTCCGTCGGGATCTGATATATACGAAAAATTTCCTGCTGCATCTCCCATGTCAAATGCTTTGTCAAGAGATATTGTACTGTCAACTGTGAAGGGAAATCCCTTTTCACTGCATTCTTTTTTCAGATTTTCAAAACCACTAATGTCAAAACACAAATGAATAAACCCTGGATCACCCCAGATTCTTCCCCGATAGACGTTTTCTGGAATCCGGTCCAGTGGCTGTATTAATTCAATTTGTGAGGGGCCAAGCAGGGAAGAAAAAGCTCCTTGTCGGGTTTCAGAGTGTGCCAGAAGAACTCTTCTGAATTTTGATTGTCCTCCGTTCAGAAAAGTAAAATCCTCAAAAGTGTCAGAAACATCATAAACTATTGTATCATAATTCAGAATTCCTTGATACACTTCAAGAGATTTTTCAATATTGCTGACACCGATCATAGCACCATAGGTTCCTCCGTTTACATGATTGTCTTTCACAAACACATACGGTTCTTCAACAAACTGAAAGATATTTCCCCACGGATCACTGAGAAAGAAATGATTGATACTGTCTGGAGTTTTGCAAAGGGGGGAAAGAACATTCAGATTTTGTTGTTTGAAATATTCATGTGCTTTGGCGGCATTGAGGGTTTTCATTTTGCATATATTTATGCCAGTGTCGCCGATTTTGAGAGGTTTCTCGGGCATTTGAGGTGTTTTGCCGGTGTGTTGCCATATTTCAAATCCTCCGCCCCCCTGCATACTAATTGTCAGAACAGCATGTCTCTCTCTTTGTTTTCCTTCGGTATAATGAAGCATGAATTCTGCAACTGCCTTTTCTTCAAAAATACAAATATCCATTCCGAAATATTTTCTATACCATGCCCAGGATGTTTCAAGATCGCTAACGCCTATTCCAATTTGCTGTATACCGCTGACAATTTTACCCATAAGTGAAAGAAAAGAGATTAATAATATTTAAAAAAAAATGTAAAAGTAATTTTTTTTTCAATCAGACAGGTTTTATTTTTCCTGCCAGAAAATAAAACAAACCGGGGATGTAGCGTTTAAACAGGGCCATAAGAATCTCTTTGCCCCCAATAAGTTTTTCCCTTCGTTTGTTTTTTATTGCTTTGAGATATTTTTTTGCACACTTTTCGGGAGAAATGCCCCCTTGCTGTCCATCATCCATTTTGCCATGTGGAGTTCCGTCTCCTGCAAGAGCATGGAGCGAGATGTTTGTTTTTACGCGTCCGGGGCACACAATAGTCACAAAAATTTTTTGTTTTCTATATTCTATCCCTGCAGATTCAAAAAATCCATGCAGTGCATGTTTGGATGCTGCATACGAGGAGCGAAGATGGAATCCAAATTTGCCTGATATACTGCTTGTTACTCCAATATGTCCTCCCCCAGATACAATCATCTGCGGAAGCATGATTCCTGTTATCTGTACATTGCTTCGAAAATTAATTTGCATAATCCGGTCATGAACATTCATGCTTGTATCAGTCAGTGAAGCCCTTTGACTGATGCCTGCATTCAGAATTAATATATTCGGGATAAATCCTTCTCCGATCAGTTGGTTACATGCTTTTTCAACAGCGGCACTGTCTGATTGATCCAGCACGATTGTGTTTACTTTTGCTCCAGACGCTCTGCATTGTGCAGCTACACCTGTTAATTCCGTTTCATTTTCAGATGAAAGATATAAACAAGCACCTTGTGAAGCAAGAAGTAATGAAATTGCTTTTCCTATCCCGGATGATGCTCCGGTGACCCATACCTTTTTATTTCTGTAATATGACATTATTGTTGCATCTAAGCAGCAAAGGTAATGAAATTAATAATGATGCTATCAATAGGGAAAATCAAGATAAAATTCATAGACATAATCCCTGAACTGTTGGGTGTATGTGAGGTCTATATTCCTGATTGTCAGTTCGCTGATGGTGATTTGTTCGGGTCTGAGTTTACTGTAGGTAACAATATATCGGTTTGGCTTTCTGAGTTCGACGGGTCTGATCATCATGACAGATTTGGAAAACAAACCTGATGCAGAAGCGACAGAATTTAGGTCGGAATTTCTGTTTTCAGGAAGAATACACATTAATTTTCCTGTTTCAGATAGTATTCGACTTACGCCTGAAATAAGTGCATTAAAATCAAGGCTTTCGTCATGCCTAGCTCTACCGAGGCGTATATCTTTTTTTCTTTCTCCGCTTGAGAAAAACGGAGGGTTGGAAACGATTAAATCGTATTTCGTTTTGCATTCAGTTGAGAATTGGCAAAAATCCATGTTAAAAACTTTCAGTCTGCTGCTCCATGGACTTAATGTGAAATTTTCTTTCGCTTCCACACAACTGTCTTCATCTATGTCAATAGCGTCTATCTCTGCACCCGATTGCTGTGCGATGAGCAGGGCTATCAGCCCGCAACCTGTTCCCACATCCAGCACTCTGAAGGATTGATATTTCCCTGCTTCAATTCCAAGCAAAACAGCATCAGTTCCTACCTTCATTGATGATTTCTGGTCGTTGACGGAAAATTGTTTGAAATGAAACAATTCAAATTTTTTTTACAATATTAGTAATAAAAAG
>CAYRXH010000081.1:0-10764 GCA_964428185.1 uncultured Bacteroidales bacterium
AAATCAATGGGTTGTCCTATGGTGTAGCAATCGGAGGGATTGATTGTGAAAGAAGCGGTGGGGGGAAAAAGAAATTGCGTAATATCAATTGAATCTGAGTGAAAAACAAATATTGAATCGCTATAGCATGTGTCGGAGTGGCATGCCGTAAAGTATGTGTTGTATGAATTTGCATAAATGTAAAGAGGTGGTGAAAAATTTGTGCCGCCACTGCTTATGTAAAAACTCACTGTTTCTGAGTTGCCTGGATTAATTCCTGATGACACATTATAATAATAGTAATTTGCATTTTGATCATCGGGATAGTCGCCTGAGACCCAGGTAAATGGATAGGGAATTATCACTTCCACATAATTACTGTCGCTGGTTGGTTGATTCCCAATATTTGTATAAGTTACATGCACAAGCAAACTATCACTACATATGGTTAAGCTATCAATTTCAACTGATACAATGATTGAATCATGCAAATAATGTGAATTGATTGTATCAGGTTTTCCATAAAGCAGGAAAGGGGCAATTGGATTTCCGCAATAGTTTTCGGCTGATATTGTAAATTTTATCTGACTGTTTTCTAAATCACAACCTGCCAATAAACGAAGTTTCATCAAAGCATTTGTTGTTTCAAAATTATTCATAATGCCAACATTATCTAACAGCCAAATAAGGGTATCCACATAAATTTGATCTGGCTCATGATATACAGTATTATTGTTTCTGATGAAGTGAGCTGAATTATCAACATATGAATATTCTGATGAAGAAGGCAGTTCAAGTTTGATTTTTATGTTCTTTACATTACCAATACCTGTTGCATAAAGAGGTATTCTTACTTCAAATTCATTACAAAGATCTGCTACTGAATCCATTTGAATATTGGCAATAAGTCCTGGATAAATAACATTAAATTTTACAACTGATGAATCCAGAAAACACACATCATAAATCGAGCTGTCGGGATAATTGTAGCAGTTCCACCCTGCAAATACTTTGACAGAATCTGATAGCTGACCTGAAGAACAGTCAATTGTAGCAAAAACCCTTACTTTTTTTCCTTTGGTATACCATACATACCAGTTATCGTTTCCAACTGCACCCAGTCCAAATATGTTATTGCCGGCATAAGTTCCAACAACAGGAACTGAATCGTTTGAGGGCAGAAATCTCACATCATTAATTGTTATTGTATTGTTAGGTGAATCGAAATACAAAAAAGTATTCATTGCTTTTTCTCTGGCAATTGCGTTCCAGCTTGCATTTGTCGGACTAAGATGCTGAAGAGTGCTAATATCAATATCCCATTGCAGGTTAAAAGCTCCATAATCCTGAAAAAGAGAATGATTATCAACATTGAGTTCAGCAGTGGGTTTAGTGAAAACTTGTCCGTATTTAATGTGTTCAGTAATTACTGTATCACCTGTCACTGATCCCGGAAAATTACTCCAGTGAGTAATAAAAGGAAATTCATCCTGCTGAACTACATATTCTGCTGGTGGATCACAATTATTGTTTTTTAGAATAAAATACAATCTGTATTTTTTTGTTTCATCCCATGCAGCATACACACTATTGTTTGGACCATGACATCCGGGGAATTGGGTTATTTCATCAAGATGAGCTGAGGGATATATTGTCACAGAATTGCTGCTAAAACTAGCATTGTTCAGGTCATAGATGTAGAATGATTGCATGTAATAATGATTGCATGTAAAATTAGTTAACACCCCCTGTTCTTCTAATGTTAACTGAGTTGTAGCAAAAATTATAGTGTCAATTGTATATCCATTAGGATAAAAAAGTTCCACAGTATCAAGCATCCATAAATTGCGTAATTCATATGAAAAAGAGTTCCACGGCAACTGTTGGTCATTTATTAACGGGCTTCCAACTTCAGTTTGGATTTCTGTTTCTATATAATTATAGCAAGGATCCCAACCATAAAACATAAATAAGGGATGTCCAAAATATGAGGCATTAATAAAAACATCTTTGTGAGCAAAGTCATGACCGATTGCGATAAAACTTGCAGCACTTCCGGTGCACCAGAAAAGATATTCGAAAAGCAAATTGTTTTCCCATGCATCAAAGAAAACATTATTGTCATTTACCAGTAAAACATTTGCATCAATTCCATTTTCAATTCCTATAAAAGGAGCGCCTGACATCCAGAATTTTGCATTAATTTCTTCTGTTGAAAAATGTGAGTTTAAACCTCCGGTACCCTGATTGAGATTAGAATCCACTACAAAATATAAAACCATTTGAGCATCATTGGGATACCAGAATTTATCAAAGGATAAAGGCGGGGATTGGCAATAGGTGTTTAATGTATCAATGGCAAGACAAATGGCAAGTCCGTTGTTGTAAAGTGTTGCAACAGAGGCTGGTAATTGAACTAAGTTTGAATTGTTATTTTCATCAGTAATAGTAATTTCTCCTCCTATAAATCTCAATTTATCAATAAGATCACCTTGCAGAGCAAGCTGACCATATGTAAAATCGAAACCTATAGTAGAGAATCCAAGAAAAACAGTATCTCCTGAAACAGGATGAACAGCCCAATCTCCATCAGAAGTATGTCCGTTTAGTGAAATTTTAAGTGTATCTCCCTGCATTGCATGTTTATTTTTTGCAATGTTTGGGTCAGCAGGATTCATTGGGTAGGTGTCGGGAAAATTATTGTTATCGTTGTCTTCAGAGCCAAAATTTATTCTTTCAATATTCATATCGGACAAATTCCAGCCAGGCAAAACACAGCCGGGGCAGTTGATAAAAATGCTGTTTTGTGCTTTTGAGAGTGGCAATCTGCAATCATCAATGCATGAATTATTTGGGATAAAGAAAAACTCCTGTTCAATTTTTGCTCTGGTTGGTGGTGCATATGTGCAATTTGCCTCAACCAAAAATCTTACATTGGTTTTGTCAAAAAAATTAATGTAATTTTGTTTTGGATTTGCGTTGAATCTTCCACTTGGCTTATTCGCATACAATAGGAACGTCGTGGCATTCTCGTAAAATGAATCAGGGATAGAAAAATATGCTGTTACTTCTGTACCGTTTCCACTTACTGCAGGTAAACCTGTGAATTGATAAGTAATTAGATCCGGGTAAATCCTGAAATTTGTATCATAGTCAGAAACGAGATAAAGGCTATCAGTAACTAGGTCAAGGCCCTTTTCAATATCTAGCTTTACTAAAAGTCTTACTTCAGCCGGGTCAAAAATAAAACCAAATCTAGAGGGATGACCAAAATAATGATGTCCAAACCAAACAGCAAGCCACAAGGATTTTGCTGATTTTATAGTTTCCCAAGCTTGTTGACCATCCAATAAAGTGCTGTTAAATGAATAATAAAATTGATTAAATGAATTGTATTGTACCCATGTTTGATTCCCATATTCAATTTCATCGTAGCTTTTTGTTAGAGTTTCGCATGGATGATAAAAAGAAACTTCAGGAAACCCTTCCTGATGCATTATAGTCTGATTATTGAAAAATAGATCGTATTTACCAGTATCAACACAATTAATTAACTCATTATAACGGAAAATCAAATAATCATTAGCTTGCAACGAGTCAAAAACTTTAATTTTCATAATAAACGAAGTGTCTCCCTGCACAATGTGACTAACTTCCTTTGAATATGAATAATTTAAAATTTGATTATTGCTTGAGTCAAAAATTTGCACTGATGATAAGTCATTTTCAGTAAAGGATAATGCCCATAGATATTTTGACAATAAATTGATTTTTATTGAGTCAACAACTCCCAATCCTGTGTTTCTGAACTCAAATTCTCTCAATTGAGGATCGGACCAACAAGCAGGATATCCTTTTGTCAAAAGTTTATATGAAAGACCTATGTAGTCTGTTGTGTCTTTTTCTACATAAGTGTAATTATTTTGAACATCAGCAGTTTGACATAAATTCAAATCATCATAGCATCCGTAATTAGCCCAAAAAACTGTTTGATTGTTTGCCCCTTCAGGACATCCCGATAGTATAACTGTTTCCTCAATATACAAAGTGTCCATATATCCAAGACTATCTACCCTAAGCCTGATTTTTGCTTCAGTATCTGTAACATAGGATGATATGATTGAAATTCCTGTTGCATTAAGTGTATCAATGGAAACAAATTTTACACTTGTTTGATTAATTCCGGTACGAGTTGTGTCGTTAAATTCAAAATCACCCCTAAATGTAGTGTTGCTTGTATTTATGTATTTGAAAACTCTTGTTACTGTAGTATTTACAAAGGCATGCGCAGTAGGTAAGTTTTCTCCAGAATTGAAAGCAAGCCATGGAGAGTTTACAGCAAAAGATGTTGTGTCAAGAGAAGTTATTCCATCTCTGACAATTTTAATGTGGTTTTCTTTGTTTTGACTACTTGAATAAAAACATTCACATTGTGCATACACTGGATAGTAAAAAGTGAGGTTCGATAGTGAACTGCCAGAGTTATAAAGTGTAAACACAGCCTGTAATGGAGTTGTAATAGTATCAGCTACTGCCACTTGCGAATCAGAAGCAAATGCTCCTGCAATAGGACTGATGCATTGAGCAAAATCAATTATCAGTGTTATTGTATCGTTGGTGTCAATTGCCCCAAGATTGAAAAACAATGTGTCTGTCTCACAAGCAGTTACGTATTGTTGGTTTTTAACTGTGAGTTCACATTTTGTACCGAAATCGCCCCATATTCCGTTTATATTTGCTCTTGCTCTGATATGAAATGTTTCACTTTCAATATTGGGGATGTTCAATTCAAATAATTGAAACTGATTTCCGTTTTTTATGACATTAAAAGTGCTGCCATTGCTAAGTTGAGAAATTTCAAATTCATAAAATTCAGCTCCGTGTACATAATCTGCAGCAATTATTGAAAATTCATTCACTGAATCTAAATGGCAAATTGAACTTTTCACTTGTGTTAAAGGCACTTTTGGCAATTCATATGTAACTACAATGAAAGGTCTTTTTGATGGGTCAGGATATTCTCTCGAGCCGAAAAACAAACCGTTCTGCCCGCCCAGGTCAACAGGACCCAGCCTCAGCAACATCCCAAAATTTAACCAGGGTTTGTTTACCCAGAACTGAGTGGCTTGTTTCAAATCCACAATATAATTTTCGTAAGGATCATAAGATTGTGGTAATTCGCCAATGTATTCTTTTGCAATAGGTTGCGTTTTATATGTTATTCCGAACTCATCCCAATCTTCAGTAACAAGTTGCAGATAACTTTGGTTTTTTCCAAGGTGCCCCATGCCAAAAAGATGAAAATCGGCAGTTGTCACATCAGCATATTCAGGAATAAAAGAAAAATCAAAAGCGATATACGATCGTTCAAGAATTGCAATTTTGTGGCTGTAAATATAACATCTCAGAATTTCAGCATCGCCCATATTTGTATCATAGGAAGTGCTTGAAACAACAGCATCTTTTGAAGGATATATAGTATCAGTGATGATAATTTGTCCTTGAAGAGAACTGATGAAGATTACAAAAATCAATAAGGATATATTTTTTTTCATCGTTTTCTGTTTTTAATTCCATTTACGAATAATTGAAACATTGCCCAATGAGTCTTCAACCCAAACATGATAAAAATAGGTATCAGTTTTATATGTTTGAAGCAAGGTCAGATACACCTCATTGTTGATTCTGCTATAAGCAAATCCAGCCGGTAACCCTGTTGTAACATCAAAATCGAAAACATGATAAAAAATATCATCCAAATCTTCGTCGGTGCCCACCTGCACATGAATTTTGGCAATATCACTTATGTCTTCAAACACAATTTTGCAAATTCTGTTGCAAAGAGAATCATACACAAGACTGTCGGTGCTGGTGGTTTCATAGTAAACAGAAAATGAAAAATCAATTGAAAAAGTTTGTGATTTACTCTGTAACATGGAAATATAGGCAATTATGCTAACAATTAACAACTTTTTCATATAAACTGATATTATTGTTCGTTTAATCATTGCAAATATACGAAAAATAAAATTTATTGGCAAAAAAATTTGCATATCATTTTTTTGGTAAGATAATATCCTTATTATTTTCTGTTCTCTCTAAGATTTTAGAATAGATTTTCGGGTTTTCATTTGTCTTTGGGTTGTTCTGTTACTGTGGGATAGCCGATGACAAATACGTTGAGCGGCACAAGGTGTTCGGGCAGGTGTGTAACTTTTTTCACTGCATTCACACGTTCTTCAGATGGAAAGATGCCGATCCACACTGCACCAAGTCCATTGCCTTCAGCGGCAAGCAGAATGTTTTGCGTTGCAGCAGAACAATCCTAAACCCAGTAATCAGGTAATGAGGGAACAGCTTTGTTGAGGTCTCCACATACAACTATTGCTGATGGTGCACCAAGCAGAATTTTGTTTCCTCCAAGTTCTGCTGCCAGCGAATCGAGCACTTCGTGGCTGTCAATGGCAATAAATGCCCATGGCTGACGATTCATTACTGTAGGTGCTGCCATTCCAGCACGAACTAGGGTTTCAAGTTGTTCACGAGTCACCTTCTGATTGGTATATTTTCTCACGCTTTTTCTTGAATGAATCACAGTGAGAACATCAGGTATTTCAGACGGAAGTTGATGAGAATAACCCTATAGAGAAAGAAGGATATTGAATAAAACTGTTGTAACTCTCATTTGCACGTATGCTATTTGATTTATTCGCAGGGAACTCTGCCGGTCTGGCTGCAGACAGAACAGGGATCTCTCCAGATTGTCTGCCCTGTGCCGTTACACATTGTACATGTTTGTGCACCATTGCCTCCGCATCTGTAACAACTGACGTTTCCGGTTCCGTCACATCCAGAACAAACCTCTTGAAATTCACCTGTTCCTAAGCATGATTCACATTTTTCATCATTTACACGTCCTGTCCCGTAGCATGTACCGCATTTCACATAGACAGTTCCGAACCCCATACATTGGGTGCATTTGAAAAACCCACGTCCTCCGCATAACAAACATGATGTGGAGCCTGCAACACAATAATTACATACATCAATCCTTTCAGTCCAGCCTGTTCCATTGCAGTTTCCACAGTAGCAATTGTTTTGTGCCGAAATTGATTCAGGAGACAATATCAGACCGAGAAAAATCAGGGTCATTAAATACAGAGCTTTCATAGTATTTTTTTTTGCTAAGTTAATGGTTTTAGCGATTCTGAGATTGTTTTTTTTCTGATATCAGCTTTATAGTATCTGGAAAAAAATGAGCTTATGAAAACATCAAAAAAACCTCACATACTTAGAGAAAATGTATAAATTTGAATTCTTATTTTATTCAATGCACACAAACATCATCACCCTTTTCGATCTGACGTTGATGCTTGAAACAAGCATTGATGATTCATTTGGTGGACAATATTTCTGGGTTACTGCTGAAATTTCATCTATTAATGTCAGGCGGGGGCATTGTTATCTCAATCTTATCGAAAAGGAACAGGGTAGTGCATTTCCACGCGCCGAAATGAAAGGAATCATCTGGCAGACAAATTTTGAACGCCTCAATAAAAAATTTTCTGCAGTGACAGGTTTTGGTCTGAAGCAGGACATCAATATTTTGTTTCTTGCTTCAGTGAACTATAGTCCCAGATACGGACTGAGTCTCAATATCTTTGATCTGAAAGCAGAGTTTACTCTTGGTGAAATGATGCTTGACAGGCAGAAAACCATAGAGTTACTTGTGAAAAGCGGATTGTACGACCGGAACAGAATGCTTGAGATCCCTCAGGCACCACAAAGAATTGCAGTTCTTTCGGCCACTGACTCCAAGGGGTTTGAAGATTTTCTCAGTATTCTGAAAAACAATCAGTTCAGTTACGGTTTTTTTGTAAAGCTTTTTCCCGTGATGCTTCAGGGAAACAAGGCCTCCGAAAGTATTTCTAATGGAATCAGGCATATTGAAAAAGAAGCGGATAGGTTTGATATTGTCGTTCTTGTGAGGGGAGGCGGAGGAAATGTGGACCTGCATTGCTACAACTCTTTTGTTCTTGCTGAAAGTATTGCAAAATGCTCTTTGCCGGTGATTACCGGAATTGGGCATACCACAGATTATACCGTTGCTGACGAAGTGGCGGCAGTGCATAAGGAAACTCCTACGGCTGTTGCCCAGTGGATCGTTGCTATGTGCAGAAATTTTGAAAACCGGATTGATGAAAAAGCAGATAAATTGGTTTATGAGGTCACCAGATTGATTGATTCTCAGCTTGATCATATTGAAAATGCTGCCGGTTCATTGTTGTTCAGGCCAATGAAGTTGCTGGGAGATGAAAAGATCTCACTGGAAAGAGTGTCTGCCAGGCTTGCAAGATCATCAGTTTCTGCAGTAAAAGTTGAATCTGACCGCACTCAAGCACTTGAAAAGAATATAAAACAATCATTTTTTCGTTTGATGAAGCGGGAATCAGACATTCTGGCCATGACTTCGCAGATTGTTAAAGCCCACGATCCTGCAGGGATTCTTGTCAAAGGATACTCCATCACCCGAAAAAACGGAATTGCGGTGACCAATCCCGATGTGTTGAAAGAGGGAGATGAAATTGTTACTACAACGGCCAACGGAACGATAACAAGTATTGTGAATAAAACTAAAACTCATACCAAATGAACGTGAATTACAAGGAAGCAAAAGAAGAACTCGATCAGATTGTCAGAGAAATAGAAACAGGAGAAGCTGATATTGATACCTTGTCTTCAAAAATAAAGAGGGCAGGTGAGTTGATCACATTGTGCAGAAACAAGCTTCGTGAAACAGAACAGGATGTGGAGAATATTCTGAATTCGTTTGAAGCAAAAAATGACAGGGATGAAAAAAGTATAGAAGAATAATATGACAGATCCGGTGTATTCTTCATACATTCAACACTGGCCTCTTGACAGAAGCATGGTGTTTCTCAATCACGGATCCTTCGGGGCCTGCCCTAATGTTGTTCTGGAAGTCCAGCAGCAACTCAGACAAAGAATGGAAAGTCAGCCTCTTCGTTTTCTGATCAGAGATCTGGAATATCTGTATGATGAATCAAAAACGTTCCTGTCCCGATTGCTGGGCGTCAATTCAGGAGATCTGGTGTTTGTCAGAAACGCTACAGAAGGGGTCAACACAGTATTAAATTCAATTGTATGGAACAGGGATGAAAGAATTCTTATCACCGACCACATCTATCCTGCCTGCAAAAATGCAGTGCTGTTTTATGCAGCAAAATATAATCTGAATGTGGACGAAGTCAGCATTCCATATCCTCATGAAGAAGGAACAGATGTTGAAACAACCATTCTTGAACGTATTAAACCTGATACCAGACTCCTGTTGCTTGACCACATTTCATCACCAACAGCGATGGTGTTTCCGGTTAAAAAAATTGCGGATGCACTGAAAGACACGGGGACTGAAATTCTGGTTGATGGAGCCCATGCACCCGGTGCTTTGACATTGAATATTGAAGAACTTGGGGTGCAATATTACACAGGAAACTGTCACAAATGGTTGTGTGCCCCCAAGGGAGCAGCATTTCTGTGGGTACATCCCGGATTTCAGGACCCTGTTTACCCATTAAACATCAGCCTGATCAATACAAAGGGAAATGCCTTTGAAGAAAAATTTTACTGGATAGGAACTCAGGATCCAACTGCCTGGCTCTCCATTCCTGCTGCTGTTCAGACACTTGAAAGGATTTCCGGAAAATCCTTAACCCGGATTGTTGAGGCCAATCATCTTCTGAACATTGAAGCATGCCGTCAGATTTGCAGGTCATTACACATTCCTGTTCCATATCCCGAGGAATCTTTGTCATGTATGACAGCATTTCCACTTCCTGATCTCTTTCCGGCTCCTGAACCGGATACTCCTGATCCTCTTCAGGAAAGACTATTTCATGAGTATCATATTGAAATCCCTGTGACCCATCTGGAAAACGGACAACGCTTTATCAGAATTTCCTGTCATTTGTACAATGATATTTCACAGTACAAATATCTGTCAGAAGTGCTGGAAGAAATCTTATAGTATTTTAGTGACCGGCATCTTATGTTTTCCGGATGGGACACACACATAGAACAACATAACTACCATTTTGTTGCACTGACGAGTTTTAGTGAACTAGAAAATTAAAATTCTTAAATTATCATAATGAAATTGGATTTATAAGTGTATTGAGGATTTTTAGAATAAGTCACCCTTATATCAATCAACACAACTTAAGTTGTGTTGAGTATTAATAATTTATTACAACGTTTTTTTAATAGCCACGAGCTTCAGCTCGTGGAAAAAAATAATAAAAAAAAGGGGGTTTTAACCCCCGATAAAATGAATACCATGTTCTTTGTAAAAATCATTAAGTTCCTGTTCAAAGGTTTTCTTCAAATGATGTAATGATTGGTTTTGAATATATTCTTTTAATTCTTTTAAATTGCCATAATCTACAGAAAACACGGAGTATTCATCCTGCCAGCCAAATGGAAAAGAAGTGAGCTTATAGTTGTTAATCCAGTTTGATGACTCTCCCTTTAATAATTGAGCAACCTGAGAAACAGATTGTCTAGAGCTTAATGAAATTAAACAATTAACATGGTCAAAGTAGCCTCCTATTTGAACAATTTTTATCTTTTTTTGAGTTGCATTTTCAACAATATGAGCAAAAACATCTTTTCTTATTTCTTCAGTAAGAAACTTAATTCTGTTTTTTGTTGACCACACAAAATGAACATAAACTTTTATATATGGCATAAATTTTCAATATATTA
>CAYRXH010000082.1:0-10720 GCA_964428185.1 uncultured Bacteroidales bacterium
ACAAATGAAGGGATTTTTTCCATTTATGATTTATTGCTTCGCAACCAATTAAACCATTGCTGCATGCCCTCTCCCGAGGTGGCTGAAAGTTCAATAAACTCAAGATGATGATTCACCTGCAAGGCATATTCTTTTGCTTTTTCCACATTGAAGTCAACATAGGGAAGCAAATCTGTTTTGTTGATAATACAAATATCAGAAGAATGGAACATTCCCGGATATTTCAGCGGTTTATCTTCGCCTTCGGTGACACTGATAACCACAACCCGTTTGCTTTCTCCCAGATCAAACATGGCAGGACACACAAGATTGCCGACATTTTCTATAATCAGAACAGAATTGTCTGCAACATCAAGCTGCTTTACAGCTTTATTGATCATTTCAGCATCAAGATGGCAGCCGTTACCTGTATTGATTTGAATTACAGGAACGCCTGTTGCGCTGATTCTCTGAGCATCATTGACGGTCTGCTGGTCGCCCTCCACTACAAAAAAATTCAGTTCGTTCTTCATGGCTGCAATGGTTTTTTCAAGAAGTGTAGTTTTCCCTGATCCCGGAGAGCTCACTAGGTTCAGCACAAAAATACGTTTCGCTTCAAAGAAACCTCTGTTCCGCATTGCCAGCATATTGTTTTTTGACAAAACATCCTGTTCAAGCTGAACAACTTTGGAGTGGGAATGATCCTGATCGTGTGAATGGGAATGTGAATGTGAATGATGATGGGTATGTTCGTGGACATGATCTTCGTCATGAGTATGAGCATGGTTGTGGTTGTGGTTGTGGTCGTGATCATGAGGATGAGAATGAGAATGTACGTGTGAATGAGTATGAGCATGAGTATGTTCGTGTTCACCATGAACATGTTCGATATGGTCATGATCGTGAGTATGATTATGTTCGTGAGCATGGTCGTGTCTGGGAATTGTATATTTTATCGGCTCATGACTGTGATCGCATCCGCAGGTATCGCACATAATGTTTGATTTTTTTAGTGAATTGCAAAGTTAGTGATTTTTCTGCTGTTTAAATTTATTGCATGGAACGAAATATCCTTTAATAAATTACAGAACTAGTCCATCTTAAACGATTGAATCTTCAATTCATTGCCGCGAATGATTTCTGTTTTAATGGAACTACATTTGGTACACGGAGTGCTGTACTGATCTGTAGAAAATTCATTCCCGCAATCTAGGCATTTTGCCATGGGTTGTATTTTGTGCACCACAAATTTTACATTTTGAAGCAAAGCAGGTTTGGGAGAATTTTCAAAGGCAAAATCAAGTGCGTCAAATTCAACTCCCGACAAGATTCCTACTGCCATTTCAATTTCATGCACCACACTTGCTTGATGCTTTTTGGCTGTTTCTTCAACAGTCTCAAGGATATTCATCACAATTGACAATTCATGCATTGTTTCCATAATTTATTAACAGATTCTGGGCAATTGCTCTCCGGCAAGCATATCCAATATTCTGCTGCCGCCTATTGTAGTTTTAACAACAGCTCTTCCGGGATGAGCAGAATATATTTCACCAATCACTGATGCATGAGTTCCTAGAGCATTGCCGTGAAGAATTTTCATCACTTTTTCCTCATCTTCAGCAGCCACAACCATAACAACTTTCCCTTCATTGGCAACATACAGGGGGTCAAATCCCAAAAGCTCACACATCCCGCGAACATTTTCATCTACAGGAATAAATTCTTCATGAAGCAACACCCCTGCATTACATTTTGAAGCTATTTCACACAATACTGTTGCAAGTCCTCCCCTGGTGGCATCGCGCATAAATTTAACATCTGCTCCTGAATCCAAAACTTCTTTGATGAGATGATGAAGACAGGCGCAATCGGACTGAATATCAGTTTTAAAGTTACCGAAATTTCTGACTGCCATCACTGCCATCCCATGTTGGGCAATGGGACCGTTGATCATAATTTTAGCACCGCTTTTTATCTTCGAGCCTGTGGAAATGTGCTCGTATCGTTCATCAAGAAATCCGAGCCCTGAAGTATTAATAAATATTTTATCACATTGTCCCTTGCTGACAACTTTGGTATCGCCTGTAACTATCGTAACTCCCGCTTTTTTTGCCTCCTCAGACATGGAAACAACAATTTCTTCAAGTTGACTCATGGAAAAACCTTCCTCGATAATAAACCCTGCGCTTATATATTTAGGAACAGCTCCGGAAACAGCAAGATCATTGACAGTTCCACACACTGCAAGTTTTCCTATATTACCACCCGGAAAAAAAACAGGGTCAATAACATAGGAATCAGTTGTAAATGCCAGTTTTCCTGAATCCACATTGAGAATGGCTGAATCACTCTGTTGGTCAAGCACAGGGTTGCTGAAATGACGGGTAAACAATCCGCTGATCAGCTCATGTGTCAGTTTGCCCCCGCTACCGTGACCCAATAATATATTGTTCTCTTTCATGATCCCACCTTGATTAATTATTGAAATGATCCGAAACGATAGTAGGCATTGCAAGCACCTTCATGAGATACCATACAAGCACCGACAGGATTGGATGAATTGCATACCTTTCCAAACAATTTACAATCAGTAGGTATTTTCAATCCTTTAAGTATTTCACCGCATATACAGCCATTATCCTCTTTTGTGGGTTCAATGTTTACTTGAAACATCCTTTCAGCATCAAACATTGCATATTTCTCATTTACACCAAGACCACTCTGAGGTAATGTTCCAAATCCTCTCCACCAGTCATCCCGCAATTCAAACACTTCAGCAATGGCTTGTCTGGCTTTCACATTACCTTCTCTGGTGACAGCACGGCGATACTGAATTTCAACTTTAAAATCATTTGTTTCAATCTGCCTGACCAGCATAAGAACAGATTGTAAAATATCAACAGGCTCGAATCCTGAAACTACACATCCGACACCATAGGCTGCAGGAATAGGATCATAAATGGATGTGCCCGTTATCACACTCACATGACCCGGAGCAATGTATCCGCTGATCTTTACTCCATCATCAATGAGAGCTCCCATGGCAGGGGGCATGATTTTGTGTGAACTCAGCAAAAAGAAATTCTTCAGATTTTTCTTTTTTGCATTAATCAATCCTGCTGCGCTTGGAGGCGTTGTGGTTTCAAATCCAATACCAAGGAAAATAATTTTTTTATCAGGATTCTCCTCTGCAATTTTAAGTGCATCAAGAACAGAATAAACCATCCTCACATCTGCACCCCTGCTTTTTTCGGTTGCAAGTGTAGATGATGAACCAGGAACCCGCATGAGATCACCATAGGTTGTTATGATTACGCCCGAAATCCGGCTCAGAGCCACTGCATGATCAATAAATTTCCGGTCGGTAACACAAACAGGACATCCTGGTCCGGAAACCAGTTTAATTGTTGTTGGTAATAAAGAAGGGATTCCAAACTTCTGTATGGCCCAGGTGTGTCCACCGCACACTTCCATCAATATCACATTGGTTTTGCTTAATGACTGAATCTGTCTGAGCAGAGAATCAACCTTTTGTTTGTCTCGAAATTCATCAATATATTTCATAAATGGGCATGGATGATTAATACAAAGATCTTACTCTTCAAGCTTCGGTTTGATATGTTCATTCAGTTCATCAAATTCGTAAAATACTTTAAGTGTTTCAAGGGCTTCTGCTTCATCAATTTTCTGAATTGCAAAACCGGTATGTAAAAGGATATAATCACCCACTCTTACATCATCAAGAAGTTGGAGAGAAGCTTCATATTCATTACCTCCAACTGATACAACGGCCATATCACCTTGAATTGAAATTATTTTTCCTGGAACACTAAGACACATTTTTCACTTTTTTTTTTACTGAATGCAAAGATACGAAAAATTGTTGAAAAAATCTGATGAAATTGAAGATAAACCTTGTCAGGCTATGACTCCTGAAGCCTCCCTCCAATCAACAACTGCCCCAATGCCAGACCACCATCATTTGCAGGCACACGCTTCTGCACATACACATTGAAATGGAGCGAACTTAATTGATTTTCCAGCTGCTGGCTCAAATATCTGTTCTGAAAACTGCCTCCCGACAATGCAACGACAGACAGTCCTGTTTCATGGCGGATATTTTCAACTGTCTCAATAATTGTTGCAATCACTGTATTATGAAAACGAGCTGCAATGACTCCAGTATCAGTATTATGAAGAATATCCCGAACAATCTGTTTCACCATGGGTTCAAATGAGATAACAGTGCCTATATTAAAATCATAACATCCTATTTCTCCATGCCTGATGATTGATTCCAGTCTCATTGGTGCTTCAGCATGAAAGCGGCTCACCGGGCAAACACCTGTCATGGCACTGACAGCATCAAATAATCTTCCTGCCCCCGAAGAAAGAGGGGTATTAATCCCCTGATCAATAGCTGATACAATCATCCTGAGGTGCTGTGAATCTATTTGATTGAGAAATGGTAAGTCCAACGAAAATAATTCATTGCCATAAATTTTATAAAGTATTGACACTGCCGTTCTCCATGGCTCATGTGTCACTTTATCCCCTCCTGGCAGAGGGATATACTCAAAATGTGAGATCCTTTCATACCCGGAATAATCACAAACCATGAATTCGCTGCCCCAGATATGGCCGTCATGACCTAGTCCGGTGCCATCCATGGCAACACCGATCACTTTTTCATTCAGCCCGTTTTCAGCCATACATGATGCGATGTGTGCATGATGATGCTGAACTTTCAACAAAGGCAATCCTGTCTCTTCGGCATAACGGCTTGAAAAATAATCGGGGTGCATATCACAAACAACCAGTTCAGGAGCAAAGCGGAACAATTTCTCATATTTCTTTATGCTTTCACAAAAAAAATCAAAGGTTTCGGCATTTTTAAGATCTCCAATGTGCTGACTCATAATCGCCTGATTTCCTTTTCCGATACAGAAACAATTCACAAGCTCAGCACCTGTGGAAAGAATTCCTTCAACTTTTACAGAAGTCTCTATAGGAGAAGGAACATATCCTCTTGAACGCCTGATCATTCGTTCAAGTCCGTTCATCACCACAATCACTGAATCATCTGCCCGATTGTGAATGTCACGATTATAGGTTAATACAGCATCTGAAATGTCGCCAAGCACATTCAATGCTTCTTCATTGTCAATGATTATGGGCTCATCTGAAATGTTACCACTGGTGAGCACAATAGCATCAAGACTCATATTTTCAAAAAGAAGATAATGAAAGGGCATATAGGGAAGCATCGCCCCAATGGTATCAAATCCTGCACAAACAGAAGGTGCTGTCAAATTCCTTTGTTTGAGAAGTACAATCGGTCGTCTTAATGAAACAAGCGACTTTTCTTCATTTTCTTCAACAAAAGCATATTTTTTTATTGTGAACAGATTGCGAAACATGACTGCAAAGGGTTTTGCTTCGCGATTTTTCAATACCCTCAGCCTTTCGACAGTGTTATTATTCCCTGCATCACATGCAATAAAAAAACCACCCAATCCCTTGATGGTCACAATTTCTCCGTTTTGCAAAAGAGCAGCAGTTGTGTTCAAAATCTCATCCTGTTCAGTAATCACCCTATTATTCAAATGAAGCGAATATCTGGGACCACAAACGGCACAGGCAACCGGTTGTGCATGAAACCTCCGGTCTAGGATGTTAGTATATTCAGCATGACAATCAGCACACATTTGAAACACATTCATCGTTGTTTTCTCCCTGTCATAGGGCAAATCTTTGATGATGGTAAAACGGGGTCCGCAATTGGTGCAATTTATAAATGGATAATCCATGCGGGTGGTCTGAACCTTCATGTCAGCCAAACAATAATCACAAACAGCAATATCAGGACTAACATCTGTCACAGAATCTGACACAGATGTACTCTGCACGATACTGAAGTCTTCAAACTCCTGATACGTAACAATTGAATAGTCAATTGAATAAATATTTGAAGCAGGAGGTGCATGTTTTTTAAGGTCATCAATAAATTTCAACAAATCATTCTGTTCACATGTCAGTTTGATGACAACACCGTCATTTCTGTTTTCCACAGTCCCTTTCAGTCCGGCTTCCAAGGCCAAACGATATATAAAGGGACGAAATCCCACTCCTTGAACAAGTCCCTTGACTTCAACTTTATATGTGTTTATAGAATTCATACTTTCATCCAAAATGCAATATTAGCAAAAAAGCCATAAACATTTCTTCTTTTACATTGTATTGAATGGCTAGCAATAAGATTATTTTAATATGAATAAGCATCTTTAAAAAATTAAATTTTACTTTTGCACACACAAGTCATTTGATTTTATTGCAACATTGTTATTCACTAAACCAAAAGTCTATGAAATTAAAAAACATTTTACTTACACTGATTACATTATTCATTATCAGTTCAACAGCATTTTCTCAACAGGAAGATAGTGAGAAGAAATTTGGCATTAGCCTTGGTGGCTTTGTGAAGGCTGACAATTATTATGACACCAGGCAGACTGTTGCAGCAAGAGATGGTCATTTTTATTTCTTTCCAGCTGCTATCAAATATGATGCTGACAGTAATGATGTGAATGAAGCTCCCAGTTTAACAATGTTAGCCATTCAAACTCGTTTAACGGGAAACATTACCGGACCTGATGCTTTTGGGGCTAAAACCTCAGGACTTATTGAAGGTGAATTTTTCGGCACATCTGATAGTGACATCAACGGATTGCGCTTGCGTCATGCTTATGTTAAATTCTCTTGGGCTAAATCTGAACTTCTTGCCGGTCAAACATGGCACCCAATGTTTATTGCGCAAGCTTTCCCTGAAGTAATTTCCTTCAATACAGGTGTTCCATTTCAGCCATTTGCAAGAAATCCGCAAATAAAATTTACAAAAAAACTTGGACCTATTGATGCAGCTGTTACAGCATATTCACAAAGGGATTTTACAAGTACAGGACCTAGCGGTGCTTCAACTGCTTATATCAGAAATGCAGGAATACCATCTGCAAACCTCACCATTGCGTTTAAACCTAAGGACACTAAGCATATTTTTGGTGCAAGTGTAGATTATAAAACTATTATGCCTCAGATTGAAACCGGCAATGGTTATATTACAAATAACACTCTCAGTAGCTTATCAGCTTCAGCGTTTGGAAAAGTGGTACTTGGAAAAATCACATTCAAACTTCAGGGAGTATATGCTCAGAACGCTTTTGATATTTTCGGGCTCGGAGGTTATGCTGTAAAATATGGAAGTGTTGATACTATTACTGGTATTCGTGAGTACACCAATTACAACACCGGTTCTGCATGGACTGAACTGTATTACACAGGTGAGAAATTTGTTGCCGGTTTGTTTGCCGGATACACTCAGAATCTTGGAACAACTGACCGTATTGAACCCGGAGCAGGTACGGTATTTGCCCGTGGTGCCGATATTTTAAGTGTTTATCGTGTTTCTCCGCGCCTTGCATTTATTCAGGGAAAATCAACCATCGCTTTTGAACTTGAATACACCACTGCTGCTTATGGTACGTCAGATGAAATGGGAATTGTTTCTGAAACAACAAACGTAAGTAACGTGAGAGCTCTGCTTGCTTTCATCTACAAATTTTAAGAATTTTTTTCTTCTCAAAAAGGCTGCCTAATTTACAGCCTTTTTTTTTCGTAATTTTGCTGTCACAACTTCATCCAATGAGTAACGCCTCTACACTTGAACATGATGGTATTGTAAAAAACATCGACAACGGAATTATTTTCGTTGATATTGAAGTAGCCTCCGCATGTTCGTCCTGCCATGCAAAAGGATATTGTTCCGCATTCGGAAAATCTGATAAGGTGATTGAAATCCCCTCTGATCAGTATCCTGATTTTATACCCGGGGACAAGGTAACTATCTTTATCCGTGAATCTTTGGGGATGCAAGCATTATTTATAGGATATATTCTTCCGGTGATTGCTCTGCTCATTGCACTCTTTCTCACTTATTTTTTTACGCAGCATGAAGGTATTGCAGCTCTTTCATCTGTCGGAACAGTGGGAATCTATTATTCTGCTCTGGTGCTCCTGAAAAAGAAATTTAAAAAAATTTTTACTTTTACTCTCGAAAAAAGGTACTGAGACTTCTTTTTTCAAAAAAAATTAAAAAGCCACCAGTTGCTCAAACTGTTCAAGAGCATAAAAGTCGGACATCAGAGCAATATACATCAAAACTGCTGTTTTATAATCTTCTTTTTCAGATAGTCTGTAAACAACAGGAATCTCATAATTTTGCTCGGCCTTTTCAATTTCATCGAGATCCGAATAGCGTACAAGCCAATCTTTGAAATTTGAGGCAAGTTGAGGGTAAAATCTCATCAGAGCTGAAAGATCAGGAAGACTCTCATAGGCATCATATAGCGCCTGAAAAATTGACTCCAGCACAAGCCCTGCATACCTATTATAATAATACAACCTCTGATGCTTGTATATATTTTTGTTGTTAAATTCCTTGATATTGTTCATCAACTGAAAATATTCATCTGAAAAGCAAAGTCCTTTTTCAGGATCAGAATGTTCAACAAGATCCATGATGAAGCCATGCACCAAATTAGTTGTATTTATTTTTTCAATGGTAGAGCCAAACTTCATTTTCAATGTGTCTCTGAGTTCATCAAGTTGGTCATTATCCAATATTTTTAAACGCAACGCATCTTCAATATCACGACCAAGATAAGCAATTTTATCAGCAAGTTTCACCACACAGGCTTCCCATGTGAAAGGTGGATACTGATTGGGGCGTTCAATTGAGTATAGATCAATATCTTCTTCACGTGGTTTAATGCTGTTTTCATCCACTTCACCGCAATGAGAAATCAATCCGTCGCGAACTGCATAGGTCAGGTTCAGGTTTCGTCTTTTCCCGTCAAGTCCCGCAAGGGTTTCAATTTTGTCTGCAACAATCAGTGAATTCTGTTCATGCCAGAATTTTGGCTTTTCGCATATTCCGGCCAAAACAGAAAGAATCTTCTCCCCTTGATGACCAAATGGTGCATGCCCAATATCATGACCCAGGGCAATCGCTGCCACCAGATCAACATTCAGTCCCAGCTCCTGCGCAATTGTGGAACTCATGGCTGCCACATGCTGCACATGTTCAATTCTGGTACAAATATGATCATTTCGGGTTCCATAAAAAACCTGAGTCTTGTGTTTCAACCGGCGATAGGCATTGCAGTGTAATATGCGGTTGTAATCCCTTGAAAATTCATTCCGGATGTCGTCTGTTTTGCGATATATCTCTGATGCACGTTTTACAGAACTTTCCCATTTTTTACTTCCATAAATTGTGGATACTTGTCTGAACATATCTCTCATCGTAGGTATTGTTTTTTAAGAAGTTTATCAATCACCATCCTCGCCTTGGCCTGCATTCCACAATGAGGACTCTCCATCTCAAATCGTGCAATTTCAAGAACCTCATTCACAAGAACAGGTTCAAGTCGGCATAGTTTCACTGCAATCTCCAGGCAGTATGCCCTGACTGCTATTGACTGTTTCATATCTCCAATAAATGCAAATACAATTTCAGCCAGTTTATCATAATTTCTGTATTGCTTCTCATTCAGGCAATCTGCATAAATCTTTAAAAAACTACGTTTTACGCCATCTTCTACACACATCTCCAGTTTAACAGGCAATTCATCCAGAAATGGCACTATGAGTTCAGGATTTGTTTCACAACATATTTTGCATACATTGGCCGATCTCATGCATAAAGGATAGGATTCAGAAAATGCCATCCCATACAAAATACCAAACTTTTCTGAATCATCACCCACAGCAACTGCCATCATGTCTGCTGTCACCCTGCGACTATCGTAAAGTGCTTCCCTGAAAGTCTGCAAATACTCTTTACTCATCCCCGGAAAACCTGTCAATCATGTCATTTAGTGACTTCTGAAAATCTTTCAACGGAGTGCAATCAGCTATAATAAATTCAATCTCCTTGTCCTTGAATTTTAATTTAAAGAAACCCGATCCCATCACTCTTTCCTGAATAATAAGTTCCTTCTCTCCTCTCATCGCTTCAATCATAAAATAAATTTTCATGAAATGTTCCAAACTATACGAAATTGTCTTCTCAGTTCCACCGCTATATATTCCTGAAGAACTTTCAACAACAGTGACAGGATCATAAAATAAACTGCTTCTTTTTATTTCATAACGGTTGGCATTTCCGTCAACAAAAAGAATTTCTACAGGTTGTTCAATCACTTCTATGTCAGAAAAAACAAGATAATATCCTATTCTGCTCTGCACTTTAGGATCATCTGAATCCCAAAGTCCGTTTCTGATTTCACCCCTGATCTTCACCCATATCATATTAAAATCTGAAATATTTCCCTCCCATTCACATTCTGACAACTTAATAAAATAATTTTCACCTGAATAATGAAAATAATAATCCTGTATATCGGGATTGGGCTCTCCGACTTTATTAATGAATGAATTTGTAAAAATCATCCCGCTCATCCAGACATAGGATGCTGTCCTTTGCACAAGGACATCTTTCTTGTCACTCTTCATGGTTTTACAGGAAACCATAATAACAAGTATTGCAAACAGAATAGGAAAAGGTTTCATAACAGGGTATTTTTTTACAAATTTACATGAACATTTTAATTTACATTTACCCCGTTAAATTGTCCTGTTAGATAAAAAACAATCTAACAGGATAAATCAAATATTTAAC
>CAYRXH010000083.1:0-10465 GCA_964428185.1 uncultured Bacteroidales bacterium
AATTAGCTTCTTCATGAGGATTAGTTGTTACCGTTAATTAAGACAATAAAAACATTATATGGTTGTACATAATGTAAAAAAAATTACAAAGACTACGTAAAATGATGTAATCAGTTGATCTGTGAAATCACAGAAGTGTTCTTCAGTTAGGTACTTAAATACAAGGCGAATATTATTATTTCGATTGGTTTCATGTATTTCAGCTTGTAACAATATGAACAGTGAAAAAATTCAAAGTATATTTGTAAAAAAAAAGGAATATGAAAAAAATCGTTTTGCTTAGTATCGCATTCGGCATAACATGTCAATTTGTGAATGCACAGAAGATTACATATCCTGTGAGCCGAAAATCCGATCATGTGGATGAATATCACGGGGTGAAGGTTGCTGATCCATACCGCTGGCTGGAGGATGAAAACAGTGAGGAGACAAAACTCTGGGTGAAGGCACAGAATGAGGTTACATTTGCCCATCTGGAGACCATTCCGTTCAGAAAAGCAGTAAGGGCAAGGCTCGAGCAGCTATGGAACTATGAAAGGACATCAATCCCTTCAATTCAAAAGGGAAAATATTTTTATTCCCACAACACAGGAATGCAGAATCAGAGTGTGATTTATGTTCGTGACGGAGGCAGGGGAGTGCCGGCAATTCTGCTTGATCCCAATCTATTGTCAGAAGACGGAACCGTATCAGTTGCAGGGATGTCAGTTTCGCATGATGCACGGTATTTTGCATATTTGATATCACGAGGAGGTTCAGACTGGAACGAGGCCTATGTGATTGATATAGAGACTGGTAAAAACCTTATTGACCATCTGGAATGGCTCAAATTCAGTGGAATCACCTGGTATGGAGACGGATTTTTCTACAGTAGATATAATCCTGAAGATGAAAGCAAGGCATTATCAGGAAAGAATGAGTATCATTCTGTCTATTATCATAAGCTGAACACGCCACAGTCGGAAGATAAGCTGATTTTCCGCAACGACAGTGAACCACTGAGAACTTATCGGACGGGCATTGATGATGATCAGAAGTGGTTGTTCCTTTCCGAGTCACAAACCACCAGCAATAATGCACTGTATCTTGCTGATCCTTCAAATATTGAAGCAGGGTTTACCCCGATGACAAGTGCTGATTTTCAGTACACCTACGCGTTTATAGATATGCTTGACGGAAAATTTTTGATGTACACCAATGACGGTGCCCCCAGATACAAACTGATGATTGCAGATCCTTCAAATCCCCATCGTGATCATTGGAAAGAGTTTATTCCCGAGCAGTCCTATGTGATGCAGGGTGTACTGGTGACAAAGAATTACATTGTAATTCAGGCTCTAGAAAATGCCTATAATACCCTCTATGTGTATTCACATTCAGGGCAGAAACAGTATGAGATTGAACTGCCAGGCATAGGAACTGTTTCGGGACTGAGCGGAAATATTGAATCCGATACCATGTATTTTGGTTTTATGTCATACACTCATCCCTTTTCAGGATATGAATACGATTTGAAAAAGCAATCACTGAAAGTATGGTTTGAACCAAAGGTGGATTTTAATTTCAAGGAATATGAAACAAGGCAGGTGTGGTACACATCGAAAGACGGAACAAAAGTGCCGATGTTTATTACCATGAAGCAGGGGACAGAGCTGAACGGGAAGAATCCGTTGTTGCTATACGGTTACGGTGGATTCAATATTAGCCTAACACCCCGGTTCAGTGTTTCCATAGTACCTTTTCTTGAAAACGGAGGCATTTATGCTGTGGCCAATATCAGA
The DNA here is from genome assembly GCA_964428185.1 of uncultured Bacteroidales bacterium. Lineage (GTDB taxonomy): Bacteria > Bacteroidota > Bacteroidia > Bacteroidales > DTU049 > CAYMAZ01. Next base: position 1,782 of record CAYRXH010000083.1, read on the forward strand.
GGTGGCGGTGAATTCGGAAAAGAATGGCATATGGCAGGAACAAAATTGCAGAAACAAAATGTGTTTGACGATTTTATTGCAGCAGCAGAATATCTGATCGAAGAGAAATATACATCGGCTCAACTTATTGGTATTCAGGGTGGTTCCAACGGTGGTTTGTTGGTTGGAGCTGTTTCAAATCAGCGTCCTGATTTGTTTAAAGTTGCTTTGCCTGCTGTGGGAGTGATGGATATGCTTCGTTTTCATAAATTCACCATAGGCTGGGCCTGGACAGGAGATTATGGTTCAAGCGATAACAAGGAAGAATTTGAATACATCTACAAATATTCACCTTTGCATAACATCAGGAAAGGAGTGAATTATCCTGCAACGCTTGTTACCACTGCAGATCATGATGACAGGGTTGTACCTGCCCATTCCTACAAGTACATTGCTACCCTGCAGGAAAATCATAAAGGCAGTAATCCTGTGCTGATCCGTATTGAAACACAGGCAGGTCACGGGGCAGGCAAACCCGTCTCAAAAATAATTGATGAAGCAGCTGATATTCAGAGCTTTCTCATGTTTCATCTGGGGATGACGCCAAATTACAAATAGATGAATCAGCATGTGTTGTTTCTGACTCCTTGGTACCCACACAGGCACGATCCCATGCTCGGCTTGTTTGTCAGAAAACAGGCCTTTGCTGCTGGCAAAATTGCAAAAACAGGTGTTGTGGCCGTATTTCCTGCGATTCAGAAAGAAAAATACATGACTGAGTATGAAGTTTTTGAACAATCATTGCCTGAATTCCGTGTTTTTTTCAGAAAATCATCCTCAGGTCTTACAAATGTAATCAGAACTATAAGGGCATACCAGAATGGTGTTGAAGAATATGTTGATAAATATGGAGTTCCCGACCTGATTCACGGGAATATTTTTACACGAACAGCTGTGGCATCCTATTGGATAGCATTGAAACTTGGGATTCCATTTGTTGTTTCAGAACATTGGTCAAGATATTACCCTGAGAATTACTCATATATCGGACTTCTGAGAAGGATGATGACACGGCGGACAGCAAGAAAAGCAAAAGCAGTCATTGTTCCTTCAGTTACCCTGAAAACAGCCATGCAAAAGGCTGGGATCAAAGCCAATTTTCAGATCGTTCCAAATGTGATTGATACAAATCTTTTCATCCCTGTTGTGAGAAAATCAACAGAAAAAAAACATATTGTACATGTTAGTTGTTTTGAAGATAAATCAAAGAATATTAGCGGGTTGTTAAATTCTATTAAACATTTACAAAATTATTGTAATGATTTTATACTGGATCTGGTTGGTACAGGACAAGATGTAGAAAAGATGAAAAAACTGGTATCAGAAATGCAACTTGATGATGTAACAAGGTTTCATGGTTTGCTGGAAGGAGAAGATTTGCATGCGGTGATGTCACAAGCAAATTGTCTAGTTTTGAGTAGCCGTTATGAAACTTTTGGAATTGTGGTTTATGAAAGTCTTTCGTGCGGAGTTCCCGTGGTGGTGACTGATGTTGCAGGATTTGGGGGCATTATTGGGTCTGAATTCGGTATAGTGGTAAAAACAGGTGATGATGAAGCACTTGCACAGGCGATACACAAGATTCTTGATAATAATTCTCGCTTTGATCCTGTAGTTATGAGAGATTTTATTGAAAAGAACTATTCTGCTGAGGCGGTGGCTCAAGCCTTGGAAGCAATATACAGACGGCAGGAAGAACTTCAGGCTTAAAAGCTACTTCAGAAATTGATTTACATATATTTTCAACCCACTCTTTTTCTTCCTGAGTCAATGATTCCATACTTTCTTAATAGTCAGGGTATGGTGTATACCAGTCTGTCAGTTCATAAGATGTTTTAATATGCTGATTTTTAAAAACATAACATTTTCGGGGCTAGGGAATATTCCTCAATACTGATTTGGAGTTATCATCTGCAGGCTCAAGAATCAGGTACTGATATCTGAGAGGAAGGGGGTGAATTTCAGTTCTGAAGTCAAATTTTATATCCTGATAAAGATAATAAATTACTGTGAAAAGAAGCAATTCATCTAGGGGATAGTAATTTTTCTGTTGAAAAACAATTTGTCCTATTCTTATATGGAGTTGAGCACCAGGACTATCAGTCATATAAATTTCTTCAACACTTCTGTGTAGTTTTGTTCCCTCACCATCAATTTTCCAGTCATCTGCATTTTCAAAAAAGACAGAACTTATATAAAAGCTTTCAAATTCACCCATTTCGATAATAAGAGCAAAGTTGTCAATCTGTTTTTCCCCATCTGTTGGCAACAGTAAGCACATAGTTGAAATACAGGCCAAGATCCACTGAACCAGAAATATGATAGGCAAAGGTATGTTGATGATATTGACTCCCAGTTTAAATGAATTCTTGAAATGATAAACATAGTAGGAATCAGCATCATTCACGTCATCACCGATTTTTTCCAGAATCAGTTCAGGAGTATAATTGACAATAGAACCATTGATAACATAATCTGAGTATTTCACAATAGCCACTTCAAAAGAGAGAGCAGCATTGTTCATTACAAAACTGAAATCTTTCATGTCAGGGTGTTTACCGTTTACTGGTCTTACATCTGCATGCCCACTGGGAGACATGGCTTCAAAACCCCACAATCAGGGATTTCTGTTGTCCGGGATTAAAGAATTAGCATTACACATTCACTTCAATCATCCCGTTTTCAGTTTTTCTGATAGTGAGAATTTTTTTTGTACAGAAATATCAGATTCATTGACCGGGATCAATTGATTACCTGCCATAAGGAAAACACCGTCATTTGCAGTGGTAACTAATGACAGCAGGATGAAAAAACAAGGGATTATTTTGTACATTATTCGCAATTTTAATTCAAGGAAAGAGATAAAAACCTCATCTGAGCAGAGTGAAAATTCATAATTTTGATTTATGGATTTTACAAACAGGGAGAATTTTACAGGCTTTTACCGATCACTCACCCACAGTGACTTTTCATTGTGCAAACAGTCTGCTCTTTCATTTATTCCAAGCGGACGAATTATGGAAGTCCCTGAAGGTGTTAAGGCTGTGCGCAGCGGAGTGATGATTTTGTGTTATCCGGAAGCTGGAAGCTTGTATCTTGTTTTTATCAGAAGAACAGAGGACGGACGTGTTCACAGTGGTCAGATTGCCTTTCCTGGGGGACGGTTTGAAGAAGGTGAAGATGCTGATACTCTGGATACTGCAATTCGTGAGGCCAATGAAGAAGTGGGGATCACTCTGAACCGCGGGGATATGTTGTGCCGACTTACGCCTTTGTTTATTCCTCCCAGTGGTTTTCTGGTTGATCCTTATTTATATTTTTTGAATGAAAAACCTGTTTTAAGGGCTTCACCCGACGAAGTAGCAGAAATCCTTTATGTCCCCTTTGATTGTTTCATGACTGAGGACACAATTTTCAGTGCAGATTTTTCAACATCAAGTGGTCATATAACAGCACCCTGCTGGGTGTGGAAAGACATTAAAATTTGGGGTGCAACAGCAATCATATTGAGTGAACTGGGATGTCTGGAAAGAAGAAGAAGGAGTATGGTACTTACAAGCCCCGATAGTCTTTGATGTACTGTTTGTCATAATCACAGTTGATCCATTCATTGTCGAGAGTGGCTCCTGTTTTTTTATAGAATTCAATGGCATTCAGGTTCCAGTTAAGTACCTGAAATCTGACTCTTGAACATTGTTCGGTCTGTGCTGTTTCAAAAATTTTATTGAGCAGTGCTTTGCCGATGCCTGAGCTTCTGTATTTTTCTTTTACATAAATATCATCAAGGTAGAGTGATTTTCCCACCCAGGTATAGTAGGCAAAAAAATACAGAGCAATTCCCAGTGTTTCGCCTGATATGTTCCGAGCAATAAAACACTGAAAATAGTCTTTTTCACTATGCATTTGTTCAATATTATTGGTTACTTTCTCGGGAGCACGTTCAAATTCAGCAAGCTCTTTAATACAGTCGAGTATATCCTGAAAATCCTTTTCTGTTGCTTTGGTAATAATAATGTCGTTCATATGATTGATGTATGTATAAAATACGAATGATTAATCTTTTACACAGCGAACCGGAAACCCCTGTTTTTTATTTCTGTTCAGAAAAAAGGAGGATTGAGTTTCAGTGTCATAGACGCTTACCCATGCACTGTTTGTGTTGTCCTGAACAGAGTTGATCGTCCACATAAAGAAATACCTGTTTGAGTCAAGAGTTCTTCCGTCGCTGTTGATCCAGGGTGTCGGAGAAAATAGCTCTCCAGCCTCAGTTTCTGAAAATTCGTACAGATATATAATTTCAGAAATATCGGGAACATGCCACCCCTGAGGGCATATTTTTTTATTACCGGCAATGGCATACCATGAATACAGATTTCCATACTGCGGGTTAATATTGGGATGGGAAAGCAGAACCGCAGCTTGTTCATTCATAAAATGGGGATTGCCGGGAGTTGGCTTATCTATTGGTGATCCATCTGCATAACGGCTGGTTTTCAGGTTTGAAGCTATCCAGAAGCTGTTTCCTGCTTTCATTGTTTCATATATGTTCCCATCTGCATCTGTTATTGAAGTAATTGCTTCAGGTTCAAGATAGTGATGACTGTACAGTCTGTTCAGATAGCGTGGGCTGAAACTAAATGCTTCAAGACCTGTTGAAGGCAACAGAATTTCGAGGGCGTCGGGAGACTGATTCTGAAACATCGTCAGCAATTTATCATCAATATACCGGATAAAAAAAGGCAGTGTATCCCATGTGTAGGAGTGGGTATTATCTTTGAAACTGATGACACCTGCGACCGGTTCATGAAGAACGGAAACCATTCTTTCAACCACTTTTGCCGTCCATCTGTCAACAGCTTTGCCGAAATAATGTGCACATGAAGCAGTGTCGCTTCCGATAATATCATCACTTCGAACCAGAAAGAGTTTGTTTTGCTGAACCAATTTGTTGATGGCATACATTTGCTGACTGATTTCCCTGTTGAGAAAAGGACCCACCCAAACAATTTTCAGGTTTTTATTATAATTGAGGAGTATATTGACGAGATTCTGATGATCATTGATGAAGTTATGTCCCAGGGCAATAATGACAATGTGGGGATCAAACTGCAGGAGTACATTCGAAAGCTGGCCTCTGTATATCTTTCCTACAATTTCACCTGAGAGATAATTGCACCATTCAAGGGTTCTGATTCGTTGCTTTGGTTCAAAAGTTTCATAAAAAAAGGATTCTCTGATTTTATATCCGCAGCAGTTGTTTCTCATTGTCATTATAAAGTTACGGCTTCCGGCACCGCCGATAGCAATTGAAAGAATATCAAAATGGCCGTTATTGTGAAGGGTTTGTTGAAGAGATTCACCAAAGTATCCCATCAGGTGGGAATCACCCACGATCAGTATACGCCTTACATAGAGCACAGAATCTTGTTTGTCAGCTGCATTGGCATGTACAATTAAAGATAAGCAAAGAAGGAACAAAACACTAATTTTTTTCATCGGAAAATGGTCTGCAAATTTAATAAAAACATAAAATTCATGGGGGATCATAAAAAAAACTATGATGTGAGTCTATAAGAAATGAGTTCTAATCCTGAAAATTGTCCCTATTTTTGCATCATGACTTTTGGTGAATACAAAGCTTTTTTATACAGAAGTTCAGATTTGTACTCCGATATGCAGGAGATGAAAGTGATTTATCGTGAGTTCATCAGCCATTTCTGCGGAATAGATCCGGTGCATCAGTTGCTGATTATGGATGAAGAAATCAATGAAATGATTGTACCTTTTCTTCTTGATGCTGCCAAACGACTGTCAGAAGGGGAGCCATATCAGTATATTATAGGCACGGCTGAGTTTTGTAATATGAAATTATGGGTAAATAACTCAGTGTTTATTCCTCGTCCCGAAACTGAGGAGTTGACAGAAAATGTTGTTTCACTTGCTGATGAATACGGTACACCGTCTTCAGTACTTGATCTTGCCACCGGAAGCGGCTGCATAGCATTATCTTTAAAAGCGAAATTTCCCATGTCAAAAGTTTATGCAACAGATTTCTCAGAGGAAGCACTTGCTGTAGCATCATATAATGCCAATATTCATCACATGAGTATTGAACTGAGGAGACATCATCTCATGTCTGAAGATTTTCCCTATGAGAATACTTTTGACTGTATTGTCAGCAATCCACCATATATCACCAGTGGTGAAAGGAAGCTTATGAACAGGAGAGTGCTTGATTATGAACCACCTGCGGCATTGTTTGCTCCGGCTGATGACCCGCTGGCATTTTACAGGATCCTGAAAAATATTGTTGTGTCCAATCTTTCTCACGGGGGATTTTTTGTTTTTGAGATCAATGAAGCAAAAGGAGGAGAATGCATAGATTTATTCAGATATGACATGCATCTGTTCAGTAATATTATGTTGAAAACAGATATATATCATAAAGATCGGTTCATTCTTGGTGTTAAAAAGTAACACAAAATATACTTCCAATTTCTTTTTTCTTTTTATTTTTACAAAAATTTTTTTGAATTTTTAGACTTTTATTTCAATATGTTATCATAAACTTGTTTTCAATAAATACACATCTATGAAAGGACATCAATTGGTTATTTTTACTCTGATTTTGTCAACAGTTTTCACTGTAAATCTTATGGGACAAAACTCATATCCTGCTATAGAGCGTTCAACAGACTGGATATTATATCAGGAATCAAACGGAGTGCAACAGTATTATAAATTTACTGAATGCAACATTCCCGAAGAAGGGTTTTACAGAGAATATGTATTGATCAGGCTTGTCAATACCACGAATTCAATAAAGCAGGTTGACTGGGATATTGTGAAATGGTATGGCGAAAAATGTATTAATCCTGACGGAAATATTGAAGAGCAGCACCGCTCGGTTCTGCTTCAGCCAAATGAAACACTGGACGGAAGTTGTGCTCTTGACACTGATAAAACCCTGAAAATGTTTTCAAAATTTCTTAACTACAAGTTTGAAGATTGGATCTTATCCCATTTTGAGTTAAGAAATTTCATTGTTAAATAATTCTGAATATTATAATATATGAAAAAGATAAATGTTTTTTTCCTGACAGTTTTGCTGTTTGTTTTATCAGCAACTGTTCACGCACAATGCGATGTGACTGCGAATATTTATCCTAATGAAATCTGTGTCGGGGAGGCTGTTACACTGACATCAATAGGCGGTTGCGGGTATCTGATGGCCAATGACTTCAATAACGGAACTCCCGGTGCGGGCTGGGTTGCAACAACAGGTGTGAATTTTACCAATCCCTGTGGTGCCGGTCCTGATGCCATATATCTCTGGATGGGGATGGCAGTTCCTATTCCCCGTACATTAACCACAGTTTCATTTGATGTTGACGGTGCCTGTGAAATCACATTCTGGATGAGATATGAATTTCAGCATGGTGGTTCAGGAACCGATTGTGAGGGACCTGATCTTGCAGATGAAGGGTTTTCATTACAGTATTCTATCAATGGTGGAAACACCTGGACAGATATCGTATATTTCCGCCCCGATGGAGTGTTGACACCCTCATATCCTAACTCAACAGGATTTACTTCAGTAGGCAGTTATCAGGCCACAAACTTCACATCATGGGCACAATATACTTTTGCTGTTCCTCCTGCTGCTCAAACTCCTAATACAATGTTCAGATGGGCACAGCATGTCTATTCCGGACCCGATTTCGACCACTGGGGTCTTGATGTGGTTGAGATTCTCTGCCCCTCAGGAACTGCTGTTGAATGGTCTCACGGACCTACAGTTTTCAACCCTCCTCAGGTGTATCCTACTACAGATACCTGTTATGTTGTTACCGTGACTGATACCATTTACGGATCCGGTTTTGCCACTGATACTGTCTGTGTTAATGTGAAACCTGTTCCCACATCCACTTTTGATGTTGAATCACCCATTTGTTCTGATTTGTTTTCAAATATCGTATATACCGGTGATGGGACATCTTCATCTACCTATAATTGGTCCTTCAGCGGAGGAACAGTGCTCAGCGGTAGTGGACAAGGTCCTTATCAGGTCACCTGGCCTTTCGAAGGATGGCAGTATGTCAGTCTTGAGGTTACTGAAGACGGATGTACCAGCGATCCACACTTTGATAGTGTGTATGTCAATTTGGCTCCAATGGCAATTTTAAACGGAACACCTTCTTCAGGTTGTATGCCACTGACTGTTCATTTTACTGACCTGTCTTCTCCAACACCTTCAAACTGGTACTGGTCATTTGGTGACGGATATACTTCTACTCAACAGAATCCCACTTATACATATAATGATCCCGGAACCTACAGTGTTGGTCTTATCGTAGTCACTGATGCAGGGTGCGATGATACTCTGCTCAGGCCAAATTATATTGAGGTATTTGGACAACCGATTGCTGATTTTTACTGGGTTCCTGAAGTTGGTAAAGTGTATGATCCGGTGATTACATTTTATGCCGATACTACTTATGTTACCAACTGGTTCTGGGACTTCGGTGACGGAACAACCAGCAATGATCCTCCTCCTGTAACACATCAGTATCCTTCAAATGAAAATACTTATACTGTTACACTGATTGTTACAAATACTGACGGATGCTCTGACACCTTAACTC
>CAYRXH010000084.1:0-10438 GCA_964428185.1 uncultured Bacteroidales bacterium
ATGAAAAGTATGCAGGCCGGTTTGCGTTTCAGGGTTGTTGTCCTGTTTGTATTTGTTTTGTTAATGAAAGCAGGCTATACACAAGATACACAGTATATTTATGAAAGTCATAATGATAGTATAGACATTTCAAATCATTTTTATGACTTCAGTGATTCATTGCTTTATATTTTTTCTGATACACTTATTTTTTCCATGTGGGATACATCCATGGTTCAAAATGTGGAAAAATACTGGGAACAGCTTGGCGATTCGGTGGTATTACCATTGCTGGTAAGTTCAGGTCAGACCTACGTGCATCCATATAAGGGCAGAGTGACTTCCAAATTCGGACCTCGCCGGAGTCGTTTTCATTATGGGATAGATATTGATCTGACTACAGGAGATACTGTTGTTTCTGCCTTTGACGGATTTGTCAGATATACAGGTGTTGCTGGCGGATACGGTAATGTGGTTGTTGTCAGACATTTTAACGGGCTCGAAACGCTCTACGGACATCTGCAAAAATTTGAAACTGAAACAGGAAAACTTGTGTTTGCAGGTGACCCCATTGGACTGGGAGGAAGTACAGGGCGATCTTCCGGTGATCATCTTCATTTTGAGGTACGATTTAAAGGCGTGGCTCTGAATCCTCAGGATATTATTGATTTTGAAGCATTTGATCTGAAAACAGATACTTTGATTCTGTACCAGAAAAAATTTGCACCAGTGAACAATACCACATCAGCTTCAGGAGGGACTGTAAGCTCGGGAGTGCCACAATATCATACTGTCAGATCAGGTGATACACTCAGCGGTTTGGCTGTTAAGTATCACATAACTGTTGATAATCTATGCCGTCTGAATAATATGAAAAGAACTGATATTATCAGAATCGGGCAGAAACTAAGAGTAAGATAATTTTTTTTTTTCTGAATTGTAGTTTAATTGAAAAAATAATCTATTTTTGCCGTGCAATGGTTTCATGAATTTTTTATAAAATTTATGATGAAAAGGGAACCAGGTGAGAATCCTGGACAGTACCCGCTGCTGTAAGTTTTATGTTGTTTCAGGCATCAAGCCACTGTCTGTTTTTAAGATGGGAAGGCGCCTGAAAGGAAACAAGTCAGAAGACCTGCCATTGCAAAACAACTTTCAAAGCTTTCGGGAGAAAAAGCTGCGAACGATACTCAACACATCGTCAACATCCCACAAGTTTTGAGAGTTTTAAAGTTCATTTATTTATTAACTTTTAAACTTTCAATGTATGAAAAAAAATGTATTCTTTTTTGCAGCTTTGCTGCTCACGATCAATCTCTTTAGCCAGGGAATTGAATTTAACCAGATTCAGAACTGGACAGGAACCGGTTCAAATGTCGCGATGCTTGTTGTTGATTTCAACGATGGAGCAGAGGATTGTTATGCATTCGGCTACCGTTTTGATGGAACGAAAACAGCTGATGATATGCTTAACGATATTGCATTGGCAATCAGCAACTTTTCAGTCAATACCTCAGGAGGATTTCTGAATGATCTGAGTTTTGGTTTACATAGCGGAATAGGCGGTTCTCCGTTTTACTGGATGACGTTTGTGCATAATGGCACAGAATGGGAAATGAACTGGGATGGTATTGCAGAAGTACTCACAGACAGCATGTTTTTCGCCGCATCATACACAGATGTGGATTCATCATTTAATCCGCTCAATCTCCCCGAAAATCCTCTTCCTGCTCCTGTGGATGCTTCAGTTAATTCATTTTCAGTATCTTCTGTTCATGTTTTTCCAAATCCTGTTAGCGATCATATAAATATTGAATCAGAAGACAGGATTCTTCTGGTCGAAATTTTAGATGCTTCAGGCAAGCTGATTCTGATTGAAACAAATGAACTGAAGGGTTTAAATTTGAATGTTAGAGGGCTTGCTCCAGGTTTGTATTTTGTTCGGGTATTCTCACAGTCAGGCGTTTTTGCAACAAAAGTTGTCAAAAAATAGAAAATTTATGAGAAGCATTTTCATTATATTATGCCTGGTTAATTCAGCACTTTTTGTGTGTGCACAGTATCCGCCAGCAGCAGGTGAACCCGGATCAACAGCAATCCCAGCAGACAGTTCGTGTTTTGTTGCATGGGCAAATGGTTGCCACGTGGAACGTGGGTTTGTGAATATGTCTGATACCACAGTTCAGGCTGGCGGGAGTAACAAAGCCTCTTACGGAACATCAAATAATGCACATGGCTACCCTGACAATCTCGTTGTCAGTCTTGGTGACAGGGGTGAGGCAGTCCTTACTTTTGAAGATCCCATCGTCAATGGTCACGGGTGGGATTTTGCTGTGTTTGAAAACAGCCTGAACAATACGTTTCTTGAGCTTGCTTTTGTTGAGGTCAGCTCAAACGGCACTGATTATTTCAGATTCCCAGCAGTTTCATTGACCCAGACAGATATTCAAACCACAACCTTCGGGGAAACTGATCCCACAAAAATTCATCATCTGGCAGGAAAATACAGATCAATGTTTGGATTGCCGTTCAATCTGGATGATGTGGATAATGACCCTCTTCTTGATAAAAACAATATCACACATGTCAAAATCATTGATGTGGGAGGTTCAATAGATCCATCATTTGCATCCTGGGATGATTTGGGAAATATAATCAATGATCCTTTTCCCACTCCCTTTGAAAGTTGCGGTTTTGATCTCGATGCTGTTGGAGTGATAAATAATACCCAGACATTGATTTCTAATTATGAATCCCTTTCTTTTTCTGTATTTCCAAATCCAGCAATTGACATGATTTATATTCCTGAAGATTATTCAATCAAAACAATTCAGATTTTTAATTTATATGGCAAGAAATTGTATTATTCTGAAGGGAATGATCATTCTGTCATGGTTTCTACATTAGCAGGAGGATTTTATATTATTCAGCTGCAAACTGAGGATGGTTTGATTCATAAAGCTACACTGATCATACAATGAAGTTTACTCATGTAGTTTTTGTTGTTCTGTTTGTTGTTACTCTTTTTTCAAATGGACAGGAAACAAAAGATACGGTATTGTTATCTCCTTTTCAAGTGAGTGCTGAAAAGGAGATATTTTCCCTGATATCAGAAAATGATTCACTCAGTAGTTTGTCAGTCTCGTTAAGTTCAGTTACAGAACAAATCAGGATGTATTCTCCTGTTTTTATTAAGGAAAAATCACCGGGAGGAATTGCCACTCTTGCTTTTAGAGGTACTTCGGCATCACATACAATAGTACTTTTTGATGGGTTTCCTGTTAATCCGGCTATGACTGGACAGGCTGATTTTTCAAGCATGCCTCCTTTTTTATATGACCGGCTTGAAATGACCGGTAACCCTGAAAGCCTGTTGCTGAATCCCCATGCAATCGGTGGGATTGTTGCTATGAATACAGACCCTGTTGCGGAAAACAACAGTGAAATTAGACTGAGATATGAAACGGGCAGTTTTGGTTTGATTGGGGGTGGTCTTCATTTGCATCATAAAACAGGAAGGTTTTTTTTCAGATTTCGTGGTTTTTTACAATCTGCTGACAATGATTTTCCCTTTATCAATAATTCAGATCCCGATTGGCCTGTTGAAAGGCGTGTGAATGCAGGATTTGAAAAAAAAGGTTTTATGCAGGAGGCCTTTTTCATTGACAGCAAACAAGTAGCCTTTTTCAAAATTACAGGTGTTAATAATATGAACGAACTTCCTTCAGGTCTTCTTCAGCCCCAGATTGATGAAAATGAAACTTTTACTAATACTGTACTCCGGTTCACGGGTGGATATACAATGATTAAAGGGAAGCAAATGATATCTGTGAAAGGTCTGTACAGCAATGAAAACTGGGAATACGTAAATCTTTCAGTAGGAACAGAAGGAATAAATACTGTCACTACAGTCTCTGCCATTGCGGACTGGAAATATATGTTTAATGAAGATAGAACAGTTAAACTGCAGTGGTTTTCAGAGTATCAGCTGGCAGACAGTCCGAACTATACCATTAATCCTGAAATTTTGACCAACAGAATGACAGCTTCAGGGTATCTGGAGATGGAAAATATACAAGTAAAGCCTGCCATTCATCTTATTAAGAAGGATCAAAATGATATGGGACTTTCAGGGGTTATGGTTCTTGGAAGAAAATTTCTGAAAGACAAAATACATCTGAATATTTCAGGTGGAAGAAGTATTCATTATCCAGGGATGAATGATTTGTATTGGTTTCCTGGTGGCAATTCCAATTTGCTTCCTGAAATTTCACTATCAGGGAGTGCAGTTGTTGAGTTCAGACCTTTGAAATGGTGGGCATTTAGTGCCGGAATAACTGCTCTAGATGTGGACAACTGGATTGTCTGGCAGCCTGTTGCCGGATCATCTGTGTGGACACCTGTCAATATCAGAAAAGTAAGCAGTGTCTCCTATGATTTTTTGCAAATGGTCCATTTTACAGTTTTTTCAACGGAAATAAAATCCATAGTTTCATATAGTTATTGCCTATCTCTGGATAAAAGTGATCAGGAAACGGAAACATATAAGAAACAACTTATCTATGTGCCCATGCACAACTGTTCTCATCAGTTGCAACTTACGTATAGAACAATACAACTAAGAATATTCTCTCAATATACAGGCAAACGATTTACCAGGGCAGATAATCTTTCCTATATGCCAGCTCATTTCTGTCATGATGTCAATCTGGCTTGGAAAAAAAACTTACTGCATGGATCTATTGAATTGTTTGCAGGTATATATAATTTTACAGCTGAAAATTATCAGATAATTGCATGGCAGCCTATGCCGCGAAGGTATTTAAGAGTTGGAATTCAAGTTAGGTTTCATGAAAAGAAATTTTAATATTCTGCTTCTGTTGATATTTGTGTTGCTTGCCTGTCGCCGTGGTGATTTTGGAGAGGTACGTCCTGATGAACCCCTTCCATTGTTCAGCGAACAGGGGATATGGGTGATCAATGAAGGGCAGTTTGGATTCGGAAATGGTGAAATTAGTTTTATAGATCCCCTGAAATCAAGCATTTCGAATAATTTGTTTTATTCATCCAATGGCATCTTCCCGGGTGATATTCCCTTTGATTTGTATGTGGATGACTCTTGTTTGGTTTTGTCTGTAAACAATTCAGGAAGGCTTTGGATTTTAAAAAGAAATGATTTTACCATTCAATCAGATGTCAAAAATATTACATCCCCCAGGTTCATAGTGAAAACAGGACAAAATCGGTTTGCTGTATCTTCCTTTGGCAACGACAGTATTTATGTTATAGATCTGAGTGGTGAAGTTGTTCAGGTAAATGCGGTATATTCAGGAAAATCAACAGAGAGCATGATTGTTTTCGGGAATATTCTTTATGCAACCAATTGGTCTGCCTATGGCGGAAATTATGATAACACAACTGTTCAGATGTTTCATACCCAGACAAATCAGTATCTTGGGCAGATTCAGACAGGGAAAGAACCCAATAGTATGGTAATTGATAAAAACGGTTCATTATGGGTTTTGTGCAGCGGTGGATACATGAACGAAGAGAAAGCCCGTTTGTTCAGAATCAACACACTTTCAAATACTGTTGAAAGGGAATTTGAATTTGATGATATCAGTATGTCCCCAAAATCATTGACGATCAATCCTGAGGGTGACAGAATGTATTTTCTTAACGGAGATGTTTTCAGTATGAGCATTTCAGATACAATATTGCCTGTAGTTCCATTTTTCGAAGCAAAGGACAGAAACTTTTATATTGTGAATGCTTCTTTGTATAGTGATACAATTGTTGTGACTGATGCAGGAAATTATCAGGTAGCAGGTTATGTTTTGTTCTATAATTCCACAGGCATACTCGAAGCAGTGTATCGTGCAGGGATTATCCCCGGAAATATGAGGAGAAATTTTTAACAACACCACATTACTTCATTTGTATATTTTTGAAGTTGACATTGAACTGATCAGAGAATTATGATGAAAATGAAAATTTCATCATATTGTATCCAGTTGTTCTTTACTGTTGGTTTGAACTCCTTCACAATCAGGGATTTTTATTTACCGACAAATGGATATACAGAAGCAAAGTTTTATACTCTGAACAGACAATTCAGAAAAACAGGGCAGACCCGGACAATCAGATACATCGCATAAGGAAGAGAAAAAGTTATCGGATATTATGTTCTGGAAACCGGATTGAGGAAAAGAGATTTTTCCGTAAAGATACTTTCATTCAATGTATTGACATGTTTGACGGTTTGTTCTGAATAATAAAAGAGAGGCTGAATGTTTTCGGCCTTTTTATATAAATAAAAAACTAATTTCAGATTATTTCTGGATATTTGGCAATTGGAGTCCATATTGCTTTTTCTTGTCTTCTCTTTTAAGGAGAAGAGCAAAAATGAGAGCGAGTAGGCCAAATCCAGTGAAAGTCATCATGGGAAGGGTATAATCATATTGTGCAACTTTTGCTTCATCCACCATAGAATATCCAATAATGCAATACTTATTTAGGATCCAGCCAATCAAAGCAGGGACACCCATTAATCCCCAGTTTTGAACCCAGAAAATCAGTGCATAAGCAGTTCCAAGTTGTTTTTCAGGAATGATTTTGGGTACAGAAGGCCACATTGCTGATGGAACAAGGGAAAACCCAATTCCAAGAAAAATAATCAAAAGAATGGCAAGCAACCAGTGGTTGATAAATGGAACAGAATACATGGCATGGACAAAAATAATCAGCAAAGAACCAATGATCATAATTGAAGCACCTTTTCCTTTTCTGTCATACAGATTTCCGAAAAACGGGGTGAGAAGTATTGTCCCAAACGGGAGCAGAGCAGGGATAATACCAGCCAGTGATTCTTTCACACCAAATTTATTGATCATTAAATCTGTTGCATATTTCAGGAAGGGAAATACAGATGAATAAAACAAAACGCATAGAATGGCAATAAACCACCATGCTTTATTTGTGATTATCAGGAGAATATCTTTGAGTTTAAAGGGCTCTTCAACTTCACGATTGTCTGATTCACTTTTAATTTTGGCATCGTATGAGTCGAGTTTTTTATCCTGGAAAGTATAAATTATGAATGAAATCAAACCAATGCAGGCCATGATCAATCCTATCAGCAAAGGCATAGAAACATGACCGAGCCATTTTGCAATGGGTAATGAAGTTCCAATGGCAATACCGGTTCCAATACGAGCCATCGCCATCTCAAGTCCCATAGCTAGCGCCAATTCTTTCCCTTTAAACCACTTCACAATTATTTTAGAAACAGTAATACCCGCAACTTCAACTCCCACGCCAAAAATTGCAAACCCTATTCCGGCAACAAGAACTTGTGCTTTTACTGAAAACCAGAGAATATTCCAAACCTGATTATCCAAAACATGAGTTGATACAGCCCAGTATTTTATACCAATGCCCAAAACCATGATCAAAGCTGCCATCAGCCCTGTAAAACGAACTCCCATACGGTCCACAATGATACCCCCAATAATGAGCATAAATAGAAATACATTGAACCAACCATAAGCGCTGGTAAAAAATCCATATTCTGCACTATCCCAAGTCAACTGTTGTTCCAGAAGTCCCTTCAAAGGGGCCATAACATCAGCCAGATAATAACCGCATAACATTGTAAATGAAACGATGATCAGAGCAATCCACCTAGCTGTTTTTGACTCTCTGATTGATTGTTGGATGTGTGCTACCATAATTGTTGTTTTTTATATTTTTAAAAAGTTGCACAAACCTACTAAAAAAATTAATTCACCATAAAGAAAAATAATAAACAATGGAAAAAATATCGCATTTGCTCTGATTAAAAATAATCATTTGCTTCAGCCTCAAACAAATTAAAAGGATCAAAAAGAAATAAACTTTATCCCGCAGCAACCTGCTCTTTCTAAATATCATTTCTGTAATGAAAGTGAAGAATAATTTGTTGAAAAATCGTATCAGATTGAAAAACAAAGACATGTTGCAAAATCCAAATACGAGGATGATGATTTAGTTTCCGAAGATTATTCTAAGAATTAATATTCTCTTAATATTAATATCCCCTAATTTTTCTTTATTTTGTAAAAAAAATTACAATGGATTATTTTTACATAATTATAGTCGGATTGTTGTTCATTTTTGCAATATCCGATTTGATGGTTGGAGTATCAAATGATGCAGTCAATTTTCTCAATTCTGCCATCGGCGCCCGTGCAGCAAAATTTAAATTTTTAATGATTATTGCTTCAGCAGGTGTTTTTGTGGGTGCCCTGTTTTCAGGTGGAATGATGGAAGTGGCACGCAGCGGGATATTTCATCCCACTCAGTTTTATTTTCATGAAATCATGCTGCTGTTCCTGGCTGTAATGATTACTGATGTGTTGCTCCTCGATTTCTACAATTCACTGGGCCTGCCCACATCCACAACCGTTTCTCTCGTCTTTGAACTCCTCGGTGCAGCCTTTGTATTCTCAGTGATCAAAATTGTTCAGGCGGACGAAAGCATGCTTGAACTCTCAAAATATATAAACTCAGAAAAAGCACTTGCTATCATAAGTGCCATTTTTATTTCAATTGCCATAGCGTTTTCTGTGGGTTTTATTGTAATGTTTCTGTCTAGAGTTCTTTTTACTTTCAACTGGGAAAAGAAAATGAGAGTTCTGGGCTCTCTTTTCGGAAGTATCTCAATAGCAGTAATCACTTATTTTATTTTCCTCAAAGGAATGAAAAATGTACACTTCATCCCGGAAGATATGATGCTGTTAATCAATGAGAATATTCTGCTGATTCTGGGGCTAATAACCTTGGCACTTACTTTAGTCTTTTTTGTTATTCAGCTATTTGCAAAGGTCAATGTTTTTAGGATCGTTGTATTCTTTGGAACTTTTGCACTTGCAATGGCTTTTGCCGGCAATGACCTTGTCAATTTTATCGGTGTTCCCATGGCCGGATTCAAGTCTTTTCAGATTTTTGCAGAGTCAGGAGCAGGCAATCCCGATATGTTCTCAATGGAAATGCTTGCCAAGCCTGTGCATACAGAAGTGGGATTTCTTATTGCTGCCGGTGTGGTGATGATTCTTACACTCTGGTTTTCCAAAAAGGCACGCACTGTGATTGAGACAGAAGTCAATCTGAGCAGACAGAAAGATGGTGATGAGCAGTTTGGTTCAAACCAGCTGTCAAGATCAATTGTACGGTTTTTTTATAATCTTGGCGACTTGTTTTCTTCCAGATACACCAAACGATCAGCCAACTGGCTTGATAAACGTTTTGAAAGACCTGCAGAAACTGCAAAAGGAAAAGATGCTCCTGCATTTGATATGGTAAGAGCCGCTTTGAATCTGATGGTTGCAAGCTCACTGATTGCATTTGGTACTTCACTGAAATTACCTCTTTCCACAACTTATGTTACCTTCATGGTAGCCATGGGGACTTCTCTGGCCGACAGGGCATGGGGACGTGAAAGTGCTGTATATCGTGTTTCAGGTGTGTTTACAGTCATCGGAGGTTGGTTCTTAACTGCCTTAGTGGCCTTTTCAGTATCAGCAATTATAGCTTTGTTACTTTGGTGGGGTGATATGATCGCCGTAGCACTGATTGTTCCTCTGATGTTCTTTATCCTCTGGAGAACGCACAGGTCATATAAGAAACATGAACAGGAAAAGAAATCACGGATCAGTCTTTCCGATGCTTTAAGTTCAAAACTGAAAACCCCCGAACAGATTTCCTGTCAGACAATCACCGAAGTGGTGTCAGTGGTACCCGAAATCCTCAACGAAGTTTATGAAGGACTTCAGGCTGAGGATGTGAAAATGCTGAAAAAGGTTATGAAAAAAGCCAAGGCCTTAGATAAAAAGACCGAAACTTATAAAGACGCCATCAATAAAGCCATCTCTGAAATTGATGAACCTGCCCAGTTGGCATGGACTGAGTTTATGCTTAAAATGAACGAAAGCCTCAGAGGAATTGTGGTTTCTTTATCCTTTATTTCAAAACCTGCACACCAGCATGTGAACAATCTGCACCAGTCGCTGAATCAGAGCCAACTTGATGACTTTAAGAAGCTCATGGGACAGATTTTTAAACTGAACTGCCTGATACTGGAGTATATCAATCCTTCAAAACCTTATCAGGGCGAACTCATTCAGAACGAACACAACCTTATTCTAGCTGAAATTGATAAGGTCAGGGTGAAGCAGATCGAAAGAATACGCAAAAAAGAAACGCCTTCGCGCAGCAGCTTGCTATTTCTCAATTTAGTATCTGAGTTCCGTCTGCTCAGCTTCCTTCTGGTGGATATCTATCAGTTTGAACGCAAAAGACTCAGTGAGAAAGAAGCGACAAACCAGGCCTGAATGCGATTCTGAGCTTTTATCAGTATTTTTAACCTACGGGATGGCTCCTGAATTATTGTTAGAAAAGAATCATTCGATACACCCCCCCC
>CAYRXH010000085.1:0-10371 GCA_964428185.1 uncultured Bacteroidales bacterium
AAAAGCAGCCTTTTCGGAGGCATTACAATCATTGATGTGTTTTTTCATTGACCCGATTCTATTGAATTTGAAGCACAAATATACATGAACATTTTAATTTACATTCACCCCGTTAAATTGTCCTGTTAGAAAAAAAACAATCTAACAGGATAAATCATTTATTTAACGGGGAATAAAAAAAGTGGCAAGTAGTAAGTAGAGAGTAGAGAGAAATTGCTGTTTCTCACCACTTGCTCTTCCCTGCTTTACTTTTTTTAGAGGATAATGTAATAAACATGATCAGCTTTTTCGAATTGAATGTTGTTGTTTTCATAATATTTTTTTGGATTCATGCAACAAAATACTTCAGTGATCAGCCCAGAAAAAACGAACTTTTAAACTCAGGAAACTCATTCCTGCAGCAAACAATTTTTTTTTATTCAAATAAAATCTCTGAGCAAGAAATTTTGAAATACTTGATGAAAACACTCTGGTTATTTGCAAAAAACACAAAAAAAATGTCACCACTCGATGCCATTCAAATTCAGATACAGTTTCTTGACAGGGTGAATGATCTGGTTCCGCGGGATACTTCACTCGTTCAGGAACTGGCAGACCTATTGAACATCAGCACTGACAGTGCCTACCGCAGAATGCGGGGTGAAACACAGTTGAGTTTTGATGAGACCATTCTGCTGTGTGACCATTATAAATATATCTTTTGATGCCTTCTGCAAGAAAGAGACCGGACTTGTTACCTTCCGATATTCTGCCATAGAATCCAGGCCTGAAAGTTTTATGTCCTATCTGAGAAGCATCAGTGATGCTTTGCTTGTCATTTCCAAAGCAAAGAATGCAAAGATCATCTATGCCTGCGGTGACATTCCTGTATTTCATCACTACAAATTTGGCTATATTGCATCATTTAAAATGTTTTACTGGTGCGTTCTATTATGAACATTCCAGAGATGGAAACGATGAGTTTCAAACTTGAGGCTATTGAACCCGAAATGAAAGGTAATGCTCTGGAAATCATTCAGCTCTATTCTATTGTCCCTTCTGTTGAAATATGGACTGATACCACCATCCAAAGCACCCTAAAGCAGATCGACTATTACTGGGAAGCCGGAATGTTTGAAGCAGAGGCTGATGTCATTGCTGTTTGTGAATCTCTCAGGAATGTCATAATAGGCATTCAGAAAATGGCTGAAAATTCCAACAAATATGAAGGAGGAGCCATTCCCGCCGGTCTTTCTGAAAAGAATTGTGAGATGTATTTCAGCGACATTGAAATCACAAACAACTGCGTGCTGGTCAATCTTGACAAACTGAAAGCAGTCCATCTGGGTCATTTTTCATTTAACACCATGACCACAACTAACGAATCATATTGTAACAAAACTGACGAATGGCTCAATTCACTCATCAAACGCTCAAGCCTGATCAGCGGCATTTCTGAAAAGCAACGTTTTCAATTTTTCAGAAAAACCTACAAACAAATTGATGAACTGATAGAGAAAATTACCAAAAGCTAATCTCACATCTATTTATCTCTATTCTACTAATTAGGAATAAGCGAATTACTAATCTACCAATTTGCTAATTTCTAGTTACCAATCACATGCAATCTTCTCCCACAGGGAAGCCTTTGGCTTAATCTTCAAATCAATTATTCCCCCTTTCTCTTTTGATATTCATCAATTCCCTTTTTAAGAAATTCTGAAAATTCGTCAGCATCGAATGTGGTTCCCATTGGTTCAGTCAGATTATTTCCTTCATTATCAATCAGCACATAATATGGCATAGCGTTGGATCCGTATTTTGTAGCCTGAAAGTCGCTCCATTTCTTTCCCCAGGTAGTAATTGTTTTTTCTTTTCCGCCAAAATTTGAAACATAGATTTTATCTTCTGGAAGATTATCCCTGTCATCTCTGTACAATGCAATCACCACGTACTGATCACGCAGGAATGGTAAAACATTGGGTTCACCAAACACCGATGCTTCCATTTTCTTGCAGTTTGTGCATGAATTGGCAGTAAAATCAAGAAATACAGGCTTCCCCTGTTTTTGTGCAAACACCATCCCTTCTTCATAGTCTAGAAATTTCACAATTCCAAATGCACCCTCTTTTGTTTTGTATCCCTGATATAGTGAAGCATCAACAGCAGGTCCGGAAGATATATTCATCAGATTAAATGTCTGTGTAGTAATCGGAGGCATAAATCCGCTGACAGATTTAAGGGGTGCGCCCCATAATCCTGGTAGCAACATTGCAGCAGCTACAAAACTTGTCATTGCAAGGAAGAGACGACCGATTGTAATATGTTTCACATCGCTGTCGTGATACATTTTGATTTTTCCGAGCAGATAGACTCCCATCAAGATAAAAATCACCATCCAGATAGCAATAAACAGTTCTCTGGGCAAAATACCCCAGCCTGCAACACCATCAGCGACAGCGAGAAATCTCAGAGAAAAAGCGAGCATGAGAAATGCAAGAACAACTTTGACAGAATTCATCCAACCTCCGGATTTCGGCATTGACTTGAGCCAGGACGGGAAAATAACAAGTAATGAAAACGGCAGAGCCATAGCTATTGAAAATCCAAACATTCCCATCAGTGGAGAAATAAAATTACTGGAAGATGCTGCCTCAACAAGCAATGCTCCAAGAATAGGTCCTGTGCATGAGAAGGAGACCAATACAAGTGTAAGTGCCATAAAGAAAACACCCAGCAAACCACCGCTTTTTTCAGTTTTTCTGTCCATGGCATTCACCCATTTGCTGGGTAAGGTTAGCTCGAAAGCACCAAAAAATGCCATTGCAAAAATGACAAGCAGAATAAAGAAGAACACGTTAAAGCCGGGGCTCGATGCAAGTCCCCCAAGTGCTTCGGGACCAAAAATAAGTGAAATTGTGAGACCCAGAGCAACATAAACAACTACAACTGATAATCCGTAAAAAAGAGCATCTCTGACAGCACCCCGTTTTGTCTGGGTTTTATTAATAAAGAAACTTACAGTCATTGGAATGACAGGCCATACACATGGGGTCAGAAGAGCAAGAAACCCTGCTCCCAGTCCAAGCCAGAATATGAACCAAGCTGATCCTTTGGTGGCCGGGATTTGTTCATCAGCATTTGTTAGAACAGTTGCTGAGTCAGTCTGGGCAGTGTCAGCAGGTGCTTCCACTTTAGCAACAGTGTCATCAGCGATTGTATCAGCAGTTCCGGCAATAAAAGCAGTTCCATCTATTGTAACGACCAGATTGTCCTCAAGTGGGATACAGGACTCATTGTTACAAACCATATATTCAATATCAACATTGATATTAAATTTCTTTTCAGAAATAACTTTAACATTCTGATAAAATGTAACCGATTTTTTCCATTTCCCGATTTCCATTTCAAAAACATCATCGTAAACAAAAGTGGGTTTTGGATATGTGGTCATTGAACCTGATTTTTTATAATCTTTGGAAGGAGCAAAAAGAAACACTGTGGGCAGTGGACCTCCTGGAGGTACTTCAAGTGAATACAAGTCCCAACCCTCTTCAATTTTTGCCCTGAACACAATCTGGGCATTATTCCCATTGGTCTGCTTGACTTCATGTGACCATTTCACAGGATGCAGTTCCTGTGAAAACAGTGGATTAGACAATAAAACGCATGCCATACTGATGGCAAACGTGATGATACTTCGTGAAAAAATCATTTTCATAGAGTTATGTATTTAAAAATTTCAACTGCACAAAATTACATCTTTTTTTCTCTGAACTTTCTGCGGAAAGTTGTTCAATTATACCATTTTCAGAATACCGTGACTACCTGATCAACACCATTTTCCCAAACTCTCTGGTAAAATACTGTGATGCTTCAGTGGGGTTCAGTTCAATATCTTGTCCGTTAATTTTTGTAACAACCCTGTAAAGATACACACCGTTGGCCAGCTGATCACCAAACTGATCTCTTCCATCCCATGCATACTGTGTGATATTTCTTCCTATGTGTATGGGTCCCAGTTCTGAACCATCAATTTCGCGCACCACAATTCCTGTAATTGTCATAATCTGAATCTTAAAATAATCAGGAATCACTGAACCTGTAAGGGTGAATACAAAATGAGTTCTGGTTGAAAAGGGATTGGGCCAGTTCATCACTTCAGTAATTGTAGATTTATTAATTACTCTGAAATTGATGATAAAATCAATATCTCCGGATTCATTTTGTGAAACATCAGTAGCCTGCACACGCAACTGATACTCTCCGTCAACGGGAAAAACAGCCGGATATTCTATTCTGGCAACATTATTTGAAGACGATGAAGAAGGATAGAAATACATCTGATCCTGTCCGTTTGATCTGAAATAAATGCGTTCCAGATCACTATCGGGTTTCCGAATAAACACTTTAAATGCAGACGTATCATTGAGCAACAAATATCTGTTTTCATCTTTGAGCATAACCTGAATATTTGGTCTTGCACTGACAATATCTCCGTCAAGAATTCTGACACCATCAAATGTAACATCCAGAATAGGGTTGATGATGTCCTTTCCCACATAAAACGGAAGCTGAGCAATATTGTTGAAATGATGTAATTCCAATTGATCATACTGTTGTGTCAAGATGTTCACCGGATTAAACTCTATCCACAGGCTGTTCATTCCCGCCAGACCGGCTGTGGAAAATGATATGGAATCAATAATAATGTCACCGGAAGGATGAAACTTCAATAATTTATTGGTAAGCAGTGGAATAATCTGGTTGCTCTTATCAAGAACCCAATAATCTACCATCAGACTGTCAGGAAAGTCATAAATGCTGATATTCTTTGTTGCAACCCCAAATTTAACATACTCTCCTTGCTGAACGGTATCATTATGGAAACTGAAATAAATATTAGGACTGATTGCGGTTTCTGGTATTCCTTCATAAAGAACATGCCATCTAATCAGCTGGCTTGGAGTAAGCAAAGTATCATCAGTTGTAACAAGCATGAGCTGCAAGTAGGGATACTGTGCAGCATCAATCCTCTGCTGAAGATTCAGAATATCCAGAGAGTCATGAACAGGAGGAAGTGGACCAATCAGTGTATCATATTCGCCACCCTGCGTTTTTCCCAAAACATACAAACGTGTTGTATCAGTCCATAATCCTGATTCGGAAGACTCTATTCTCCAGTGTAGAGATCCCCATTCTGAAGCTGGACCAATCAAGGTGCTTGTAATTATTCCTGAACTAAAATTTGTGGGCAGATAATAATCCTCTTTGATAACAGAGGTCAGTTGTAAACCTATACTCTCCTGTGCTGTTCCCGGAGGATCGCCTTTTTTTCCGAATATCATATAAGGCTTGTTATTTTCAATCGTTCTGATATAACCGCTGCCAATTGATTCAAATGCCTGATATAATTCTTCCGGATAGTTCTCAGCGTTGTGATTTCTGTGACTAATAGCCAGAACATAATGCCCATCTGGAACCGTATCCAACAGACCAACCATTCGGTGGTGCCAGTCTGCCTGTTGGGCCGAATCCTGCAGGTATGTGAAATAATCAAAATCAAACCAGTCATAATTTCTGCAATGTAAATTGCCATAGGGGCCATAACCAGTTCCATCATAGGTACTCACCCAGGGTTCAATTGTAAGAGTATCAAACACTGCAAACTTCATCCCATGTCCGTTATAGTTTGTACATGACCAGTTCCCCTTAAGAATGCCATTCACTTTGTACCATTCATCAGTATATTGAAATGTGGGGTTGAGAATATAATCAAAATACCCGGTTTGTGCTGATATCCAAACACTTGCAGTATCAAAAGTAAAGTTTCGTGTAGGTCGGTTGTAAGATATTCGTGTAAAATCATCCTTTTTAAACTGGAAAAAGTGAGCCTGTCCCCATCCTCTTTTTCCGGCAATAAACTGAAAGGAACTTTCACGCCAGTTATCAGTACCAGAAAGAGATGTTCTCCAGAAATACACAGTACTGTCAGGCATTGTTGTCATTGCAAAAGGAAGATTCCACTGTATGATCCCACCAGATTGAGTGACCTGACCGCTTTGTTTAAAAGGACTGTCAAATGTGTCAGTAGTATCAATTTCAAAGACATATGTCTCAGAAGAAGCCAAGGGATTACCTGTTGAAGCAATCAGTGTAACATCAATTTCGGGGATGACAGCAAATTCGTATGGATATACTGGAATAATATCAGATGATGTAATCACAATCTGGGTGCTTGCCGAATTGTTGGTTTCAACCCACTCATCAATATTAAAATATGCATCTAATGTAGCTGTAAATGTATTTACACCAACTCCTTTTGATAGTTCAATGGGCAATCTGAATGTAACAGTATCAGTATAATATGTTGCAGGGATTAACTGTGAATACGTTTCACTGGTATTATTTGCAAAAACCCGGGTCAGTTCAACAGTAAAATTTCCATTTACAGCCTTTCCCAGATTTTTTGAAATTATTTTCACTTCAAAAGTGTCAATTTCAGTGTTAATATATGGGGGGTCAAACAAAATGGCAGGAGGTGTCAACACATAATCAGGAAGTTCATGCGAATTAATGACAAGTACGGGATCACCATGAAGAGCCATTGAATAGCTTATTTCCCTGATAAATTCATTCCCAGGAGATTCTATTCTGGCAATTGCTCTCTGCATTGTGGAGCCAATAGATTTTCCATAGTTGGAAAAAGCAATACCCCCGTTCAAGTGTGTGGAATAAAGATGCAGATATGGTGCAAGTGCATTTGTAATTGACCCCAGATATGCTATTGCCCCTTTGTTCTCTATGAGTACGAAAGTTTCACTTGAAGTTAAATTTGGCTGAAACAAATCTCCTGAAAGACAGGAATTGGCAAGAATAAAGAAATATTTCTGGTAATTATTATATTCCGAAGGATTATCAATACTGATATCAAATCCTATTCCTGCTGCATGTCCAAAAAAATCCATCACTGATACACCATTATTTATAATTGTTTTCAGTGAATCAGAGGTCACCTGCTGCATGGGATCAGTGGTGTTTTTCTTGAATGTTCTGACATAGCCTCCAAAATATGCATTTTCAAGGGAGTCCTTGTATACATTTAGAAATGATTCAAGCATAGCCCCTTCTCCGATACTGGATCCACCTGCGAAATGGAGTACATTTTTCATCCATTCCTTGTCCAGAGGATTGGCAGGATCAAAGGGCTGGTTTTGAATTGTTTCATAATCCTGAACTTTGGTAAGATAACGAGCTATATCTGTGTTTGAAACAGCACTCAGACGACCAGTTGGTATAGCAGGAACATCAGATTCATTCCCGATTCTTGTGCTAAACATATTATCAGAAGGAGGATTCCCCATAGATGGCAACAGTGTCAAAGAATAAATTGGCGTATTATTTCTATATGAATAGGGGCCCTCTCCTGCCTTATAGCCTTTCCCGATCAGGAATAACCCATGAATGGTATCGGCAAAATGATCCAGAGCAAATGAAATAAAGTTTTTAATAGCCAGTGGATGCTTTCTGATTCCGTATCCAAACTGATCATACAAGGAGCCCACTTCAACCACCAACACATTGTAACCGGTTGAAGTTCTGTATGTTGCATACTGCTGGCTGCTGTACATAAGGCTTGAATGTGTAATTATAATATAATCAACATTTGAATAAGATGGAGCAGAATAGTTTGTGAAAAAACCTGCAGAATACGTTTGATTTACCGGTGAGATTGAATTAATCTGTGTAATCTGTGCACCGGTTGAAAAGAACATATCTTTCAAATTGCCGTTATTCAGAACAACACCTTTGTAACTGCTGCCATCCGCAGTCATTCTGATTCTGCGTTTGTTTGAAAAATCATACACAATCACACTGTCGCTCCCTGAGACATTGATATTAGTCAGTTGGAGCAATGCTTTTGCTCCTGTCTGATTGGGCACCTGAAATGCCATTTTGCTAAGGTTTTCCATATTCAAAGTATGGGGATACCTCACCTGAATATAAGAAACTGCATTTCTGTCGGCATTGCTTGAAATATCATTGGGAAGTGTGAACACAAAATTAGTAGTAGAAGCTCCCAGCAAAGCAGGACTTACTGTTCTCTGAATGCTGATTGTTGTATATCCTTCATACAATGTATCAATGGTGTGCCCCGGGAATTGAATCTGCAGATGATGATCGGGATTAAGGGGTGCATAGTTGCTTGCGCCAACCACCTTCAGTTCAATCTCAGCCTGAGGTCCTGAAGTATAGGCCTGTGCAGTGGGAATACTTTTAGTGATTGTGGTTGGAACTCCTGGAGCAGATGCATTGATTGCAAATGGAGTATCAAACCAGCCCTCGTGGGCAGTATATAAAAAATCAGAAGTGCCGTAAATGTTTGTAGGCCCTGCATAATAGGTTCCCGTGTAATCCTGCCGTGAAGTTTTCCAGATATAGGGGACAGGAGTGTATGATGAAAAGTTTATATCTGTTTCCCTCACCATCCTTCGATTGTTTATGCCTGAAGTAATTGTAAGAAAATAGGCAGATGTATCATTAAAATAACTGTAATTGGGATTTGTAATCTCCTGAGGATCTGAAAACAATGGTTTATCTGCAAGAGCTGTATTTCTTATCCCATAAAACTCCACAAAGTCGGTACTGTGGAAAATTCCGTCATTTTCACCATGCACATAAATATATTGCTCTTCCCCCAGATAAAATATCTGGATCTGTCTGGGATCAATTGTGCCAACAGATATGCCTGCAGCTGTCAGAACATTCTGGTTGATTCTGTATAAACCATTCTGAGAAACCGGAATACGATAATATTTCTGTCCGAACTGTATCCACTCATTTCCATAATTCTGAGCGCTCAGGTGTAACCCAAACACTTGAAAAATACAAAGAAGTAAAATATAACGGGATGATTTCATCTGACTTATTTCTGAGTACGGTTAAAAGTTAATCTTAATGAAAAAATATTTGAGTTCAGTGCCAGAGAATTGCTTCCCATATCGGTCAGGGCATAGTCAATACATATTCTGTCCTGAATTTTTATTCCAATTCCGATGTTTGGTCTTACGGTGGTCACTTTCTTGCCTGAAGTGTTTGTTTCCTGTTGAATATTTCCAATTCCGGACCTGATAAAAATAAAATTCTTATATGAAAATTCAATTCCAAGATGGGGAGATACGCTGAATACATTAGTATTCAACAGAACATTTCGTTTTCTATCGAAAGTAATATCAAGGCCGGCCTCCGGCAATATTCTGAAAGAGGGTGAAATTTCAAAAATCCTTGCAGAAGCGAGCAACAAAGAAGGTGTTGTTATCTCCAGAGAATTTTCAGGGATGACATTT
Source organism: uncultured Bacteroidales bacterium (assembly GCA_964428185.1). GTDB lineage: Bacteria > Bacteroidota > Bacteroidia > Bacteroidales > DTU049 > CAYMAZ01. The sequence goes on from CAYRXH010000085.1 coordinate 9,327, forward strand.
CCGGTTATTGTAAACACTTCTTTCATCTGATCACTGAGATTAAAGCTCCAGGCATTAAAGCTTGACGTTGCATCCCTTGCGACAGCAGCAAACAACCAGGGTCCTGTTGAATAAGATGCTGCAAAATCAAGTCCGAAGCCCCAGGATCCGGCAAAATCGCCCATGCGCCTCCGGATAATTTTTGCACTCCCGCCAAGGGAAAGGTTTTCAATTTTCATTTTCCTGCCATAGGAAATGAAAAAAGCAAAATCTGTAACTGAAAAAGTAGTGATCCTGTCATAATCTATATTTCCCTGACTATCAACAATATCTGTTGTGTTGGGAATATTATCCACACCAAACCTAATAAAAGAAAACGCCAAAGCAGAACTGTCCTGGAGTTTGATGCCAAGACTCCCATAATCGTATTTAGCAATGCCTGCAAAATATTCAGCATGCATCAGATTGAGCTGTCTCTCTCCTGAAATATAATGCAGTCTGGAAGGATTCCAGTATCCTGCTGTACCATCATCCACTGATGCAAGAACAGATCCTGACATGGCCATCGACCTCGCTCCAATACCAATTGACAAAAATTCATTTGAATATTTGGGAGCAGAGGTTTGCCCGTATCCGTTCAGACAAATCACCCATAATATAAGGAAAACAACATATTTCAATAATTTCATAATGCTGTTTAATAACTATGTAAAATTACAAAAAATTAGAATGCAAAAGACAGAAGAAGTTGAAGGGAAATAACGTGATTTTAAGAAAAAGTAAATAAAACATATAGGGGAACTACATTTTGACAAATTGTGTATGTGGGTGTTAGTGTGAGAAACGAGGAACAGAGTGAGTGTGTTTCTTCTCTGCCAGGGTCTTGCTGAGCCAAACCATTAGGCGATGCTATTTTTGATTTTTTTGATTTTTTCGCACTTGCCCCTTGCCCCTGAAGGGGAAATGGCATCGTGCCTCGAAAAATCAAAAAATAGTATACACATTGATCCGACATTCTACCACAAATCCCGAAAAATACCAGAATGAATGAATTTCTGAGATTCTT
>CAYRXH010000086.1:0-10182 GCA_964428185.1 uncultured Bacteroidales bacterium
AGAATCTTTTGCAAGCTGGACTTACTTTTGAAAATGCAAATTTGTAAAACATAAAATTTTCACATTCAAATAATTATATTTTGAAAACATATTTTTTTATTTTTTTCGGACATTAATGTTAATTTTTATAACGTTTATAGATAAATTTGTTTGTTTTCAAATTTTTTTTATACTTTTATATTTTGACTTTTTAGAGTGGACTCAATTTTGAGAAGATGACTCAGAAAAAAAAATTAACATAATTATTATAGTAACAGATTCAATAAAACAACTATTTTTTTAAGGTATAAACTATCATCAAGATTATGAAAAAGAAATTGATTCTTAGCTTTCTGTTGCCCTTTCTGGGAATAATTCCAATATTCCTCATTGTTGCCAATGAGGAACGAATAACAAAGCAATACGGCATAGAGGCATTTAATACGGCATTGGCAGTGTGTATAGTATTATGCGTGGTTCTGTCTTTTGCTCCGTTTATCGGGATGTTCCGCAAGTTGTTTTCTTCAGGGGGCTACAGAATGTTCTGGGGCAGTGGAAAGGAGGCAGCACTGATCCTTCAGGCAGGACGTGAAGCCACAGCAACTGTTCTGGGAATTGGTGAAAACAGTGGGGGAGGAACACTCACAATCAACAATCAGCCTGTTCTGAACCTTGTAATGAGCATCAAACTGGGAAATCTGCAGCCGTTCGAAGTGAGTATGGATGTTCTGATTCCACGTGCTCAGGTACCTCAGTTTCAGCCGGGTGCTGTTTTCCCTGTGAAGGTACATCCTGAAGATCAGAATAAAGTTGTGCTTGACAGAACAAGACTGGAAACCATGAGGAAACCAAGCGTGGGGGGCAAGGGATGGTCACAGATGGATCATGAACTTACGGAAAAATCAGGCATTGATGCCATGGTAGATATTGTTTCAATTGAAGACACCGGAAAAAGCGAAGATTTCAAACCTGTGGTCAGAATGATCTATGATGTTCACAAGTCAGGTGAAATGGTGTATCGTCTGGAAAAGGAAGTTCCCATGCCATCTGAAATGATCAGCAAAATGCAGGCTGTTGTCGGCAAATCATTCAAAGGGAAAATACACCCCTATGATAAGGAGAAGGTGAGTATAGATATAGAGTTTTAGTTGGTTTTTGAATCTTTATTCCCCTTAAATCGTCCATTTGCAATTCCAAAAAAATGACATAAGTATTTAGTAATCATAGTGAAGTTTTTTTCAGAAACATATAAACACATCATTTCGGCAGATTTTTTGTAATTTTGCAATCTGTTTTCATTATCGTTCATTGACATGGGGCCGTATTGGTTTTGACAGCAAGGCTGGTGGGGATGTAAGCATGCCGGGATTTGTGCAGTTTTCCCGTAAAACGAAATGCTCAACGCCATAATAACTGGCAACGATTATAATTATCAGTTAGCTGCGTAACCAAGCGTTATGCGCTTTCAGCTTCCCGGGAAACCCTTTCAGGCGGTGTCCCGTCCGAAGCTTCGGAAATGCCTGAATAGTATCTGTGACTCCTTTAAGCAGGTGCGAAACCCAAAGGATACGGTAAGATCAAGGACCGCTTTTGGCCATGTTTTACCCGACAATTCAATCATTAGCTAAGCATGTAGAAAGCATTTTTGTCACTTGTTTGGACGAGGGTTCGACCCCCTCCGGCTCCACTGTGAAGAAAAGCAGAAAATCATAAAACACTGAAATTCATCAATTCAGTGTTTTTTTTGTACTGAAAAATGCCATAAAGATCAGAATATTAAAAAAAGTGTTGTGATCACGCCGGTATTTTACCGAATTTGTATTACCCAGCATGGAGTTTTCTGTTTTTTCAACTTTTCTGTGTTTCTTTCCAGTTATCAAAAATAAACATCACTTCAATGCTTACTCCGAAAACTCTGGACAGATTATATGCCAGTCTGAGTGCAAGGATTATATTTGTTTTTCTCCAGAAAAACGATTGTCTCCCTTGGAACACCTACAAGCCTTGCCAGTTCATCCTGTGTCATGTCAAAGCGGACCCTGAACTCCCTGATCAGGTTAGTCATGCTGCAACCCACTGATATGAAAGTTCAACCAGCTCATTCCAAATACTACACCCATTGCAAGTATCCCTGAACCCATTAATTCCTCAGTATCCATTGATACCCTGTCCTTGAGATAAATAATTACAAACCAGATATATAAGGAAATTTAATAGGAAATTGATGAGGCCATCTGCAATAACTTTCTCGAAAGTTCATCATCTGAAGGCTTACCCCGATTTTCACTTCCAAAACGCCTGATACCAATATACATAGCAAATAACACCAAAAGGAAAATCACTGAAAACTGAACCTAATCCGTTGTATTCAGTGATTTTCCCTGAGAGATGAGAATATAAATTTTTTAGACCGGTATCAGTTCATTTCAGGGAACCATTTCTAGGCAGGTTCTCCAGTAATCAGGATTTTTTGAAGTGAGTTCATAGAAATTCTGGGGTGTTGCAAAACAAAGAGTGGTGATTGATTTTTTCTAAAATATGTGTTTTTCTGTCTTATCAATTTCCGGTTTTTAAAACAGCTCAAATGAAGGCTTTCCCTGAGGGTGAAACACGAAATACAATCCCATCCTCTGTTCATCGGGCAATTTATAAAAGGAGGATTCAAATATATCTATTACCTCAGCCAGTTGATCTATAAAAAGTTCATGATTTAGGTTTACCTGTGAAATATTTTCATGTTTAGGCATAAATACAGAGATATTACTGTTTTCCTGTGATATTAGCACTGAGCTTAAGAGCAAACAGAATAAAATCAGTAGTATTATTCTCTAAGGTACAGTCATGAATATTTATTTCAGGGTTTTATTAATGCAAATATATGACTTTCCTGATTAAAAAAAAGACAGGATTGTGTATCCTGCCTTTTTTTTACATGTTTTGTAGCTCCGTTATTTCTCGATCACAAGTTTATGTGTGAATGTTTTTCTGGAGTTGGTCACTTTCAGTGTATAGAATCCTGTAGGAAGTTCATTTGCGCGAATAGTGATTGAACTTCCTGATTGAGAATAATGCTTTTCATTCAGCACAAGAGCACCATTCAGATTATATATTTCAACAATAACTTCGCCTTCAGGAAATGCATTGAACTGAATGTCGAACATTCCGTCAGAAGGGTTAGGGATAACTGAAATTTCGGCAGAGTTGTAGAAGTTTTCCATACCGGTATTATCCATAAATTCAATCTGAATGGTATCAGTTGAAACACAACCAAATTCATCGGTAACCTCAACCCAGATCGGGGTAGTTCCAATTCCTGTTCCTGTTGAATCGACAACAATTGTCGGAGTTGATTCTCCGGTGCTCCAGTTGTAAGAGGTATATCCGGCACCAGGATCCAGGGTAATACTCATGTTCATTCCAATAATTGTATCATTTCCGAGATTGATATCAGGTGAAGGTATGGTATAAAGATCAATCAGACACACGCTGTTGTTGAAATCCATAATATCAATAATACTATTTGGTTCACTGACAGTGACATCAATGTTATATGTAGTCCCTTCTGCAGCAACGAAGGTACCAAGATCAACATTGGTCATATTACCGGGCAGAAGGTTCCCTATCCAGTTAACAACGGGCTGGGCTGATCCGTTAACTTCCCAGTTGAAAGTGGCAGATGTGAAAGTCACGGGAGAGTTGTTTTTGAATACCACCGTGACCGGAACATTTCCTTCGCAAATGCTGTCAGAAATTCCTGCAAACCCTTCAAGAGATGCATCCAGATCGGCAAGAATATCGAGTCTCAATGCGGCAAGACGATCCTGAATAGTGCCATTTGTGTTTCCTGAATTACCAATTATAGATACTCCGGTAACTACACCTTGCATGATACTGAATGCAGAGGTAAAACCCTGATGTGATCCCTCCAGAATGAAATTTGTAGATGCATCAAAATAAAACGGAACATCAAGATCAATAGGAATCCAGTTACCAGTTCCTGAAACCAGATTAATTGTAGAAGAGTAATGAACAGTTTCAAGTGATGTCACAAAGTTAGTGTTAGGAAATGTATTATAAGTTGTTGTTCCCATTCTGAAAAGGAGGTCAGTCATTGTAGTATTCACAGGATTTTCAGCTTTCAGATAAATTCTTGTAATATAACCCTCTGGTGCACAATGAAATAGTGAGGGGTTGAAAATCCATTGTCTTTTGTTGCTGCTTGTGCTGCCAAAAGGAATTGAATTGGCAATTGTGCTTGTCGGATTATATGAATACCCGTCTGCAGCTTCGTATCTGAGTTCTGCCCGTCCAATTGTCCCTACGTTTTCATTGCTGAAGTTTGTTGCAGGAGCAGAAATAATATTTCCCTGATAAATAAGTCTTCTCAGATTGACAGGATTATCTAAAATTGATGATGCAAAAGGAGATGTTGCTGTGCTATATGAAGTTAAACAAACGCCACTACCATTGTCCCGAACAGTCATTACTCCAATAATATCTCCTTCAACTACGTCAATATTAAGACCAACAAAGTTTGTATCGATGATATTCCTTCCATAATATAAGGTTACAAAATCAGTTGTCGTTGCTGAAAAATCTGGGGGAATTGAATTGAACTTCACAAGGTGGATAGTTTGTGCATTTGTACTATAGTCAGTTGGCGCTCTAACGCCTGTGAGTTTAAAGTCGCATGGAGCCTGAAACCAATATCCTCTTGCATTGCCTGAGTAACTATAATCATGATAGGGTATAGGAATAATCACCGATGGGGCAACTTCATATCTGATCTCTGCACGTCCGATTGGGTCGCCTGTTTGAGTCCAGAAATCAGTAGCGGCACCTGAAATAATATTCCCCTGATGTCCAAGGCGAGCAAGCTGAATTGTATGGCCATTAATATTAGATGCGATCGGGGATATTGCAGATGTGTATGATGTCACACTGGCACCTGAACCCCCATCCCGAACCGCCATAATACCGATGAATTCTCCTTCGGAAACAGGGATATTAACATCAACAAACCCGGTATCTGCAATACCACTCTGATAAAACAATGTTGTAAATGTTGTTGTAAGGGTTGGGAACGCTTGAGGTGCATTCTGAAATTTGACAAGTTGAATTGTCTGGGCTCCGGTACTGTAATCTGCAGGAGCACTTATTCCGGTAATTACCATATCACAGGGGGCAGTAAACCAGAAACCTCTGGAATTACCTGTAAAACCTGTTGAATGTGGAGGCACCGGAATAATATTCTGTGCATGCAAAGCAGCAAAACAAAGAATAAGTAAAATTGACGGGAGTAATCTGATTTTTTTCATATTAGAAAGATTTAAATATAAATGCAAATTTACATAAAAATTTAATTTACACACAAACAAATAAACCCAAATCCGTCATTGGAATTATTTGATAGTTATTTCTTTGTCGGTAGAATCTAAATGTAATGCTTTCATAACTAGTAAGAAAATCTTACAGCAAAAAAACAAAATTGATTTTCCAGATTGAGCAGGAGCCAAAATACTCAATTGAACATTTGGATTGAATTAACTTTCAATAAAGCAGGGAATATGTTTTTGCTTGGAAAATACAACCAGCAGCATCAATGATTATACTGATTAAAAAAGTTGTTTTCTGTAAAACTTTTGATAAACATAGTACAGATCTTCCGCTTCGTCATACATTGTATCAGATTCTTCAATCAGTTTCCATACATCTTGTTTTATGGGCGGGAAAAAAGTATCAGCTTCAAATTCTTTCTGAATTACAGTGAGCATGATTGTTTGGGCATATTCCATAAATGTCTTGTATATCATTCCACCCCCAATGATAAAATTCTCTCTGTCAGTATCCATTTTTTCAATGGCTTCTTCTATACTGTGGGCAAATTCAACATCAGGATGGTCATAAACCTTTTCAGGGGCAATAACAATGTGCCGGCGGTTGGGAAGGGGTTTCCTAGGTAGTGAAATCCAGGTGTTGAGACCCATAACAACAGTATGACCGCTTGTAATTTCTTTAAACCGTTTCAGGTCTGTTGAAAGATGACAAAGCAGATCATTGTCTTTTCCGATACCCATTGCCAGATCAACGGCAACAATGATTGTTATGGGAGGAAGTTTTGTGATATCAATGCCCATAATACAAACGATTAATTATGAAGAACAAACCTCTGAACATACTGATGATCAGGAGTAATAATCTTAATAAAATATACCCCACTCACGAAAGATGTCATATCAACAGTCAGAATATTAGAATCAGCAGTAAGATCGAGAATCTTTTTACCGTTGATGTCAAAAATGCCGATAAAACGGATATCTGAAATACCAGTCAGATCAATATTACAAACGCCCTTTGCAGGGTTCGGGAAAACAATAAGTGAATTAAGATTAGTATATTCATCTGTAGAGGAAGTAAGAGGAATTGGAGTTTCCCAGACTCCTCTGCCGTATGTTCCGGCCCTGAGCATATTGTTTGTATAATTGATTTCCAAATCCATAATGATGACATTTGGAAGACCGTTCACGTATGGAATCCAAGCTGACATTGTAGTGTCCCTGTAAAAAACTGCATTTTCAGTTCCTATATATAAGGCATCATGAAAATTTTTCTGATGGACAAGAGATCGGATTCCTGTTCCTGAAATATTTCCGGTAATATTGGTAAAAGTTTGCCCCGCATCTTCACTATGAAACACTCTGTCTCCGTTTGAGCCTGAGACGGCAATCCAAAGCTTTTCAGGATCAGTGTAGGACGGTGCAATTCCCACAATAGTACCGTTGAATCCACTATACGAGGATGTCCAGTTTGCTCCGCCATCGGTAGTTATGTAAAGACTTCCAAGACGTGAAGCATAGATGTAATTGGGGTTTACCGGTGAAACTTTCAAGCGGGACAAAGTTAGACCTCCGGTCAAGTTTGATGAAATCTGTATCCAGTTATCGCCCTGATTGGTTGATTTATAGACTTCATCATATCCAGCATAAATAATATTGCTGCTCGTGGGGTGCATGTCAATGGGAGTCACCCATGCTCCGTTTGCACCTGTTTCAATATAATCAACGGTTACACCATTATCTGTTGTGCGTAAAAGTCCTCCATTTTGATAAGAGAAATAATAGGTGTTGATATCTGTTCTGTGAGTCATGGTAGCCATTCCATCAGCGCCGAAAAGATGAGTCCACTGACCGTTTTCAAGCTTATTGGAGCCGTTGTCCTGTGCTCCGGCTACGATAAAATCAGGGTCCACCGGAGAAGATGAAATTCTGTAGAACTGGCTTATTCCAAGACCAGAAGAGATGTCTGTCCAGTTTTCAGAATAATCATCTGAGAAAAATACACCGCCGTCACTGCCACAAAAAAGCCGGGTACCATAGAATCCCAGATAATGGATATCTGCATGGGTATAAAATGTTGGATCATCATACACCCAATGGGATTTGATTGAAAAAGAACTGCCACCGTTGGTACTTTTCCAGACATTGATCCCTCCGATGTATATTTCATTGGCAATAGATGGAGAAGCAGCAATAGCCAGATCATACCAGCCCTGTCCGGCATCGTCGTCAGCATCCATACTGTAACCCAGATAGTTGGGGCTTGAAGACATCAACGTAAATGAAGCACCTGAATTGTTCGATCTATAAACTCCACCATAAGAAGATTCACTGTTGCATGCCAGAATGTATATCGTATTCGGATCGGCTGGGGTAACCGCAATTTCAACCCTGCATGTGTCATTGGGAACTGTCAGATCCTTGGCAAATGAATTACCGCCATTAACTGAACGTACAAAAAAATCACCACTACCATACATAATTAAGGTATCTGTTGGGTGATACAGCAGGTCAGTAACTCTGGACTGATTGTAAACTATGGTCCAGTTCTGACCACGGTTGGTGCTCCTGTATATCCCATAATTGGTGGCTGCAAACATGACACTTGTATTCTGAGGATTGAAAACGATTTTATTAATGCTGTTCCAACCTGTGGTATTCAATCCGGATGGATTCCATGTGTTACCACCATCAGTTGATTTATAAATTCCAGTTGCTTTGGTATCATAGGCGTCACGGTCACCGGTACCTACAAAAACAACATGGCTGCTATCCGGATGGATTGCTATTGAAGAAACACCCAAATGAGGCATCTGATCAAATGTTGTATTCCATGATTGTCCGCCATCGGCAGATTTCCAGACACCGCCAGAAGCAGAAGCAACAAATACTATTTGAGAATTGTCAGGATCTACTGTCACAGCGTTGATACGTCCGTTTCCGGGATTATATCCGTTGTATCCATTTTCCCATGAAGTCAGTCCCAGCGGAGTCCAGTTTGAGATGTCTGTTTTATCATAAACATCCTTATTTGCGTTATATTCCTGAACAATTTCCTGATATGCATTCCAGTAAGCTCCGGGAGCAGGGAAAGAGCCGTCCGGATAACAACGGAATGAATTGATGTATTCCCAGCGTTTGAAAGGCATATAGCCGGTTCCCTTTTCGTACGGACGATCACCCCACCATTCATTAAACGCATTGACAATGTCAAAATACGAAGCCTTTTCAACAGGTTTGCTAAGATAAGGTGAACGCATCCATGTTTGGGAATGTGCTGTTATACTGATGGCTATAAAACCAATTAAAATCATTTTTTTCATTGAAGTATTTTTTTCAAAGTTACAAAGAAAACATTAATTATTCTTTAAAAAACAACAGATGTTTGGCATTCAGCTGCATGAACTCCATGCAGATGAAATTGGAAAAAGAAATCAAAACCAACAGTATTAATACCCGTATTTATCGATAAAGTAAACAAAGACAGCCATTGCTGCGCTCCCAAGCTGCATTTCTCGGTGATTCACCTTGTCAAAAGTATCTGCACCTGAGTGCTGATAATCAAAATACCTTTGTGAGTCAGTTACTATGGCAGCAAGGGGAATACCATAATGTTTTTTTAGGGGTGAAATATCAACTCCGGTGAATCCTTTAGTCAATTGCCATATCCCATATAATTCAAGAATACCATACCAGGAATTAACAGCTGCATAGAACGCACTGTCGCCATCAACTGAAAATCCCTGTGGAGTAAATCCGCCCCTGTCACTTTCCAGCGCAAAATAATGTTGTTCTCCCGGCGAAATAACTTCAGTCGCATAGGTTTGAGCTCCCCTCTGATTCATCTCTTCATCCATAAACATCACAATACGAATGGTGTTTCTCGGTTTGATTTTCAGTGCAAAAAATAATCGTGCTACTTCAATGGAATGGATACAGCCTACCCCATCATCATGAGCACCTTGTCCCAGATCCCAGGCATCAAGATGACCACCCACAGTGATGATTCTTTCAGGAAATTCACTTCCCCAGATTTCACCGATTACATTGAACGACTGAACATCTTCACTTTGTGTACAATGAGATTCCAGATACAACATGAGATCCGGATCAGCAGCAAGCCATTTGTCAAGGAGTTCAGCATCAGCCGTACTGATAGCAAAAGCAGGAATCTTTTTGTCAGGATTTCTGTATCTTGTTATACCCGTGTGAGGAAATGTGTCAATTGAATGAGTGAGTGATCTGATGATAACAGCAATGGCTCCCATTTCACCTGCTTCCCAGGCACCATTGACCCGGGCATTTGCACCTTCTCCGTATGACTCGTATGTGTTGAAATGAGTTGGAGTAAAAGGTTTGTTGAAATATACAATTTTACCCTTCACTTCCGAAGGTTTAAGGGTTTTCATCTGCTCAACATTTTCGACAACAAGCACTTGTGAAAGTATCCCTTCAGGTCCTGTTCCGACACTTCCTCCAAGTGCACAAACTCTGGCATCAAATTGTCCGTAAACCTCTGAGAGTATTCGACATTGTTCTTTTTTTCCACGTCGCCATGTTGTTACCATGGTGGGCTGTTTATAAACTGTATCGAATGGCATATCAAGCATTATCTGATAGGTGTATTCAACTGCTGCAGCAGCCTGCGGCGATCCACAAATGCGCCCTGCTGTATGAACACACAAATATTCCAATTGCTCATATGCTATCCGTGATGATAAGGCTTCATTGAAAAATGCAACTGTTATTGCGGTATCAGAAGATGTAGTCTGGGCATGAATATTGAAAACCAAAATAAATCCCAGCAGAGATAAAATGTATTTCATTCAAACTTAGTTTTGTCAAAAGTATGAAAGATTTTTTGATT
>CAYRXH010000087.1:0-10158 GCA_964428185.1 uncultured Bacteroidales bacterium
TTGAGTAAAAAGCAATTAGGAAAAGGAAAAGAATTATATTTCACGAATCAGTTGCCTGATAAGAAGTGTGAGTTTTGGCTCAGCATCTGCGGCTGCTTTGATGACATCTTCGTGTGATACTTTTTCAGCAATTTCCCCTCCGCCAAGATCAGTGATCACACTGCATGCAAAGCATGGAATCCCTGCATGACGGGCTGCAATTACCTCGGGGACAGTTGACATGCCAACCGCATCACCGCCAAGAATACGAAAAGCTCTGTATTCAGCAGGAGTTTCAAAACAAGGGCCACTCACTCCAACATATACCCCTTTTCTGATAGTAATATTGTTTGAGGCTGCAATGTTCTCCATAGTCTTGATAAAACGGGGATCATATGGTTCACTCATGTCCGGGAACCGTGCTCCGAGATGATCATCATTAGGACCTATCAAAGGGTTTGTAGGGAAAAGGTTGATATGATCATGAATGATCATGATATCTCCGATCTTAAATTCAGGATTCATCCCACCGGCAGCATTCGATACAATCAGCATCTTTATCCCCAATTCCTTAAATACCCGAACCGGAAAGGTGACCTGTTTCATATCATAACCCTCATAAAAGTGAAATCGTCCCTGCAGGGCGACAACGTGTTTGCCGCCAAAGCGTCCAAAAATCAATCTTCCTTTGTGTCCTTTTACAGTTGATACAGGGAAATTGGGGATCTCTTCATAGGGAATGTATTGAGGAGATTCAATGTTTTCTCCCAGATTTCCTAGTCCTGAACCTAGAATGATACCAATTTCAGGAACAGTATTTATAACTGAACGAATAAAATCACTTGTTTCTTTGATTTGAGCTAACATAATTTATAATTAGTTTGTTGAATTGTTCTTTGTCGGTTTTATCAGGCTCCACTCTGATAGGAATATAAAATACGGGATATGCTGATAAAAGGTTACTATGTTCGGATGATTGTAATCTGATCAAATCCTTTTCTGTAGTCACAATAATTTTATTTGTGGAAAGATGTGAATTAAAATCATGGATGAGTTTCTGTATGTCTTTTATGCTAAATTGGTGATGGTCAGGAAATATGTACAGTTCAAGATTGAGACAGAATGATTTGATGTGTTCCTTGAGAGGATAAGGATTGGCTATGCCAGTAAGAAGGAAAATTGTAGAATAGGTTGATTTTGTTAACAACACAGAATCATTGAAAATATTTTTGCCTTGTTCATAAATAATTTTTGAAAAAAAGAGAGATTGATCTGCTCTGAGTTGAATTTTCTGGGCAATATGCCTTCTGGCAAGGGGGGAAATGATAGGGGGAGACTTGGTGATAACAAAGGCATCAGCCCGTGTTTTTCCTTTGCGTGGCTCCCGTAGATTCCCAAAAGGGAAGATATGGTCTTTGAAAAAAGGATTGTAGTAATCAGAGAGTAAAATATTCAGGCCTGCTTTTACCTTTCGGTGCTGAAAGGCATCATCCAGAATAATCACATCGGTATAAGGAAATGCCTCCAGAATTTTCTCTATGCCACGTTTCCTTTTTTCATCAACTGCGACAATGAGATTGCCATCGGTGAACTTCTTTTTGTACTGACATGGTTCGTCACCTGCATCCAGAAATGTATGACCCGGCTCCACAATAAGAAAACCCTTTGTTTGTCGTTTATAACCCCTGCTTAAAATGGCAACGCGGTATCCTTCTCCAAGAAGTAAAGATGCAATATATTCAGTATGCGGCGTTTTTCCTGTGCCTCCTGTTGATAAATTGCCAACACAAATCACAGGAGTGTCAAATGTTGTACTTTTAATAATTCCGAACGAAAACATCTTGTTTCTTACAATCACTGCAAGAAAGTAAAAAAACGAAAATGGAAATAACAATATCCGGAAAATTAGTTTCATTTTGTAAAGATATGTAAATTTAAAGGCCATTGCAAATGTTTTAACAAAATGCACGGACTTTGGCCACCAGTGATTGATATATCATAGGGAAATAAGAAAAATTTGAGATTGTAAGATGAAAAATTTCTCCATAAAACGCCAAAATTTACAGATTATTTTAAAGTTTGAAAAAAAAATTAATAATTAAAAAATGAATATGGGTTTGCCTGAAAAATGTATCTTTGTAAAAAAATCAAAATTCCATTATTTTGCCTGACAGATTAGTCATTATACCAACATACAGAGAAAAGGAGAACATTGAGAAGATTATCAGAAAAGTTTTTTCTCTTTCTCCGGTTTTTCATATTCTGATCATAGACGATAATTCTCCGGACGGAACAGCAGATATTGTAAAAAAAATCATTCCTGAGTTTCAGAATCAGTTGTTTTTGGTTGAACGTGCAGGGAAACTTGGACTTGGCACTGCATATATCAGGGGTTTCGAATGGGCATTGGAAAGAAACTATCAGTATGTTTTTGAAATGGATGCTGATTTTTCACACAATCCTGAGGATCTCATTTGCTTGTGGAGGTCTTGTCATGATGAAGGAGCTGACATGTCAATCGGGTCAAGGTATGTCAATGGTGTGAATGTGGTCAACTGGCCAATGAGCAGAGTTCTGATGTCGTATTTTGCTAGTAAATATGTCAGATTAATCACACGGATGAAAATCAGGGATGCCACAGCAGGGTTTATTTGTTATTCCAAAAAAGTACTGGAAGCAATGAACTTTAAAAAAATTTCATTCATCGGATATGCATTTCAGATAGAAATGAAATATACAGCATGGAAACTTGGGTTTAAAATCAAAGAGGTTCCGATCATCTTTACTGACAGAACTGAAGGGCAGTCAAAAATGTCAAAGGGCATTTTTAAGGAAGCTGTTATTGGTGTTATAAAACTCAGATTCAGAAATATTAAAAAAAGGCATAAAAAATCCTGAGATCATGTCGCGAATTATCCATATTGCAAATGCGTTCATCGTCAACGAAGAGAAAATTTGTAAGGGGGATATTCTAATAGAAGATGAATTTATAAGAAAAATATCTCCTTACAAGTCTTTGGGTATTATTCCCGGATCGAAATATATCAATGCAGAAGGTCTTTATCTTTTACCTGGGATAATTGATGATCATGTGCATTTCCGGGAGCCCGGCCTTACTCACAAAGCTGATATCTGGCACGAAAGCAGAGCTGCAGTTGCAGGTGGGGTAACATCTTTTATGGATATACCCAATACCAAGCCTCCAGCATTAAATTTGTCCAATCTGGAAGATAAGTATGAGATTGCCCGCAAAAATTCAATGGCAAATTATTCGTTTTATATGGGGATTTCCAATGACAATGCCGATGAGGTGCTCAAAACACCTTTGGAAAGTGTTTGTGGGCTGAAGGTTTTCCTTGGATCATCCACAGGGAACCTTCTTGTCAATAATCTTGATACACTTGCCTTGGTATTCGCCAATACAAAACATATTGTAGCAGCGCATTGTGAGGATGATGAAATAATTGCTGCAAATCTTGCAGAGTTTCAGAAGATTTACGGGGATCAGATTCCAATAAATAAACATCATATTATAAGAAATACAGAGGCTTGCATTAAGTCTTCATCTGCAGCTGTTGCTCTTGCCAAGAAATTCAACACTCGTCTTCATGTTTTTCATATTTCTACCGAAGACGAACTTCAACTGTTTGACAGTGACATACCATTGGAAAAGAAAAGAATTACATCTGAGGTTTGTGTTCATCATTTATGGTTTACTGCTGATGATTATGATTCTTTAGGCACAAAAATCAAATGGAATCCTTCTGTGAAGGAAAGCCGTCACCGTGATGCCCTGAGAAAAGCATTGCTTGATGGAAGGATTGATGTTATTGCAACCGATCATGCACCTCATTTGCTTCAGGAAAAAGAAAATCCCTATTTGAGATGTCCATCGGGTGCACCATTTGTTCAGTTTTCGCTTCAGATCATGATTGAACTTGTCCGTCAGAAAATAATTACAATTGAAGATCTGGTCAGATTAATGTGTCATAACCCTTCCCGTTTATTTGGAATCAGAAAACGTGGATTTATACGGGAAGGATGGTTTGCAGATCTTGTTCTTCTTGACCTCAATAAAGCCTATGAAGTGAAAAAAGAAAATATTTATTCAAAATGTGGATGGTCTCCTCTTGAAGGATATACCTTCAGTTCGACTGTAATTACCACATTTATTAACGGAAAAATTGCCTGGAATACAGGCAATTTTGATGACTCTGTGAGGGGACAGAGATTAATGTTTGACAGAAAAAATTAAAGATCAACACCTGTGAGTTGGGGATCGAGATAGTCCTGATCCTTCAATGCTTTACCAGTAGGAAGAGCAGCATCCAGTTGAACATTAGAAGGGGAACCTGACCCTAATGCCTTTTCTTCAAGAGTGAATTCAAATTTAGGATTGATTTTCATACCATTGGCTTCAATGACCATAAAAGCCAGATTTCGTGCATAAATGGAATGATACACAGCCTGTGTTTTATTTCCCTCTTTAAACATTGCCACTGCAATTCTTTGATGTTCAATGCATTTAGCAAGGTTGCCTGTGTAAATGTTGTTGGCAATAACAGACTTTTGTGCAGCACGAACAGCGAATCCTGTTGTACGTATCAATTGCTGATCAACAGGGATTGTCTGGGAATAAGCTGTCATTATTGCAAAAATTATCACAAGGGAAGCAAATATTTTTTTCATAATTGTGTGATTTTTTTTCAAATGTAGTTATTTTTTTTATTACTGCAATATTTTTTTATTCTTTTTGTGTTGTATCAACTTGCATATCATAAATATTTTTCAAAAATCAAGCTCATTTTTTTGTAATTTTGCAGAAATATGAATTATGGGGAACCTGATCATAGCTCTGATTGTTTATTTTACCCCCTGTTGCGAGAAAAAATCTGATTTCAGTTGTGTCAGATGCGAATACCGGCAGTTTGCAGGAGGCATTGTAACTTCTCCTTCAGGAACTGATTATTTTATTGAGATACAGGCTGTCAGGAGGGTGAAAGATCTTATTGTTGAAACAGTTTGGATCGGAAAGAGAAAATTTGAGAGGCTGCACATTCAATATGAAGGGAAACAATGGGATGAGGGTACAGTTGAAAAGGACGGTATTCTGAAAATTCAGTTCAGATTACTTAATTTGCCTGATTTTCAGAATGATACAACGGACAAGGATGCGGAGACTGATGGCGATATATCCGAACCACCATATGAATATTCCGGAAAAGTATTGATAGAATACTCTGTGAAGGGGAAGAAAAAATTTTTGGAAATTGATGAGTTGGTCAGACAAAAACCATTAATGTATCCCTGATGTTAAAAACATAATCTATGAAAAAGGTGTTATTGATGATACTTGATGGTTGGGGAGTTGGAAGTGGTGACAAATCTGATGTGATTTTTAATTCACGCACTGATTTTATGAAGAGCCTCAGAACTGCCCCGGGATGGAAATATACAACATTGAATGCCTGTGGTGAGGATGTCGGACTGCCTGACGGACAAATGGGTAATTCAGAAGTTGGTCATCTCAACATTGGTGCAGGGCGGATAATATATCAGGATTTTGTGAAAATCAACAAGGCAGTTGAAGATAATTCAATTGCTTCAAATAAAGTGTTGCAGGATGCGTTCCAATATGCTTTGTTGAATCATAAAAAAGTGCACTATATCGGCCTTGTCAGTGACGGAGGAGTACATTCATCAGTCGTTCATCTTAAAAAACTTTGCCAAATTGCTTCTGACTCAGGCATTGCATCACAGTATGTTCATGTACTGACTGATGGCAGAGATACTGACCCATACAGCGGTAAAGGATTTGTATATGATCTTGAACAGTTTTTGCAGTCAACAACAGCAAGAATAGCAAGTGTTTGTGGAAGGTATTATACTATGGACAGAGACAAACGCTGGGAGAGAGTGAAAAAGGGCTATGATCTGCTGGTTTCAGGAAAGGGAAAACCCTTTAAATCAGCACTTGACGCTATTCAGAATTCTTATTCAAACAGTATTACTGATGAATTTATAGAACCTTGTGTCATGGTTGATGATCAAGGAAAGCCACTTGCAGTGATTGAACCCGGTGATGTGGTGATATGTTTTAATTTCAGAACTGACCGGCTCAGGCAGATAACCACTGTTTTAACCCAGCAGGAAATGCCTGATTTTGATATGAAAACCCTTCCCCTTTATTATCTGACAATGACTCGTTATGATGAAAAATTCAGAGATATCAGAGTGATTTTTGACAATGAGAACATTCGTGAAACACTTGGAGAGATTGTTTCTCAGGCAGGACTGAAGCAGATCAGAATAGCAGAAACTGAGAAATATCCTCATGTGACATTTTTTTTCAACGGAGGCAGGGAAGAACCATTTGAAGGGGAAAAAAGAACTCTTGTCCCATCACCAAAGGTTGCAACCTATGATTTAAAGCCTTCAATGAGCGCTGTTGAAGTGAAAGATGCAATTATTCCTGAAATTGATGACGCTACTTCTGCCTTTATTTGTCTCAATTTTGCCAATGCTGACATGGTAGGGCATACAGGAGTGTATGAAGCAATCAGAGAAGCTGTTGAAACTGTGGATCAATGTGTATCAGAGATTGTTTCTGTAGCAGTGAGAAAAGGCTATTCAGTGATCATTGTTGCCGATCATGGAAATGCTGATTATGCGATGAATGAAGACGGAACTCCCAATACAGCTCATTCAATAAATAAAGTTCCGTGTTATGTGTATTCTTCATTTCCAGGACAGTTAATCAATAACGGAAGATTATCAAATATTGCTCCCACGATTCTTCAACTTATGGACATCGAGGCTCCGGTCTGTATGGATGCGTCATTGTTTATTTAGGATATATCAGGGAACAAAGTGGCTCCGATGCTGCATGACAGACATTTTTTCAGAGTACAGTAGGATGAATGAAGCTCAAGCAGTGCCTGTGTTTCAGAAGCATTTTCTGCATGAATATGAAAAGATTTCCATTTTCTGATGATACTGTTGTCTTCAGGATCTGTTTGTTCAAGAATTCTGATTGCATTTTCAATGCGGGAGTGTTGTTTGTGAAAATTGCCGTATAAGTAAATAAACGGGATAACAACATTGATGATCAGGCTGTCAGTGGCCTGTTTGCCCATTGTATTTATTGATTTACTGCTTGTGGAACCCCCAAATGAATAATGATTTGTCCAGTATGATGATGCATCTGCACTCAGGATTTTTCTAATAGTAATAAGATCTGCACTACCCAGAATTTCGCTCAGCAATGAGCTGATACGTGTGAGAATATCAGCAAATTGCGCAATCCGGACAGTGGGAAAATTTCCGGGACGTGTGCGCATAAATTTCCATGTTGTCGCATTGATTGGGGTCAGACTGTATTTTGTTTTTAAAAAAGAGTATTCTTTTTTCAGTGCGGATGGATATTCTTCCGATGAATTTATTGGAATAAGTCCCGATTGTCCGAAAAGGAGAGCCTCGGTCTGAAATCTGTTGGTCCTGTGCCATAAAATAATTCTCAGCGGAATTGAACGGGCAAGCAATAAAAATGCATCATTATTGAGCCGGAACCCCATTGCTGATGCTATCCACTGGTAAAATGTCTCTTCCCAGCACATGTTGTTTGAATCCATGAGTTTTCTGATCTGATCTGTTTTGCGTTCCAGCCGCTCCTTAAGAAGTTTCCCAAGCCATGGTTTGACAAAGATATGCTTCAGGGATTTCAGGATGTTGCTGCAGGGGATCCAGGAAGAAGATGAAACAAGAGAATAATATGTGTCAATGTATTCTTTGTTGATATAAGGTTTTAACTCTATGACAGGAATTTTATCAAAATGTTCCTCAATGTCGGTATCATGTTCATAAACAACATGCAGAATGACTGACTTGTAAGCCTCATTATTCTGATGTCTGTGTTTCAGCCAGTTGGATGTTTTTATATGGATTTCAACATTACCTGCCCATAATGTGTTCTCAAGTTTAATTCTGGCACCTGAGAAATCGGGTCCGGAATCTTTGTTCAGTGTTCCTTGATGGATCACTTCAAGATCTTTTCCTCCGATAGTTTGAAGTTGCTGAGGAAACTTTCTGTGTTCCCAGATGTAAGATAAAAGATCTTCTATGATTTTTTTCATGTTGCTGATTCTTTACAAATATAAAAATTGTCTGTTGATTTTTCAGTTGTATTTTGGATGACAAGAAAAAAATTGTATTTTTCATTGAAACTTTGTAATTTTGCAGATTGAAACTTTGCCAAAGATATGGAGGATTATTCATTGCTGGTTGCCGGGCTGGAGTACAAGGTCAGACAACTGATTGACATGAAAAATCAGATATCGAAAGAGTTTCAGGAAACAAGGGAGCAATTTGCAACCCTTCAGTCTGAAAATCAGATGCTCAGACATCAGCTTGGAGAAATCACAAAGCAGAAACAAATGCTTGAGATATCAAATACGATTGAAGAATCGAAGGATGCAAGAAAGCTTAAGTTGATGATCAACGAATACATCAGGGAAATTGACAAATGTATTGCATATTTGAAAAGTGAATAGGAAATGGAAAACGAAAAATTAAAAATATCAGTGTATATAGCAGAACGAAAGTATATGCTGTCTGTTTTCCCTTCCGAGGAAGCCGGTGTGAGGAATGCTGTTGAACAGATTAATCTGCAGCTAAAAGATTTGACTGGAAAGTATGCATTTAAAGACAGACAAGATATTCTTGCAATGATTGCCTTACTCAACACCACTAAGATGATTGAGCATGAAAGGAATCTGAATTATATGAATGATTCATTTGGAAAACGCCTGTCAGAAATTGACACTCTATTAAAGGATCAATTGTCATAACATCCTTATCGTTGACATAAACACTTTGTTTCCGTTTAATAAATATAAACTTAAAACGGAAAACTATGGAAGTATTTGTAATTATTGCAGCAGTTGGCGGAATCGCATTGGGATTCTTTACAGGCATGGTTCTTCTCAGAAAAAACATTGAGAAAAAAAGTTCTCATATTGTCAGGGATGCCATCAATGAGGCCGAAATGATAAAAAAAGACAAAATTCTCGAGGCGAAAGAAAAATTTCTTCAGTTAAAGAGTGAACATGAACGCCAGGTAAATGAGCGTAATAAGATGATTTCTGCCACTGAAAACAGGCTGAAACAAAAGGAGCTTACAGTGAATCAAAAGTTTGAGGAGGTTCAGAGAAAACAAAAAGAAGTACAGCAAATGAGAGATAGTCTTGGAATTCAGATGGATGCCTTTGCCAAAAAAGAAGCAGAAGTAGATAGAATGCACAGAAGCCAGATAGAACAACTTGAAAAAATATCCGGATTGTCGGCTGTTGATGCAAAGAAAGAACTTGTTGAAAGTCTGAAAACAGATGCTCAGGCTGAAGCCATGACATTTATCAGGGATACTATAGAGGAAGCAAAGATCACAGCCAATATGGAGGCAAAAAAGATTGTGGTTGAAAGCATTCAACGCACAGCCTCTGAACATACTATTGAGAATACTGTCTCAGCATTTCCCATTGAAAATGACGAAATGAAAGGAAGGATTATTGGAAGGGAAGGCAGAAATATCCGTGCACTTGA
Organism: uncultured Bacteroidales bacterium; assembly: GCA_964428185.1. Lineage (GTDB taxonomy): Bacteria > Bacteroidota > Bacteroidia > Bacteroidales > DTU049 > CAYMAZ01. The sequence goes on from CAYRXH010000087.1 coordinate 9,577, forward strand.
GGCAGCTACAGGTGTTGAAATCATCATAGATGACACTCCTGAAACAATTATTCTTTCAAGTTTCGATCCTCTGAGACGCGAAATTGCTAGGTTATCTCTTCAGAAACTGGTTGCTGACGGAAGAATTCATCCTGCACGTATTGAAGAAGTTGTGGGAAAAACAAAAAAACAACTGGAACAGGAAGTTTTGGACATCGGAAAGAAAACACTGATTGATCTGGGAATTCATAATATGCACCATGAACTGGTGAGATTAATCGGGAAAATGAGATTCAGAAGCTCTTATGGGCAGAATCTTCTCCAGCATTCAAGAGAAGTTGCACAACTGAGTGCTGTGATGGCTGCTGAACTCGGACTGAATCCAAAACTTGCCAAGAGAGCCGGGATACTTCATGACATTGGAAAGGTGCCCGATAATGAACCGGAAGCACCTCATGCACTGATAGGGATGAAATTTGCTGAGAAATTCAAGGAACACCCAGAAGTGATCAATGCAATCGGCGCTCATCATGAGGATATCGAAATGGAAACTCTTATTGCCCCTATAGTTCAGGCTTGTGATGCGATTTCCGGTGCCCGACC
>CAYRXH010000088.1:0-9790 GCA_964428185.1 uncultured Bacteroidales bacterium
ATTATTTAATTTTCAGAATTCTGTTATACTCATCTGACTGAAAAATATTCAGTGCAGCCTGAATTTCATCATCAATATCCATGACAACCTGATAATACGCTTCCTGCTCAAACAAGTTACGGGCAATCTGAGCAACGAGAATATAGCCCATAAATTCTCTTGTATCAGCGGATATCTCAGTATATTCTATACCCTGAGCCGTAGCATATTCAATCAGTTCATTCACAAGTTCATCAGCTTTTGGCATCCAAACAGCTTTAAAATTATCAACATTTGCAAATTTTTCCAAAAGTACTTTCCGATGTTCCTGTAAGTAATCAGCAATAAAAATATTAAATATATTTTTTCTCGCTATTTCAACGTAATAATCACTGAGTCTGGTTGTATCAAGAGGTACAAAAATATCCGGCATAATTCCACCACCCCCGTAAACTTTTCGACCGGCCTGAGTTGTATAAAGCAAAGAATCAGGGAAAGAAATTGAATCAAGGCAAACAAGTTCTCCATTTTCCAGACGCTCATTGAGTTCAGTAAGATACTTTTTCTTATCATCATCATAGGGTTTCTGAATACATCTGCCTGTTGGCGTATAATATCTGGCAGTGGTCATTCGGACGGCTGAGCCATCGGGATAATTGAAGGGCTTCTGAACGAGTCCTTTTCCATAGGAACGTCGTCCGATGACAACACCCCTGTCCCAGTCCTGAATGGCACCGGCAAGAATCTCACTAGCCGAAGCAGAACCTTCATCAATAATCATCACCACTCTTCCATATTTAAATCTTCCCATGGAAGTGGTATAATACTTATCACCAGTCAGATTAACACCTTCAGTATACACAATCAGTTTATCCCTGTCAAAGAACTGATCCACAAGATCAATTGCGGTTTTCAGATATCCCCCTGAATTGTTACGAAGATCAACAATCAGATCCTGAACGTTGAGTGAATCAAGATCTTCCATTGCCTGTTCGAATTCTTCAATGGTTGTATTTGAAAACCTGTTGATTTTAATATAACCCACCCTGTCATTAATCATAAAAGAAGCATCAATACTATAAATTGGAATCTTATCTCTAATAATTTCAAAAGAAAGTATTTCGGAAGAAGATGAACGAAGAATTCCAACAACGACCTTTGTCCCCTTATTACCCCTCAATTTTTCACTGACACTTGAGTTTGTCACCTGCTCCCCTACAAATGTTTCTCCGTCAATAGCAACAATTTTATCTCCTGCCATAAGACCTACCTCTTCAGACGGGCCTCCCGAAATTGTAGCAATAACATTTACAGTATCCCTGATAATCTGGAATTGAATGCCTATCCCTTCAAAATTCCCCTGAAGAGGTTCATTTGATCTTTTCACTTCTTCCGGTGTCATATAAACAGAATGCGGGTCAAGATGTTCCAGCATTGAAACAATTCCTATTTCTACAATTCGCTCCATATCAACTGAATCAACATAGGCTGTCCTGAGCAATTGCATTGTTCTGAGAAATTTTTGTTCAGGAGAAAATCCTGATTCGCTTTGTGCATTTACCAGAGAAAAAATCAGCAATCCCAATGTAGCCAGAATGAGTTTTCGTTTCATAATTCTTCAATATTTTGATAACAAAATTACATTTTTTTAAGGGTTTTAAGAACAATCATTGTATTTTTACGTGGATTTTGAATGCTATTCAGATGAAAAATGATAAAAATTTCACAGTTTTCATTCCTGCATTATTTATAATTTCAATTATTTGGTTAACGTATTTTCTCGATATTTATTTTTCTCTGAATCTGTGGCAATATGGCCTTTACCCAAGAACGGCGAAAGGACTTGCAGGAATCGTGACCATGCCATTTCTTCATGGAGATTTCGGACATCTCATCAACAATACACTCCCGATGATTGTTCTTGTCACTTTTCTTTATTACTTCTATAATGTATTTTTTCTGAGAGTTTTTTTTCTAATTTGGTTTATCTCCGGATTTTGGACATGGGTATTTGCCGGTCCCTCGTATCATATTGGCGCAAGTGCTGTCATCTATGGACTTGCTGCTTTTATTTTTTTTGCAGGGATTTTTATAAAGGAAAAGAGACATATTGCTATTTCCATGCTCATCGTTTTTCTTTACGGCAGCATTGTTTGGGGAATTTTTCCCATTGACATTCAGACTTCATGGGAAGGTCATCTCACAGGTTTTATTTCAGGGATAATGCTGGCAGTTTTTTTCAGAAAAGAATTGAAAGACCAATACCTAATCGCTGACTCTGTTTCAGAAGACGATGAAGACGATGATGATGACAATGATCCTGATGCTTACTGGAAACAATCTGGTGATATCAATGCCTGAAACAGGTCTTTTCGTATAATTTATTGTAATTTTGCTAATATGTTCATCCTATGACAACAGCAATTAGACAGGTTTTAGCACGTTTCTGGGGCTTTTCTTCCTTCAGACCCATGCAGGAAGAAATTATACTTTCTGTCCTTGAGGGGAAAGACACCCTTGCATTGTTACCTACAGGAGGCGGTAAATCAATTACTTTTCAGGTGCCTGCTCTGGTTAAAGAAGGTGTATGCATTGTCATTACTCCCCTGATTGCACTAATGAAAGATCAGGTGATAAACCTCAACAAGAAAAACATTGCTGCTAAAGCAATCTACAGCGGGATGGAATCATCTGAAATTAAATTCACTCTTGAAAAAGCATATAAAGGAGAACTGAAATTTCTTTATGTTTCACCTGAAAGAACGATCACTGACACGTTTCGGAATTTCTTCAAAGTCACAAAAATATCTCTCATTGCTGTTGACGAAGCACATTGTATTTCACAATGGGGATACGATTTTCGCCCACCATATATGCAAATAGCTGAACTCCGACAGTATCATCCCCAAGTGCCTGTTTTAGCTGTAACTGCAACTGCAACACCGGAGGTTGTTGAAGATATTCAAACCCGGCTTCAGTTTCATGAACGGAATGTCTTCAAACAAAGCTTTTACCGAAGAAATTTATCATATGAAGTATATGAAACTGAAAACAAACTCGGACGATTACTTGATCTTTGTACACATACTGAAGGAACAGGCATTGTTTATGTCAGAAACAGAAAGAAAACCCGTGAAATTGCAGAATTACTCCAAAGTAACAAAATATCAGCTGACTTCTATCACGCAGGGCTCAGTGGTCTTGAACGGGATAAAAAACAACATGCCTGGACTTCAGGAAAGTGCAGAATCATTGCATCCACCAATGCCTTTGGCATGGGAATAGATAAACCAGACGTGCGGTTTGTCATCCACATGGACATGCCCGACTGTATTGAAACATATTTTCAGGAAGCAGGACGGGCAGGAAGAGATTTAAAAGAATCACGATGCATCATGTTGTTCAACCAGCCTGATATAGAATATGGGTTTAAACAAATTGACCGCTCATTTCCTCCTCTTGAAACAGTGCGAAAAATATATTTTCTTCTGGGAAACTACTTTCAACTGGCTGTTGGCTCAGGGAAAGACATCTCTTTTGATTTTAATTTCGCTGATTTTACCGACCGCTTCAATCTTGAATCTACTGAAGCATATTACTCATTGCAGCTACTTGAAAAACAAGGTCTGATCTTACTTTCTGAAGCATTTCATTCTCCTTCCCGCATCAGAATGACAGTCAGTCAGTCTGATGTTTATAAATTCAGGGTAGAACATCCAGCGATGGATCCTTTCATCCAGATGTTACTGAGGAGTTTTCCCGGACTCTTTTCCGATTATGTAAAAATTGATGAAAACAGATTATCCTTACAGATGGAAGTTGAAACTACAAAAGTTATCAAAGCACTTAAAAAACTTGATAAGGCAGGAATTGTGTCATATTTACCATACAATGACAAGCCAAAACTAAGTTTTCTAGTATCTCGAATTGATGAACGTGAAATCAAACTTGATCCTGAAATTTACGACCACAGAAAAGAACGATCAACCAAACGATTCAAAGCCATGGTTTCCTACGTAAGCACTTCTGCCAAATGCCGCAGCATGCAGTTGTTGAACTATTTTGGTGAAACTTCTGCCAGAAGATGCGGAATCTGTGATGTATGTCAGGGAAGAAATGAGCTGGATGTCAACCAGCTTGAATTTGATTCAGTCATAGAAATCATTAAACCAAAACTCAGACAACAACCCATGCCACTTCGTGAGGTCTATGCTTGTTTCCCGTTTGAAGATCAGAAAAAGGTCAATGAAGTCTTGCGCTGGCTTTTTGATAACCAGAAAGCCAAACTTGACAAAAGTGGCTTTGTTCATTGGATCAAATAGATCTCACTTGAATTGTTCCAGAAATGGAGCAAGATACTTCATAAACTCTATATGATGCGTCTCCATTGGACAATGAGCTGCTCCATCAATCGTAACAAGCGTTACATCGTGCATCATATCCAGACTTGGCTTAGAGTAATGCAGCGGAACCCATGTGTCTTTGCTTCCCCAAACAGCCAGAACAGGAACTTTCATCTGTGAAGCAGATACTTCCGCAATTTCCTTTGAACGGGTCATACTTCGTATGATAGCCTTTGCTGTCCCCGCAACACTTAAGGCACTATAATAGGCATCTGCATCTTGCTCCGAAGGCTTGGTTCCGTATGATGATCCAAGTAGTTTGTTTACCTGATTTGGTGTAATAAAAATTTTTTCACCCAAAACAATCATCAGCCTTTCAAACGGAGCCAGAATCATCCAAACAGGAAAACCATTCCACCTGGTTTCAGTTTCTGTAAACAAGGCTCCGGCAACAAATGTCACACTGACAATATTTTCAGGATACATCAGTGCCAATGCTTCAACAATTCCTCCACCTATAGAGTGACCAATCAGATGCCACCTCCTCCCAGGAAAAACCTGTTCTGTAAACTGATGTAACAGAGATGCCCTTGCTGTCATTGAACCGTTGATCAGGGGATTGCGGTCACTATATCCATAGGGCGGAATATCAACACTGACCACATGATACCCAAGTGCACACAAACTGTCTGCTGTGTATCTCCATGTCCATGTTGAACCACTGAATCCGTGTATCATCATGCACCATGGCCTGCCATTGTCATTTTCCGGAACATAATGTCTGTAGTGAAGATGAACATCATTGCAAACGATATGCGCACTGTTCGAAAATGGACCAGATGGATGAGACTGACCTTCACTCGTGGGAATCAAATAAGGCAGTCCGGAAAAAAGCATTAAAACAACAAGACACAAAAACAGAATTTTTATTAGCTTTTTCATCTGTTATCAATCATTTGTTCAAAATTACAAAATATTTATACATTTGCTGAAAGAGCATACCAATCAATGAAAAAGATTCCTATTTCGACTTTCAGGCACCAGATTCTTCTTTTTCTAATTACCCTCCCTTTTGCAATTCTTCCTTTTTTTGCTTACCCGGCTGCTGACGATTACTGTATTGCTGACTTTGTCTGCCAAAATGGATTTCTGAAATCACAGTTTCTACTGTTTCAGCAGATGAACGGCCGTTATCTGAGCACATTTTTAATTTCTGTATTCAATCTTCATACTATCTGGCTATACAGAACAGGTTTACTGATCGTCATCATTTTGTTTTACGCATCACTTATTTTTGCTGCAAAGCAAATCCATAGTAATTTCCGAAACATCACTTTCATTTCAAGCATCGCTTTTCTGATTTTTTTTAACATTTCTCCACAAATTGCTGAAATAGTTTACTGGCTTCCCGGCTCAATAACCTACCTGCTGACGGTCAGTGCTTTAATAGTGTTGTTTGCAAATCAGCTTAAAATAATTACTCATTGCAACAACCATTATTTATTGCAAACAGTTTTGCTTCTAATTATCGGAGGACTTCATGAACTGGGATTAATTGCAGCATTGATGTTCTTTATATGGTATGTTTTGTTTTTGAGATTAAATAAAAAGCAAAAAAAACAAACAGTTTTTTTGATAGTTATTTCACTCATCATTTTGGTTATAACAACTTTTTGGGGAGCCGGACTGGAAAGAATGAGCTATTTTGAGCAAATCCTGCTCTCAGAAAGAATTATATCCGGCCTTGTTTCATCTCTAAAATTTCATTTACTGATTTTTTCAAATCTACCTTTTCTGCTCTCATTTCTATGGGTATTCATTCTGATCAGACCACTCGATACACCAAATTTAAAATTGAGAAGACCCTTACTTTCATTCCTTTTCATCTGTTCAGCATTCTGTTTTCTGGTCACAATTCATCCTCTTGCCACCGGGTTTGCTCCACCCCTGAGAATATATTCATTTCTAAGCATTCTTTACATCCCTGCCATTCTGCTTCATGTCCTTCAGTTAAAAGCAAATTTACCCGAGTATTTTACACTTTCATTGCAAAAGCGAAAGCAATTTCCAACCATTTTCTTTATCCTTTTCCTGATTTCACTATCAACGGGAATTCACAGGGACCCGGATGGAAATTATGTGTACACAAGCAATGTTTTTTCTGCGTTCAGAGATATTTTCACGAAAGTTGTCCCCTATTCAAAAGAAATGAATGAACGTATAGATAAAACAATACATGCTGCAGAGACCGGTCAGGACACCCTGATCATATCACCACTCAAAAACAAGCCTCGTTCATTGTATTTTCTTGATATTTCAAAACAAAATCCTGACTGGATCGGCTTATGCTACAAAAATTATTATAAATACCATGGGGTTTTGATTGTCAGGGATACACTTCATTAAAAAAAAACACTGCCAACTGTCGAAACAGTTGGCAGAGGGAAAGATCATTTCATAAGCCGGATTCTGTACTCACAAGGAGTGACTGTCATTTATCTTGGCATACGGTCGCCCGGATGCTCAATCAGCCTACCCCCCGGCAAAGGACGGGCAGTCCTTGAATGCCGGTATATTTGGCTTTTCAACGCATAGGGTTTACCCCGGTTTACAGTCACCTGTAAATCGCGTGAGCTCTTACCTCACGTTTTCACCCTTATCTGCCAATGGCAGACGGTTATTTTCTGTGGCACTTTCCGTTGGTCCTTTCCAAAACCACCTTCCCGTTAGGAAGTATGCTGCCCTGCGTTGTCCGGACTTTCCTCTGTACATAATGCACAGCGACAGTCTGAAATCTGTGCAAAATTACTAAAAATTTGATAATCTGAGAGCTATATAATCAGCGAAACAGCAATACGGGACTTCACCACATTGCAACTTCAATAATCTGCAAATAGACAATGAATTTTTTTACTAATTTTGCAATTCTCACAGTCATTCCAACAGTTCATGGCAATATTTCCTTTTTTTTCAAAAGACAAGAAAGAAAAACTGGATCAGGGTTTAAGTAAAACTCGGGAGAATTTTTTCTCAAAACTTTCACGCGCTGTCGTTGGCAAATCCACTATTGATGATGATGCTCTGGATGATATTGAAGAAGCGTTGATTACTTCAGATGTGGGCGTTGAAACAACAGTTAAAATTATTGATGAACTTGAAAGCCGGATTGCCAGACAGAAATATCTGAACAGTTCAGAAATCACCATTGTTCTCGAAGAGATTGTGGCTTCACTGTTTTCTGAAAATACTTCTGAAATTCAGGGTTTTGATTTCCCGAAAGAAGCCGAACCTTATGTGATTCTTGTCGTAGGCGTGAATGGCGTTGGAAAAACAACAACAATCGGGAAACTTGCACATCAATATAAAAATGCAGGAAAAAAAGTAATTCTTGGCGCAGCTGATACATTTAGGGCTGCCGCAGTAGATCAACTAATTATCTGGTCCCAAAGAGCAGGCGTTGATATTGTGAACAAAGGAATGAATGCTGATCCTGCAGCAGTTGCCTATGAAACTGTCAGTGCTGCCAAATCCGGCTTCTATGATGTTGTCATCATTGATACTGCCGGCCGGCTTCATAACAAAATCAACCTGATGAATGAACTTGGAAAAATCAAAAGGGTGGTCGAAAAAATTCTTCCCGATGCACCACATGAGATACTTCTTGTTTTAGACGCCTCCACAGGACAAAATGCAATAGAACAAGCGAGACAATTTACAGCTGTGACCGATGTCAACGCACTTGCTCTTACCAAACTTGATGGCACTGCCAAAGGTGGTGTCGCACTTACCATTACTGACCAGTTTAAAATTCCGATCAAATATATCGGTCTTGGTGAAAAAATTGATGACCTGCAAATCTTTGACAAATCTGAATTTGTTAAAAGCCTGTTTACCAAATAACTTTCACTGAATGCCAAAACCCACTCTCTCAATTATCACGCTCGGATGTCCGAAAAATCAGGTTGACTCTGAATATATTGCCTCTTCATTTTCAGAAAAAAAATTCAGGATTAAACACAGCGACGAACTCGCTGATATTGTTCTGATCAATACCTGCGGTTTCATACATGATGCCAGCGAACAATCTGTTGATACAATACTTCACTATGCCCAGTCCCGGAGCGAAGGAAAAATACAAAAGCTCATTGTTTTCGGTTGTCTGGTAGAAAGGCACAAAAAATCACTGATGTCAGAAATTCACGAAGTTGACATGTGGTTTGGAGTCCATGAAAGCAACAAACTCGTCGAGTATCTTGATTTAGAATCTACTCTTCCAGAAGCAAGAAATCCTGATTATCTGTCAACACCCTCTCATTATGCATATTTAAAGATTTCGGAAGGTTGTGACAGAAAATGTTCCTTCTGTACCATTCCGATGATTCGGGGAAAATATCATTCCCGTCCAATAGACGACATTATTAATGAAGCTAATAAACTGGTCAGCAGCGGAGTAAAAGAGATTATTGTTATTGCTCAGGATACTACATATTACGGGTTAGATACTGAGGGCAAAAGATTACTCCCTCAATTACTTGAACGACTGGCAACTGAAACAAATGCAGCCTGGATTCGCCTTCATTACACATATCCTTCAGGTTTTCCCGTAGAAGTTATTGACATCATGGCAAAACATGACAACATCTGTAACTATATTGACATTCCTTTTCAGCATGTCAATGACAATATTCTTAAGATAATGAAAAGGCATCATACGAATGAAGACATTATCAGTCTGATAAAACTATTCAGAATTAAAATTCCTGACATTTGCATCAGAACATCCTTCATTCTTGGCTTTCCGGGAGAAGGAAGAAAAGAATTCAATGAACTTGCTGACTTCATTAAAAAACACCGTCCTGACAGAATGGGCATGTTTGCCTATTCGGATGAAGAAGGGACTGAATCTTCACAACTGAACAACAAAGTGCCTCACAAAACAACATTAAAAAGAATGGATACTTTATGGACTATCCAGGAAAAAATTGCTGAAAAAACAAACGCAAAACTACAGGGAAAAGAACTTACCGTGATTATTGATGAGGTTTTTGAAACCTATCTCCTGGGACGCACTGAATATGATTCACCGGAAATTGACAACCTTGTTACCATACACACTCCAAAAAATCATGTTTTTTCTGCGGGACAGTTTCTTCGTGTTAAAATTACCGGCTCAACAGCCTGGGACCTCATTGCCGAACCATGCAATTGAAAACCGATATAGCTCATCTTGTTCATAAGGAATCCACAATCTTCGGCAAACTGGATGCCAGAATGCAAAAGAGATTTCTTCATTTACTCAACTCTTTTCTAAAGAAAAAAAACTTTGTCTTTTGTGATAACTGTTCAGAAAATCAAGATTTCAGAATAAAAACAGGGATTGCAGTAACAAACTTTTGCATTTCAGAAAACAATAAAGATCTGTTTGACCTTTTGCATACAATTGAAGTGTATCAGTCAAACTGCACAAA
>CAYRXH010000089.1:0-9786 GCA_964428185.1 uncultured Bacteroidales bacterium
TCCTTGTTTCTGAGGATTAATGCCGGCACTGCTTTATTAATCAGGGGGGTAAGTATCCTTGCGTTTCTTCTGATGATCTTTTTTGAAGGGGTTCCGCTTTCTTCAGGAGAAAGGGAAGCAGTATTGTCAGTGTTGATTCTGTTTGTTCCTTTTACACTTTGGGTATATATATTCAGGGGTGTCGTTTCGCTGTTGTTCTTACGACCAGTAAAAGTGGCTGAACTATTCTTTAAAAGCAGCATTATTCTCTACGCATTGCTTGTCATATACGGAAATCTGCACATGCTTTTTGGATTGTCTGAACAACAAAGTGATTTGTTTTACAGAATTTCAAATTATCTTCTTATCATAGTTCTTTTTCTCAGGCATGTGAGCCCCGTGTTTTTTTCCGGAAGAAAAAGACCAATGAACCCAATGCGGCTCTTTGTCGTTAGTTTTTTAGTAATTATTTTTATTGGAGCAGGTTTGTTGATGCTTCCTGAAGCAACAACTTCACCAATCACTTTTACCCAGGCATTGTTCACTTCAACTAGTGCAGTGTGTGTCACCGGACTTGTTGTTCTTGATACTGCCAAAGATTTTACTATTTTTGGACAATCGATTATTTTGTTTCTTATTCAGGTTGGAGGACTGGGCATCATGAGTTTCACCAGTTTTTTTGTGATTCTGGCCAGAGGAGAAGGATCAATACACAGCAGGATGGCACTGAAAGACCTTGTCAATCATAAACAATTCGGAAAAATCATCAATATTCTGTATGGAATTTTACTGATGACTTTATTGTTTGAAGTTATTGGTGCTATTCTGATATATTTTTCAACTTCAGGACTTTTTGAAACTGAAAGCATACATTTGTTTTCATCCATATTTCATTCTGTATCAGCATTTTGCAACGCAGGTTTTTCGACAATTCCAGGAGGTCTTGCAAATAGCAGCTTTTCATTCAATTACTTTTTCCTTTTTACAATTTGTTTTCTGATTATCACCGGTGGGCTTGGCTTTTTTATTGTTGCAACAGCTGCCAATAGTCTCTCCCGCTCATTATTATTCAACAAGCTTAGGAAACGAAATGACATCAGATATCAACCCGGTATGTTTCATGAAATTAACTTCAGACTTGTAATCAGAACCACTTTGTTTTTGCTTCTTGGCGGAACAATTCTGATGTATTTGCTGGAATACAACGGACTCCATTCAGGCATGAATGAAGCAGACAAATGGTTGTCCTCATTTTTCTCAGCTGTTACAGCAAGAACTGCAGGATTCAACACTTTGGATTATTCAAAACTAGGAGTTCCCTCTCTTCTTCTCATGGTAGCACTAATGTGGATTGGCGGATCACCCGGCTCCACAGCGGGTGGGATCAAGACCACAACATTTGCACTTGCTACAAAAAATTTTGTAGCACTTATCGGCAACAAAAAACATGTGACAATAGGGTATAAGAGAATTTCAGAGGAAACTATCCGCAAAGTATCTGCAATTATCTTTTCATCGGTCATTCTCATTGTGTCAGGCACCTTCCTGCTCAGCGTTTTTGAGCCTCACATACCTCTTGGGGCATTACTTTTTGAATACGTGTCTGCACTTGGAACAGTTGGTCTTTCGATGAACATCACTCCTAAATTTTCGGTTCCATCTCAGTATGTCATTATCATAACAATGTTTATTGGAAGACTCGGGCTGATTTCAATTCTGTTGGCTTTTGTCAAAAAACGGAAACAGGCCGACTATTACTGCCCTGAAACCACAATATTTATTAATTAAAAAAAGAATCACATGAAAACAATTGTCATAGGACTTGGAAATTTCGGAAGCACACTTGCCAGAGAACTGACCAAAATGGGTCATGAGGTTATCGGGGTTGATAAAGACAAACACAAAGCAGATCAATATGCAAATGAAATAACATACACAATGTCCCTTGATACCAGTGACAAAAACGCACTAGCAAATCTTCCTCTTGATGATGTTGACCTTGTGGTTGTTGCCATCGGTGAAGATTTCGGCAGTTCAATGCTCACCTCTGCATTATTGCGTGAAAAAAACATCAGCAAACTCTATTGCAGAGCTATCTCTGAACTGCACAGAGAAATCCTACTAAGCATAGGAATCACAAACATTCTCTTTCCCGAACAATTCTCTGCCGAGCATTTTGCACGATCTGTTATTCACAAGCAGGTGATCGATTATTATCAGATCAGCAATTCCGTGGAAATACTAAAAATCTATGCACCACCAAAATACATGGGACTCTCTCTCGGGAATGTTCGCTTTTGGAAAGAATATAATATTCAGGTGTTATCAGTGTTAAAACCTGTCGAAAAGAAAAAGCTTTTCGGTACTTCCGTTCGCGAATATGCTGATATTCCGTTTACTCAGGATACAGCCATTGATGAAAACGACTGTCTGGTACTTTGTGGGTCAAAAGCAAACATGGAAAAATTTATCAGAAAAGAACTTGATATTTTATAGATTATTCATCTAAATACAAACAATATGAAACGAATACTTTTTTCATTCATCCTTGCTGCAATTTTTCCGTTCCATTTCATTCTGGCAGATTCACCCCTTACTTCAACCCCTTTCTGGGAAGCATACAAAACAGAACAAATCATTGCGGAAGCCATGCAGGCTTCTGGGACATTAACCACTGGGCTGGCTGATTTTTTAGTTTCAAAAAAACACAAAATTGATGTAAAAATGGCTGTTATTAATTGCCTCTCCTGGGATTTTAACGGCAAGTCAAATTCTGATTTTTTTCTGAAATATCTTATTGATAAAAGAATTTATGAAAGCAAAAGTGATTTTCAGTTAAAAGGCAGAGCAGATCATTTACTATGTTTGGCATATCTGAAAGCTATGGATGATTATTTCAGCGTCATTGATGCTGCAAGCTGGGCGGATCTTGCATTGGAAGGAAATACCAAAAGCTATACATTTGCCATAATACATGCCCTTATTCATGCTCAGCTTCAGTTTGATAACAACTGGTGTCTGGTTTATTTGATGGCTCACAATGTCAGAACAAACAAGAAGCTGAAAAAAGACATGAATGATGAAGCCATTGAAATTATTTTTAACTATATGGATTTGTATAAAGAATATTGCGACCAATAAATCACCCTGCTTATAATGAGGTGAAAGCACCTCAAAGTTGCCTGTCAAACACAGATTATCATGATCAAAATAAACAAATTTCATAGATTTGCATCTAATAATATGTTTTTATTTTAAAACTTTAAAAAAACGATATTATCTATGGCTAACATGAACAGACGTGGATTTTTCAGGCAATGTGTTATTTTTTTCCTGATACTGACAGCTTCAATAGTAAAAGCACAAAATTCAGCCAATATGTTGCAATACGATTGGCAGCATCCTTTGTCTTTTATAGAGAACAAAGGACAGTTTGACGGCAGAAACTGGCAGAATTCGGAGATCCTATATGGGATTGACTACAATGGATTATGCGTATTCTTTACAAAAAACGGGCTGACATACAGATTTGATAAATTTATCAGAAATCCGGGTAGATCAAAAGAAAGACCTCACGAGCCTAAGCGCATCAATCTCAGCGAACTGATTTCAGTGACATGGATTGATGCAAATCCAAACACAGAAATTGAAGCCTCAGACCAGATTGGTTCATATTATTCCTATTGTATAAAAGACCCAGTATCTAAAGAATATTCAAACACAAACTATATCCACGGTTTTCAAACTCTGCTATACAAAAATCTCTATAATCATGTAGATGTTGAATATCGTTTGTATCAGGGACAGGGAATGAAATATAATCTGTATCTTCATCCCGGTGCCGACTTACAGAAAATCAAAATGAAGTATAAAGGTTTTCACACAAGAACCGATAATGAAAGTGTGGAATTTGGACTCTCCCCTGATGGAAATATAGTGATAAAAACTTCTCTTGGAACCATCACAGAACTGAGTCCTATTGCATTTTATTCAGATAACGGAGAACACGTGGCTGCTTCTTTCAAACTTCAGGGTGATATCATCTCCTTTGAGGTTGAAAATTATGATAATTCAAGGCCTCTGGTCATTGATCCCTGGGTTCTTTCACCAACATTTAACTCGTCAAATGCCGTATGGGAAGTGGAAACCGATGCTGCCGGCAATGTGTATGTCATTGGTGGTGAAACGCCTATGAGACTCAACAAATACAACAGTGCAGGAACTCTCCAGTGGAGCTATTCAACTCCATGGGATACAGCAGGTTACTGGCTGGGAACTCTTGCCACTGATGATGCTGGAACCAGTTATATTACAGCAGGCACTGCACCTCGAATTCAACGAATCAATACTGCCGGATCTATGGTATGGAATGCATCAGGTTTTAATGCAGCCTGTGAATACTGGAGCATTACTTTCAATTGTGATAATTCCAGACTAATTGTAGGGGGAACTTATGTCCCTGGAATTATGTCTTTTGATTATTCTTCTGCTGTATATAATATTAACACTAGCGATGGTTCTGTGTTGAACTTTCAAACTTTTGACACGGTAAATGTTGGTGGATTTGGCGTTTTTCCTATTGAAATACGTGGAATTTCTGCCTCAAAAAATGCAAAATATAATTTTCTAACCCACACCAGCGTCGGACTTATTACTCAGAATATCGGTCTGTGTCCTACCTCTGTTCCTTTATATAAAGTCCCTAATGGACATTCTCTTGCATACAAATGTGAAGATTATCTACCTGCAACTCAAAACGGGGGTGGACTAAAAGCAATTATCTCAAATGATAATTTTGTTTATACGCATAGTGGAAGCCAGATTCACAAAAGAGATCTTGCTACAGGCAACTTAATAACCTCCGTGAATCTTCCTGGAGGATCACACACAACATCATTGGGGGGGGTTGTGGTCAGAAATTCAGGTCTTGATGTTGATGAATGCGGAAATGTATATGCCGGGTCGGGTGACAGGGTTGTTAAATTTGACCCCAACCTGAATATTATTTCACAAAGCATCACTAGTTTCACTGTTTATGATGTGAGTGTCAACAGCAACGGAGAAGTGATTGCCGTTGGAGCAGTTATGAACAACAATGCACCAAACAGAGACGGCAAAATTCAGTCTGTAAATATGAGTGCATGTGCTCAATATTCACCATTGTGTTGTGATGCAACCATTTGTCCGATTACTCCGGTATGTTCAACAGATCCTGCTTTTAATCTCATTGCTAATACGGGTGGTGGAACATGGAGCGGAACAGGAATTACAAACCCTTCAAGCGGCACCTTTGATCCTTCAGTGTCAGGTGTTGGCACTTTCTGGGTGTATTATACACTTTTATGCGGAACAGATTCAATTCAGGTTACAGTTCTCTTCTGTGATGACCTTGAAATATGCGAAGAAACCAATGGTGATCTGACTGTATCCGGAGGTGTTGGTCCATATACCTGGCAATACTGGGCTCCTGCCCATACAACCCCAATAACAAATCAGACTGAATGTGAAGATTGCGGATATACCTGGTTCTTCGGGTCATGCCTCAACGGAATGATTCCCGTCACCACATGTGATCATCCTGCAGGATGGGTTACCTATGCAACAGGAACCACCACTTCCCCTCCTCCCGGATACCCCATTCAGGTTCTTGATAATGGAAGCAACTTTGTTCAAATTACCGATCCTTTATCAATTCCTCCATGTTCAGCATGCCCAACGCTCATAATAACAACTTCCAGTGTGGTCCATGTTGCCTGCTACGGTGGAACTACTGGAGGGTTTACTGTCAATACCACAGGAGGAACTTCTCCTTATGACTACACATTAATGCTCGGGGCAACAACTGTTGCCACATATCTCAATGTTGCAGGCACTCAGAATTTTACAGGACTTGCTGCTGGCACATATACTCTGAATGTGATGGATGATGCCAGTTGTCCGGGATCAATAGCAGTAACTATCAATCAACCAACACAGCTTGTGCCCGGAAGTCCTGTTGTTACTGATGCTACATGCGGAGTTTCAAACGGTTCAATTACCATCAGCGCATCCGGTGGTACACCAGGTTATACATACAACTGGAACTCAACACCACCACAGTCAGGACCTACAGCAAGCAATCTTCCTGCCGGAACATATATTGTTACCATCACCGACAATAACGGATGTACTGCAACTGCACAGGTAACAGTAAACAATCAGGGAGCACCCACAGTTACTGTCACCGGAACTGATGCCCATTGCGGAAATTCAGACGGAGGTGCCACAACCACAGTTACAGGCGGCACAGCTCCCTATACATATACATGGGACTCAAATCCTGTTCAGACAGGACCGAATTTAATCAATGTCCCCGGAGGAACCTACAATGTAACTGTTACTGACAATAATGGCTGTGCTGCAGTAGGCACAGTTACTATCAATGATACTCCTGCTCCGACTGTAACTGTAACAGGGACAGATGCCACCTGCGGCAACAATGACGGTAGTGCCGTTGCATCAGCCACAGGAGGAACAGCACCCTACACATACACATGGGATTCTAATCCTGTACAGACAGGGCCCAACCTTTCCAGTGTGTTCGGAGGCGTTTACACAGTAACAGTTACTGATGATAACGGCTGTACTGCATCTGCCTCTGTTGTCATTAATAATATTGGCGCACCTACCCTTTCCACATCTTCAACACCTGCACTCTGCGGACAGGCAACAGGTACTGCAACGGTGAATGCCAGCGGAGGCTCAGGAACCTATACATACTCATGGGACTCAAGCCCTGTTCAAACAACCCAGACAGCAACTGGCCTCCCCCCAGGCTCATATAACATTGAAGTTAATGACGGATTCTGCAGTGCCTTTGCAAGCGTCACTGTCAGTGATTCTATAGTTGTCATTCAGGTAAACATGTCTAATATCGTTGATGCCATGTGCGGAAATCCAACGGGAAGTGCAACTGCAGTTCCATCCAACGGTACTGCTCCGTATACATACACATGGAGCACAAGCCCGCCACAAACTTCAGATGTCCTTCAGAATGTCAACGGAGGCACATATACAGTCACTGTGACTGATGCCAATAGTTGCTCTGGCACTGCAAGTGTCACAATTGGTGATACTCCGGGACCCACCCTGACTGCAACCTCAACAAACGAAAATTGCGGACAATGCAACGGTACTGCTACTGTTACTGTAAACGGAGGTTCCGGAATGCAAACATATCTGTGGAGCAACGGAGAAACCTCAGCATCGCTGACTGATCTGTGCTCAGGCACATATATCGTTACAGTAGATGATGGCGGCTGTACAGCAACAGCCTCTGTGAGCATTCAGGATATACCCGGACCTATTGCTGACTTCCACGCTCATCCAACTACCATGATTCTTGGTGAAGGAGCAATTTCGTTTACTGATAATTCGACCGGAAATGTTGTTACCTGGGACTGGGACTTTGGAGATGGATCAGGGCACGGATCAGGCTCACAAACTTCCCACACTTACGATCAGTCAGGTGAATATACTGTCACTCTTGTTGTAACTGATGCAAACGGATGTTCAGACACAGCTTACTCGACTGTATATATCAAAGACAATGTAACATTTTATATCCCCAACTCCTTTTCCCCCAACGGAGACGGAATTAATGACGGATTTACTCCTGTGGGCTATAACGTAGATCCCGAAGGATTTGAAATGTTCATTTTTAACCGCTGGGGAGAGCAGCTTTACTATACCAACGAATGGGAAACCATTACTGCAAAAGAACCCTGGAACGGAACACTGAACAATTCAGGAACATACAAAGATGCTGTCATAGATGTTTATGTTTACAGGATTACATTTTATGATACCAATGGTCATAAAAAACAATACTTAGGTACTGTTACCATAGTCAAATAATAACTTCTCAATTCTACCCTATACATAAAGCAACTCTTCTGGGTTGCTTTTTTTGTCTTTTTTGATTATGTTTGCAAAAAAAACTTATGCCCTCAACAAACACATTCAAACTAATCAGAAGTCTGGAACAAAAAAAATTCAGACAGGAACACGGATTGTTTGTGGTTGAAGGAAAAAAATCCATTGCAGAACTTTTAGAGTCAGATTTCATTAGAATCATATATTTATTTCTCACACACGATCAGGAGATTGATTTTTCCATCCCTGCAGATGTTACGACAGAGTATATTTCCCAGAAAGACCTGAACCGCATGTCTCTGATGACTTCACCTGATTTTGGGCTTGCAGTTGCAGAAATCCCTGATACAACTTTCATTCCTGAGCTGAGAGATACTGACTTCTTTCCCGTTCTGGATTCAATACGAGATCCCGGCAACATGGGGACAATCATCAGACTTTGTGACTGGTTTGGAATTCAAAATATTATTTGCTCTGATGATACAGTCGATGTGTATTCCCCAAAGGTAATCCAAGCCAGTATGGGTTCCTTCTGCCGCGTGAAGGTTCATTATACAGGGCTTTCTGACTGGTTGAAACAGCTGAGTCCCCGAATTGCCGTCTATGGAACAACGCTGATCGGAGAACCTCTGCATGAAGTGGCACCAAAAAAACCATCTGTAATAGTTTTCGGTAATGAAAGCCATGGCATTTCACAAGAAATTCAAGGCATCATCAATCATCAGATTACGATTCCTGCTTCTCCACTTTCAAAAACAGAATCACTGAACGCAGCCATGGCCTCATCGATTATACTTTGGCATTTTTTCAGCTGCCGATGAGCATTAATGATGAAAAACAACTCTGAAGCCCATGTCTTTGTACATAGACTCCGGGGGGGCAATATTTCTGTACGAAGTAAAACTACTTCTGGCATTCACAAGATAACTTCCTCCCCGTCGGACTTTATTGATCCCTTCTTTAGCACCTGTCGGATTCACTCTATCTTCGTTTCTGTCATATTCACTAAACCAATCAATACACCATTCCCATACATTCCCGTGCATATCGTACAAGCCCCATGGATTGGGCTGAAAACTTCCAACACTGGTTGTTTTGTTTCTGAATTCTCCGGAAGGACAACCCTCAAACGGCTTTGTAGCATTGTAATTGGCATCAACCGAAAGCAAACAATTTCCTGTATTAAAAAGTGTTGTTGTCCCTGCTCTGCATGCATACTCCCATTCAGCTTCGGTGGGAAGACTTCCTCCCACCCATTCAGCAAAAGCCATTGCCCCATGCCAACTCACATAAACTACAGGATGATTTTCATATCCGGGTGTCACTCTATATGTATCTGTTGACCAATCAAAATATAAAACATTCGGGTCATCAACTGAATTCCCATCAATATTTATCCACTTCCTGATGTTTTCAGGCTGATCTTTCATCTCATTCAGAAACAAACAATATTGCTCATTGGTAATTTCATAAATGCTCATTCTGAAAGAATCAACCGTTGTTGTGAACCCGGACTCATCCCCGGCAACCGCCTGACCCATCAAAAATGTTCCCCCGGATATTTTAACCTGCTGAATTTCTATCTTTTGTGCCCCTGTCAATACAACAAGAAATGCTAAACAAATTAAAAAAAGAAAGACCGATTTCATAGTATTCATTTTTTTCAAAGATAGTTTTTTCTTCATATTCAACGACCATACCATTTTAAATAAATCCTACTCTGCCATTTTTCTTCACTGCCTTTGTTATTGGTTATATGTTGTAAAATCCCATGGAAAACAAAAGATTTTCCGTATTTTTACTTCTGCTCATATCATTTTTGATGTTTTTGATCGTCTTTTTAGTTCAGTCCATTCTATGACGCTTCAGAATTGATGAAGTCCCATTTTCATA
>CAYRXH010000090.1:0-9658 GCA_964428185.1 uncultured Bacteroidales bacterium
ATGGAAAACCCAAATGATTCCAAAACTCAGTCATCGGTTGTAATCTTTTCCAATCCACACCAAACTCAATATTTTGATAATTTGATAAAAAAATAATTGTATTTTTGCCATTCTTATTTAGTTTTAGTTTAAATTAAATGACTTTATTCGACCTGAATCCCAGAGAACGGGGCATCATTTTAAAAATCACAGGCAGCGGAGCATTCCGAAAGCGACTGATTGATATGGGTTTTATTAGGGGTAAAGAAGTCACTGTCGTTAAGAAAGCCCCTCTTCAGGACCCCATACAGTATGAAATTTTGGGATATCAGATTTCGCTTCGCGGAGAAGAAGCCAAAATGATTGAAATTATCAAACTTGACAATATTTCAGAGAAAAATGAGACTATTGTAGATTTCAACGAGGTTAACACTCAGGAAAAAGAAACTGCAGCCCGTTCTCGGAATAATGAAAAAACTATTAATATAGTACTTGTAGGGAATCCAAATTCTGGCAAAACTACAATATTTAACTATATCTCAGGATCACGCGAAAATGTGGGCAATTATCCAGGGGTAACAGTTGACGCAAAGCGAACTCAATTTAAATACAACGGCTATCTTATCAGAATGGTTGATCTTCCTGGAACATATTCAATTTCAGCATACACACCGGAAGAAGTATTTGTAAGAGAATTTCTGACAAGTAACAAGACCGATATAGTTATCAATGTTGCTGATTGTTCCAATCTTGAGAGAAATTTATATCTGACCACACAGATATTAGACCTTGATTTGAGAATGGTTATCAGCCTGAATATGTATGATGAATTGAAAAAAAAGGGCGATGTATTTGATTATGAACACTTTGCAAGAATGATTGGAGTTCCTGTAGTTCCCACAGTCGGAAAAAAGGGAGAAGGGATGAAGGAACTGCTTGACAAAGTGATTCATGTATATGAAAATGATGAGCCTGTTGTCAGACATATTCATATCCATTACGGCACATTGATTGAAGAAATAATTATGGATCTTGAGAATAAAATTGAACAGACAGGTTTATTTCCAAAGCATGTTCATAGCCGTTTTATTGCACTCAAGTTGCTTGAAAAAGACGCTGATTACATTAGGCATATCAGTACCGATAGCAGGCTAATTCAACTTCGTGAACTGACTTTCAGGTATATCAGCCAGATAGAGCAAACTTTTGCAGAAGATACTGATAATCTTCTTGCCGATATGAGATACGGATTTATTGCCGGAGCACTTAAAGAAACCTATGTCCATGGCACTGCACCCTTGAAAAAGAAATCGTTTACCAACCGCCTGGACGAAATTTTCACTCATAAACTTTTAGGGCTTCCCATCTTCATGTTTGTTTTATGGCTAATGTTTTTTTCCACTTTCACTCTGGGTGGTTTTTTTATGAATTGGATTGAGAAGGGAGTTGAAGCTCTGGGGAATCTGTTTGTCAGGCTCATTCCTGAGGGTATCATCCTTGATCTTCTGGTAGAAGGAGTTATTGGTGGCGTGGGAGGTGTCATTGTTTTTTTACCCAACATCGTGATTCTTTTTCTGTTTATTGCTCTGATGGAAGGAACAGGATATATGTCCAGAATTGCATTTATCATGGACAGACTGATGCATAAAATCGGGCTGCACGGCAAATCATTTATACCGCTTATCATGGGCTTCGGATGTAATGTGCCTGCAATAATGGCAACCCGAACACTCGAAAACAAATCTGACAGGATACTCACCATGCTGATCATTCCGCTAATGTCATGCAGTGCCCGTTTGCCTGTGTACGTCCTCCTAATATCAGCTTTTTTCCCTGAACGACCTGCACTGATGCTGATGCTTATCTATTTTCTGGGAATAATTTTCGCTGCTTTTTTTGCCATTGTCTTCAAGAAGCTGTTCTTTCATAAAACAGAAGCTCCTTTTGTCATGGAACTCCCACCATACAGAATGCCAACACTCAGAGCTACTTATACATATATGTGGCTCAGAGCATCTCAGTATCTGAAAAAAATGGGTGGAATCATCCTGGTTGCATCACTAATTGTCTGGACACTTGGATATTTTCCCAGGAATATTGAATTTTCGAAAAATTATGATGCTGAAATCACAACTATATTTCAAAAATATGATCCGATTCTTGAAAAGACCACTTCCGACGACTCCTTATCAATGATCAGGCAAATGAGGGTGAATGAACTTACACAAATTGTTAAGGAACGCGAGATCGAACGTCATTCAAAAACTTTTATAGGAAGACTGGGCACATTGATTGAACCTGTCATGAAACCCCTCGGAATGGACTGGAGGCTCAGCATCAGCCTTCTTACAGGGTTCCCTGCCAAGGAAATTATTCTAAGTACCATGGGAGTCCTTTTTCAGGAATATGAACTTGATCCAATCAATCCTGATACCGATAACCCGAAAGTGATTATCGGTTCGCTTGAGCATAGACTTCAACAGGCAGTTTTTATTGAAAATTCAGAATCCAACAAGCCTCTGTTTACCAAAGTTTCAGCATTTGCATTTCTAATTTTTGTTCTTTTTTATTTCCCATGCACTGCTTCAATTGTTGCCATAAAAAAAGAATCAGGGAGGTGGTTTTATACAATTTTATCAATTTTATATACCACAGGCTTCGCATGGTTAATGGCTTTTGTCATTAATACTTTGGGATATCTGATCTTTTAGTTTTTTTTCAATCATAGTTTATATAAAAATTTCATCGTTTTATGCAGGTTTATGATTGATTGACAACTTTTTTTTCAGAAATAAATGAGACTATTTAAGATTTTATATGTAAATTTGTCAAATTAAATCCCAATTATTATGAAATCTATTAAAATTTTATTGTCACTGGTAGTGATAGCAGGAATTATGATGTCTTCTTGCAAGAAAGAGGAGGAAACTGAAGCTGTTCCAATGAAAAAAGCTACAATAACCGGCTTTGTTTATGCAGATCTTGATCTCACTGAAGCAGGCTTTGAATATGCTCCTGCAGGAACAAAAATCAGTGCCTGGATAGACACAGAAGAACTTTATCTGAATCCTGATCCTGCTGTTACATATCCAAAAAAATATTATGAAACTACTGTTGGTGGTGATGGAAAATTCACTCTTACTATTGAGGTGGGCAACAACCCTGTTAATGTTCATATTGAACCCGGAGATTTCTGGTACGACCAGGAAGTTGATGTTGACACTTATGAAACAAAAATTTATTCAATGGGCGAAATAAGCATTGTTGCATTTCAAGGTCAAACGCAGATCGTTGATCTTGTCTTCTTTTAGATCAAGAAATTAATTGCAGAAACCTGCCATTAAAATGGCAGGTTTTTTTTGTAAAAAAACCGTAATTTTGAAGAAAAACATTCAGTGATTTCGGTTGTTATTATTACATTCAACGAAGAAGCGAATATCAGAAGATGTATTGAAGCTGCATGGACTGTTGCTGATGAAATTGTTGTTGTTGATTCCTGCTCAACTGACCAAACCCCAGAGATTTGTAAAGAACTGAACGTCAATTTATTCACCAGGAAATGGGAAGGTTATTCCAAAACGAAAAACTATGGAAACCAACAGGCACAACATTCATATATTTTGTCGCTTGATGCTGATGAAGTTATTTCTGATGAACTTCGTCAATCAATTCTAAACCAAAAAGATACTCTCTCAGGTGCATATCAATTTAACCGGCTGACAAACTATGCAGGCAAATGGATAAAACACTGCGGATGGTATCCTGACACTAAAATACGTCTGTTTCCAAAAGGTAAGGCTCGCTGGGAAGGAGATTTCGTTCATGAAACACTAGTTATTGATACTGAATTAGAAATCAAACATCTGCAAGGAGACCTTTTTCATTATTCCTATCATAGTGTGTCAGACCATAAAATCAGAATCGAAAAATATTCAGACCTGCATGCTCAAAAAATGTACTCTGAAGGAAAAAAAGCAGGTTTGTTTAAGATTTTGTTCAGTCCCATTGCAAAATTTTTGAATGATTATATATTTAAAGCCGGCTTTCTTGATGGGAAAACAGGATTTACGATATGTATGCTTTCGGCAAAAGCCGTTAAATTGAAATATTTAAAGCTAAAAAAAATGTCAAGAGGTTAATTTGACGTTTTTTTTCTTAAATTTTTCCAGCAAGCATTCCACAAGCTGCTTCAATATCTCGTCCTCTAGATTTTCGGATGGTTACAGTAAACCCCTTTTCCTTCAGAAGATTCTGAAATTCTTCCATTTGCCCACGCTCAGGACTTTCAAAGACATGATTTTCAGTTTTATGATAACTGATCAGATTCAGTTTACAGGGAATACCGTTCAGCAATAACGCAATTTCATCAGCATGTTTTGGTGAATGATTGATATCTTTCAATACAATGTACTCAAAACTTATAGTCCGGGATGATCCAACCACATAAGGTCTGATTTGATAAATCACTTCTGCAATGGGATATTTATTCTCAACAGGCATCATTCGTTTTCTCTCATCTGAAAATGGAGAATGCATACTGATGGCAAGTTCACAGGGAAATGACTGGAGAAACTCCTTCAGTGCAGGTATGATACCTACTGTTGACAGTGTAATTCTCTTCTTACTCATACCAACATACTTTTCTGAAGTTAAAATTTCAAGAAAAGTTCTGACATTTTCCCAATTCATCAGTGGTTCACCCATTCCCATTAGCACCACATTAGTGAGCTTCCCATATTCCGGCAGAAACAATACCTGACTTAAAATTTCCCCAACAGACAGATTGTTCCCATGTCCCATGGTTCCCGTCTGACAGAAAGAACATCCAAGAACACACCCAAACTGCGTAGAAATGCAAACTGTCATTCGTTCTCCGTCAGGAATACAAACAGCCTCTACAAAATTACCCCCTTCCATAGGGAAAAGATATTTTTTTGTCCCGTCTGCTGATTCCTTCAACTGTTGAGGCATTGAAGGACTTACACAATATTTTGAATCAAGCATTTCACGGCTCTTCAATGAAATGTTGCTCATACTGTTGAAATCAGTCACCTTTTTTTTATATATCCAGTCTATCAGCTGGTTGGCAGTGAAAGCAGGCAATAACTCATCATAACAGACTTCCAGCAGTTGATTGCTTGTAAATCCGAAAATGTTTGTTTTAGTCTTCATCTTTCAATCTTCATTGCAAAGATAAAACTTTTCAGCAGAACTTTTTTTTGTCGCTATTAATCAATCTGCTTTCACCCTTGCAAAAATTTTATAGAATTTATTGATTATAAAATAAAAAAAGAGTTGTGTTACAACCCTTTGTGGAGCATATCGGACTCGAACCGATCACCTTTAGACTGCCAGTCTAACGCTCTAGCCAGATGAGCTAATGCCCCAAACTGTTTGCAAATGTAACATTTTTTTTGAATCTGCAATTAAAAAATTATGAATCACTTTTTAACTTTTATTTAACTTTAGACTTATTCTAATTTAAAATAATATGTGTATCTTTGTAAAATAATAAAAATACAATTGCCATGAAAACAAAAACATTTTTTTTAATAATATTTATAATTGTCATGTCAATTATCTCATATCTGAATGCAGAAGAGCCTGTCACAAGTAAAGTCCTTACCAGCAATAATGTTGAATTCAAAAAGGGTAATTTCAAAGGTGAAGAGATTGCTTTTGAGATTGCAATGAAAGAACTTGAAACGGGAGACATGTATTTTAATATGGGACAATGGATGTATGCCAGCGCAATACCTCACTATCTGAATGCATGGGAATTCAACCCCAACAATGCCCTTTTGAATTATAAACTGGGAGTTGCACACCTGGAGACATTTGACAAACCGGATGCTGTGTTCTTTCTTGAACGTTCACTACAGCTTGATCCTGAAGCACAGGATGACATTTATTTTCTTTTAGGTAAAGCCTATCATTATGATCATCAGTTTGATGCTGCAATTTCATCATTCTTTGCTTTCCTTGATAAAGCATCAAGATATATAGTTGACAGGTATTTTGTCGAAGTTCAGAGGAGGATTAATGAGGCTAGATATGCCAAAGAACTTGTGGCATCGCCAGTCAATGTGGCTATTTATCCACTCAGCAACCAAATCAATACAATGTATCCTGATTATTGTCCGGTCATTACACCTGACGGGAATTATATGTTATTCACTGCACGCAGATCATCCACTACAGGTGGTGACCGTGATGTCAAAGATTTCAAATACAATGAGGATATTTACCAGTCAGTACGTGTTGACGGAGAATGGCATCTTGCTGAAAACACCAATGTTATTTTCAACAACAAATCACATGATGCTACTGTTGGTATCTCAGCTGATGGATCAAGAATGCTTATTTACAAAGGGGACAAAGGAGGAGATATCTGGGAATCAATAAGAACCAACGGAGAATGGAAAGAACCATATAAACTTAATAACACCGTTAATTCTAAATGGCAGGAAACTTCTGCTTCATACTCTCCCGATGGAACACTATTGTATTTTGTCAGTGACAGGCCTGATGGACTAGGCGGGAAAGACATATATGTATCTGAGATGCAGTCTAACGGATTATGGGGTAAAGAAAAAAATCTTGGTTCACAGATCAACACTCCGTTTGATGAGGAAGCTGTGTTTATATCTGCTGACGGGAATACAATGTATTTCAGTTCAAAGGGACATAAAACCATGGGTGGGTATGATATATTCAAATCACAAATGATTGATGGAGAATGGTCTGAACCTCAGAATATTGGTTTCCCCATAAACACTGCCGATGACGATATATTTTTCGTCATTGATGAAGAAGGAAAGTTTGGATACTACTCATCTGAGCGTGCTGAAGGTTACGGAAGTCAGGATATTTATACAATTGAATATATTATTGAGGAAATGAAAAAGCAGATTTTTCTCAAAGCCAGAGTTGTGGATGAGATTTTCTATGAACCTCTAGATATGGCGTATCTTGATATTATAGACGCTGAAACAGGAGAAACTTTAGTTTCGTTTGAACATGTCGGTGAAGAGCCTCATATTTTCGAAACCGAACTTCTTGCAGGCAAACAGTATATTCTTCTGGCTTCATCTTCCGGGTATCAGAATATTTCCGAGTTCCTCTTTACAGAACAACCCCAATCATCTGTGGAAATTATTGAAAAAGAAATTCCGCTAGGATTGAACAATATATATACGCTGCTGCTCCCTACTGTTTACTTTGACTTCGACAAATATGATCTCAAGGCTGATTCTAAAAATGATATCAATAAGGTGATCACAATTCTTAATAAATATCCTAATATGCATCTTGAAATTTCAGGCCACACCGATAATATCGGAAACTGGGACTATAATATCTGGCTTTCAAAGAAAAGATCACATGTTGTTGCTGACTACATTGAATCAAGCGGAATAGACAAAAGCAGACTGCATCTTGCGTGGTTCAGCTATGATATTCCGGCATCAGAAAATATTACTGATGAAGGAAGGCAACTGAACCGAAGAACTGAGTTCAGACTCATCCCAAGATAATAACAAACATGTATTTTTTCATGGTCGGGCAGGGATTCGTTCCTGCCCATTTTTTATTACTCTCTGATAATTTCATTATTTTTGCGTTTTTTTGAATATGATTAAAAAGATTGACATTTACATTATACACAAGTTTTTGGGCACCTTTTTTCTGTCCATCGCTTTAATCATACTTATTGTTATCGCTTTTGATATTTCCGAAAATATTGATGATTTTATTGAAAGACAAGCACCTCTTTATGATATCATTTTTATTTATTATCTCAATTTTATCCCCTATTTTATTAATCTCTTCAGTCCACTATTTACATTTATTGCAGTTGTCTATTTTACTTCCAGAATGGCATCTAATACTGAAATTGTAGCCATACTTACAAGTGGAGTGAGTTATTACAGAATGCTTAGACCTTTTATTATTTCCGCTATCGTTCTTGCACTTCTTAATTTCTGGTTATCAAACTTTCTGATACCTCCAGCAAATAAAAACAGACTCGCTTTCGAAGAACAATATGTGAAAACCATCAAAAAAACAAGAGGAAGAAATGTTCATATTCAACTTGACCCAAATACTTTTGCATTTGTTGAAACATTCAGTCTTGATGAAAACACCGGATACAGATTTACTTTGGAAAGTATTGATTTTAAAACGGGACTCGAATCCAAACTCCATGCTGATGTGATCAGATGGGATAGCATCAATCAGAGCTGGCAATTACAAAACTGCATCCTGAGGCAATTTAATGATGATAATGAAACACTTACCCGATTCGCGCAAAAAGACACAGTGCTCAATATGCATCCCAATGATTTCAGAATGGACACCTATCAGATGGACCTGATGAACTATACTCAATTAAGGAACTTCATCAAGCGTGAACGAATCAAAGGAAGCGAAAGCATCGTTTTCTATGAGGTTGAACAATACCGGCGAACTGCCTTCCCATTTGCAACAATCATATTAACCCTGATCGGTGCGGCCTTATCAAGCCGGAAAGCTAAAGGAGGAACCGGACTCCATCTTGGAATCGGTCTTTCTCTCAGCTTCGGATTTATTGTCTTTATGCAGATTACAACCACTTTTGCAACAAAAGGATCATTCCATCCCCTTGTGGCGGTTTGGATTCCCAATATTATATTTATGATTATCGGTGTTTATCTGATTTATAAAACACCGAAATAAGCCTCATTACCCCTTCCCTTTGCTGAAGTTTTAAAGCCTTATTTAGCTTTGAAAAAACTTTATAATGTAAAATATTCTATACTTTTTTTGTTTATTTTTATTTATTTCGTATATTTGCAAAATATTCGTAATATAAATATGAAACATCATCGCGGAAAAAAAGAAACAGAATTGCTGACCAAAGGGACAGAACTCTTTATGAAGCATGGCATCAAGCGCGTAAGCATTGAAGAAATTTGCAGGGAATCAGGTATAAGTAAAATGACATTTTATAAATACTTTGAAAATAAAACAGCATTATTAACTGTCATTATTAAAGAAATGATTGACAATTCACTCACTGAATTCAGAGAAATTCTCTATTCAGAGCTTCAGGTTGAAAACAAGCTTGCTGGAATCCTTGAACTGAAAGCAAAAGGAACTCAAAACTTCAGTGAAGAATTTATTAAAGATGTGTATGGTGATTCCAATCCTGAATTGAAAAACCTCATGTTGCAATTGTCACTTCAGACCTGGAAAGAAATCAGCAAAGATTTCAGAATAGCCCAAGCTAAAGGATGGTTCAGAAAAGATTTCAATCCTGATCTCATGTTAAAAATAACATTTCAGTTAATCCCGCTGATAACAGATGCTTCTTTACTTGAAGAGTATAAGAATCCTCAAAACATCATTATGGAAATAGCAAGATTTTTCACTTATGGTATTTTGCCTATTCAGGAAAAACAATGAAAAAAATAATTATCACCATATCATTTTTTATTAGCATTTACTGCCTTCGGGCGCAGGATACAATAGTTCAGCCCAAAGACTCATTGTTATTTACAGGTCAGGTGTCTTTATTTTTTCATAATAATTTTAATACTCCTGAAAATTTGCTGACAGGTATCCGGTATATCCCTGAAATAAATTACTATTTGAATTTAAAAAACCGAAAAAGATTTTCGGGTGAGTCATCATTCAACCT
>CAYRXH010000091.1:0-9280 GCA_964428185.1 uncultured Bacteroidales bacterium
TTTATAATAATGCTGGGTTCTCCGTTGTTGCTTCTACAGATAAATAATACTCTCATTTTAAAAATGAATTCAGAAAACGAAAAAAAATTCTAAACAAACAGACAGTGAATCAAAGCAAATGGTTGATAACTGGTCTGAATTTACCGGATTCATTGTGTTTAATTTCATCTGCAAAGATAAAAGTAATATTCATTGTTCCTGCTCTTTCTGTGATATTTCGGGAGATCAAATCTTTCTCCTCTTCACTGAATTTATCAGCTACAAAAGTCATATTTAATTGTTGCGGGTTTATCTGGACAATCTGGAATTTTCTCAGGTTCCTGTGTGCTGCAATATTGCTGTCAAAGAATAAATGCCAAAAGTATGCCCAATGCAGGAATTTGCCATTAGCTCCTATAATATAATCGCAGGTTCTTCCAAGAAGTTTTTGAATCCTGGGACTGTGTCTTCCGCACGGGCATGGTGTATTATCAATAATTGCCTGATCAGCATTATGATATCTGATAAAGGGCATGGTAAAATTATCAAGATCTGTAATCAGAAGATCGTTATTTGCATTAGTTTCAACAATAACATGTTCTTCAGTAATATGCATTCCTTTGTGGGCATTGCATTCGTATGAAATACCACCGATTTCGCCGCAGCCGTACTGGTCAAAAGTTTCACACAGAAAGACTTCCCGAAATAAGTCTCTGTGAGTTTCAGTAAGTGGTTCGGCAGTGGTAGTAATTGAACTCAAAGGAATTCTCAGGTTCATTGAATTGAGGTCCTGAGCAAGGGAGAAAAGGAATTGGGGATAAGAGCGCAGATGTTGGTATTTTTTACTTTTTAAAAGTTTTATAATGAACATTCGTGTTTCATCAGATGTGTTATAAATATTTACAAATTTAGAATTGTTGAGAAGATTTCCTGTATATGTTTTTAACTCTGAAAAAAAGGCTCTCTTCATAACATGACCGCCTTTGAGTATTAAAGTTCTGTCTGAAGAATTTATCCCCATCCAGTCTTCAAAACGTTTAAAAGAAGCCCATACAGCACTTCTCGAGTTTGAATCACTTCGTTTAAACAAAATGTTTCCTGTTGTTCCTCCTGTTTGTGAAGTTTTAATCCCCTTGATTGATTTGTTATTGGAAGGGGTAAAAGCCAGTGAATTTTGCTGAATGATTTCTTTGGTAAGTATAGGGAACTCTTTTAAAATGTCTAATGAGTCAATTGCCTGGATGTTTATTTTCAATGTATCGATAACAGATCTGTAATATTCAACATGATGATAACAATGTAAGAGCAGTTTTTTTAGTTTTTCAATCTGAAAATGTTTCATTTCATTTTGAGAAAACCACTGAGTTTTATTGAAAAGTTTGTAATAGCTCCAGATATTTTTTCCTGTCAGTAAATCACTCACTTTGGTTCTGTTCATGGTATGCATATTTAATTGGCATGAATAACTGACACTCCGGATTTTACACGGGAGTAGAAAAAACCTATGATTGCACCAAGAAATGAATAGCGTATTACTGGATACAGCATGCTGCTCATTGTGCCTGAAGCTCCTAAGATAAAAAACGAAAGAAAATAAGCATAAAACAATGTGTTCAATATATGGTCTTCATTCGTATATAAATTCATTCTGATTAATTTCCTTTTCTGTTTAATATAAAACATTAAGATGGAAATGTTAAGAAGCAAGTATAAACTGAGTCCCACAATTCCACTTCCGTTTAAAATCTGGGCATAGTCGTTATGAAGTTGCCGAAGTCCGAAGCTGCCATCACCATAGTTTCCGGATGAATTGAGGACATCGTGTCCAAAGAAAAGCCAGTAAATATTTCCTGAGAAAATTATGTCATTTATTACAACTTCATTCTCCAGATATCTGCCTTCAGTTTCAATGGCGTCAGTGCTGAGTCTTTCTTGCCTGACATTTAACCTTGATTCAAGAATATTCTGATACATTGGATAGGTAATTATCATAGCAAGTAGAGAGATAAATGCAAATTGAATGAATTTTCCTTTAAGCCTGATTCCAGAAACCAGAAAAATGACCATATACCCTGAAATAACAACAGAAAGGGCACCTCTTTTAAGGATGAGAATAAGAAGAATAAGACAAATTATTGATATGGCAATAAATAAAACACGATATAATTTGTTTTTAAATGGATACAATCGTAACATTGCCGGAACAAGGAGGAGAAAATAAGCAATAGAATTCAGCCCTTCGGAATAGATGCTGCCAGTCTGTATATAGAGCTCTTCATTTTCTTCATATGAGCCTCCACCAAGATTAAAAACATTTGAAACAGCAATATTGATTAGAAACAATACAGACATAATAAACATGATCCTGAACATTTTGTTCAGGTCATTTTTGGATTTAATAAAACATACTGCCAGACCAAAATAGAGGAAAGGGAGCAAAGATTTGAGTACATTTTTCATTGAGTATATAACATCTGAAGAGAAGAAAACGAGAATGAGTATATAAATTGCAAAAACATACATTATCCAGAAGTGTCTGTATATTCTGTTGTAGTGAAAATTTGCCCATACTGAGTATGCAATAAAAATGACTGGAATTATTATTGTTAGTATGGAACCGGGTTTAAATAAAAGTCCGTTAGCAATAGCATATAAAATCACCAGTACAGGATAGTTGAAGAAGAAGATTTTATTGATTGTGCTTAACCTTAGCATTAATATTTAAACTTTGATGACTTTTTTCTGATATTTTTATTGATATATTTTAGCAGTTTTATTCCTGGCCTGGGGATGATACAATAGCAAATTGCAGCGAAACGGACTATAAAATTAATTCTTTTTCTGTATCTCGAGTTCAAATAATAGAGTGTATGTTTATCCTTTCTCATGGCTGCAGAAAACAAAGAATTTTCAATCCAGAAATTAAGGAGTTTATATGCTTCGGGTCGTCTATCTCGGTCAATAAGCTGATCAGTATGAAATAAAACTTTTAGAGTGGTTCGGTATTTATAATTCTCAGGATTTCGGCTCATAGACATAGGTCTTCTGTGAATTATAGTATCAGGTATGCAACAATAACCAATTTCAGGAAAAAACAATGCAACTCTGAACCACATGTTTAAATCTTCACCAAATCTCCAGTACGGATGAAAAGTTCCGACAGTTTCAAAAACTTTTTTTCTGATGATAACATTGGATGAGTTAACAAAGGGTTGATAGAGGGATGCATGAAAGAAATTCACTATAGAATCTGACTTCAATAATTGCACAAGTCTGGTTTTTTCATTTTGGTCCTGTATGTTGAAGGCAGATGTGAACCAATGAATATCAGAGTTTTTTTTGAAAAACTGAGCAGCATTATAAAGATGATCGGGAAGCCATTGATCATCAGCATCAAGAAAGGCGATGAATGTACTATTTGCTTGTGCAATACCATAATTTCTAGCAGAAGAAACTCCCAGATGATTTTGCTGTAATAATTTCACATTGGGAAATTTTTGCTCTATCAGTCTGGAGGTGAAGTCTTCAGAGCCATCATTCACAACTATGATTTCAGATGCAGGATATGTTTGTGACATAACAGACTGGATAGCATCTGCAATAAATCCGGAAGCATTATATGCCGGAATGACAACTGTGATTGTAATATGTAATTCTTGAACCGACATAGCTTCTGAATAATTTACCAATTTCGGTATCTTAGTTTTTGTGTTCTTAAAAATCTGAAAATGTAATCAGCAAACTTACATAAAGTCAAAAAATGAAAAATTCTGTCATTCATTGATAGTAGTCTTTCATTTTTCAGATACCTGATCGAAATAGTGCTTCGCTTTTTGTTTCCTGACAGCCAGGCTAAAGTAATATTTCTTTTATAGTATCTTTTGTTTATAAGCTTCAATGTAACTTTATCAGTTTGAAAATGCTTTGCAAAAAAGAACTCAATGAGAAATGTATTTATAATTAATGCAATACGTTTCTTCTTATCTTCATTTCTGCTTATTGTTCCTGCCCTGATGCGGTATGTGGCAGTGCAATCAGGCATATAATCTGCTCTGGTATGATAGGATAGGTAAATCCAGAATGGATAATCTTCTATGACCCACCTTTTATTCACCGGATCGATCTCGCGAATATACTGGTCAAGTAGTGGCTTTCTGAACATTACCGTCAATGGGGAATATGGACCCTGAATAAGCAGATCATTGAAAGAACTTATTGTTGAGAAAAACCGATTATTTGATTTCTGAAAATACTGAATGGTTTTACCTGTCTTCTCAATAAAAGCATTATAATCGGAGTGTATAATGCCAGTATCAGGATGGTTTTCAAGATAAGAACACTGTTTTTCCAGTTTTAATTCATCTGACCAGAAATCGTCTCCAGCACATTGAGCAATAAAAGACCCTTTGCACTTTTGAGCAATTGAAAAATAATTTTTCACAAGACCGACATTGATGGGATTGATATATAATCTGATTTTATCAGGAAATTGTGCAATAAAATCATTTATAATCAGGATAGTATTGTCAGTTGAACAATCATCACCGATAACAATCTCAAAGGAATAACTGCATTTTTGGAACAGAATACTTGTTAAACATTGACTAATCGTATCCTGATGATTGTAGGTTGCCACGATAACAGAAATAGTAGGAGAGAGGGGTTCCATTCGTATTATTCTTTATCTTTATGTATCAGTTTGTGCAACAATTCTCTAAAAGCCATTCGTTTATTAAGCTCTCTGTAACTGTATAACAAGGAAAGTAAAAATAGAGGAATACACACAAAATATTTGAAAGAGTTGTCAATGACCTGAGAGAAGATAAATACCAAGATGACAAGCAGGAACTGAACAATGCTGATTTTTAGGGCAGCATATTCAAATCTGAAATGAAAACGTAAAGATGAGATAATCAGAATCTGCAAAAAGATCAGACAATAACCTGCAAAAAAAGACATTCCCAGCCCTGTAAAACCAAAATAGTGATATCCCAGAATATTTAGCACAAGGATGTATAAATTTGTTAATAATTCATTCCAGAAAAATAGTCTTCCTGAACCCTTTGCAAGGAACAGGAACCCAATTGACCAGCTTATTGCTTTGATCACCATTCCCGGAGCAGCCCATTTGATCATATAATTAACCTCCAAGAATTGTTTTGAATAGAGAATTAAAACAATATGATAAACAAAAATGAGAAAAACTATAATAATTGGTGCAATAATCAGCACGGACATTTCAATTTGCTGATTGATAATCCTGTTTGCAAGTATGGTGTCTTTTGAAGCCATAGAAAGTCTTGGGAAATAATCAGT
Organism: uncultured Bacteroidales bacterium; assembly: GCA_964428185.1. Taxonomy (GTDB): domain Bacteria; phylum Bacteroidota; class Bacteroidia; order Bacteroidales; family DTU049; genus CAYMAZ01. The sequence goes on from CAYRXH010000091.1 coordinate 5,296, forward strand.
CCCCATTGATGTAAAAATGAGAGCTACATAAGTGTTTATCAGAGCAAAGCCAGCGTTATATAATCCTACATCACCTATTGATCCACTATGAGTAATGAAGATTCTGACAATATAAAATGCACCCAATGAAACAAAGCCGCTCATACTAATGTAGAAACCCAGGCGGATCATTGTTTTCCCTTCATTAAAAGATTGTTTCAATGAAATATTGCTTTTTGGCACATCAGTTTTGTTATAATAATAAATTGAAGCAAACAGTGAAATGATGCTGGTTGTTATGATGGCAGGGACAATGCCTTTTAATCCCCAAAAATAATACATTGGAACCGTTAAAAAAAGGCCTGCTATACTTCCTGTTACATTTGCTTTTGCAAGAAATTTAAGTTTTCTGAGTCCCTGAAATACAACAAGTTGACCTGAAGTAAGCTGCCGGAGCAGAAGTGATGATGAAAGAAAAATGAAAGACCAGGTAAAGTCACGATTACCGAATGTAATAACACTGAGCCACCTGGATAAACATAAAGTAATGATTAAACCTGCCAATCCTGTCGCCCAGACCCATCTTCTTATTGTAATAATGATCTCTCCAGTCCTTTGTTTGTTATTATCTGAAAAAGATTCGGCAATATATCTCACAGCACTTGTGCCAAGTCCAAGATTGGTGAGGTTCCCTAAAAGGCCTATAGTAGTATTTAGTAATCCTGCAATCCCAACACCAACGGGTCCCAACAAAACAGCAATAAATTTTGAACGCACTATCTGCACAATAATCTGAATAAACTGCACACTACTGAACAGCGAAATGCTTTTAGCTATTTGTCTGTATGTTGCTGGTTTATCAGACATTATAGAGGTTTAATAATTTTTGCAGGAACCCCTCCAATTATTACGTTATCAGGAAAAGATCCCGAAACAACAGAACCAGCTGCAACGATAGTATTTTCACCAATGTATGTGTTTTTTAAAATAATGACATTATTCCCTATCCAAACATTTCTGCCAATAATAACTTCACCTTTTTCTCCAGGCTGGCGTCGTTTCATCGGATCTGTACCATGAGCTTCATGATCCATAATTGTAACTGCCTGCCCTATTAGAGTGTCATCTTCGATTTTTATGAGTTGTGCAGCACAAATAAAAAGATTATTGTTTGTTGCTATGTTGTTTCCAATTGAAATTTTTGCTTCTGGATATCTGGCTTGTAGTTCAATAGCTCCCCTTCTGTGAAATCCACCAATTCTGCATCCGAAGACGCAATTGCTGCCAATGTTGATTACCCCTTTCCCTGAAAAAATCAATTTCTGCTCAAATCTAGGTAACTGCTTGTAAATCAGCCTTTTTGACATAAAAAAAGACAGATTGGGTAAGCGGAGAAAAAAAATATTTCGGTATAGATGATATAACCATTTGAAAGGGTATGCAATGATATTAAATACTTTACTCTTCATATTTGTTAAGGATTTCTGAAATATAGAGAATTTCTTCTTCTTTCATTGCCTGATTCAGAGGAATGCTTAAAATTTCACTGTGAATCTTTTCTGTAATCGGTAATTTCATTGCATTCCATTCGCTGAAAGCTAGTTGAAGATGTGGTGGTACAGGGTAATGGATAATTGTTTCAATTTCCGCAGATTTGAGATAATTCTGTAATTTATCTCTATGATGAGTTCGAATAGTAAATAGATGCCACACATGGGATTCATCCTGCGCGACTTTAGAGGGATCATTGCAGTGAGGAAGAAACACTGAATGAGACCAGATTTGGTCGTAATATATTTGTGCCAGTTGTCTTCTGACACTGTTGATTCTGTCCAGATCTTTTAGTTTTGAATTGAGAAATGCAGCCTGTATTTCATCCATCCGGGAATTGATCCCTTTATATTCACAGATATACTTGTCTTTGGTTCCATAATTTGAGAGTGAACGAATAATTTCAGCTATTTGTTCATCATTTGTAGCAACTGCACCTGCGTCACCGAGAGCACCAAGGTTTTTGGTAGGGTAAAATGAGAATCCTGCTGCATCACCCAGATTTCCTGTTTTTTTTGTATTCCAGCTAGCTCCGATAGCCTGGGCATTATCTTCTATAATTTTTAAATTGTATTTTTTTGCAATATTGGTTAACTGGTCGCACCAGACTGTTCTTCCATAAAGATGAACGACCATAATGCCACGTGTTTTACCGGTGATATGTTGTTCAATCAGGTTGATATCTATGTTAAGTGTCTGATCAGGTTCAACAGGGACAGGGATAAGCTTATTCTCGGTAATTGAAAGAATACTGGCAATATAAGTATTGGCAGGAACAATAATCTCATCTCCTTCACGCATAAATCCGGTTTCAATATAGGCCCTAAAAATCAGTCTGAGTGCGTCAAATCCGTTTCCTGTTGAAATAACATTGCTGACTCCTGTGTATTTGGCCAGTTGTTGTTCGAACAATGCAACATTATTTCCCAAAAGATATTTTCCGGAATGTACAACTGACTCTGCCTGACGGACTAGTGTCTCAAAATAAGGATGGTTAATGTCAGATAGTTTTAAAAAAGGGACTTTCATTGTTCAATCTTTCTTACAAATCTTGCAGGATTCCCAACCCAAAGTTCATTTTCAGGAATATTTTTGGTAACAATACTGCCAGCGCCAATCATTGCGTTTTTTCCAATGTGTACGTTTCCAATTATTATGCTTCCGGTGCCAATTGTAGCTCCTTCCTCGACAGCAGCACCTCTAAATTCACTTGGGTATTTTTTTGATCTGGGATATCTGTCGTTTGTAAAAATCACATTAGGTCCAATAAAAACATTGTTCCCAATTCTGGCCCCATCCGAAATCATTGCACCTACTTTAACAGTGACATTATCTCCAATTATTACATCATTTTCAATAAACACATGACAATTGATATTGCAATTAGATCCAATGACTGCATTTCCTAAAATCACACAAAACTGCCAGATTTTTGTTCCTTTGCCTATGCTTAGAGTCTGAACATCTGCCATGGGGTGAATAAAATTATTCAAAGAAGTTACTTCAGGGTTCATGATATTACGTGTTTCAGTTCATTGAATTCAGTGAGTTTGTAAATATACTCATTTTTATCATAATACCCGGATGCAAGAACCAAACAAAGAGTATTCTTTGTGAAATTGTCCAGATCAGCCCATATTCCTGGAGGAATCAATACAGTTTTATTATATTCTGACAGTTTTATTTTTTTTGTTTCAGTACCATCATAGAGTTTCACATCAAATGATCCTTTTACAGCAATAATTAGCTGACTTATGTCTTTGTGAGCATGACCTCCGCGCTGTGCACCCTCAGGAACATGATATATATAAAATATTCGTTTAAAAAATATATGTGAGACTGCAACATCATTGACAATTAAGGTGTTGAAATTTCCATACCTTATGATGTCAGGGGCTTCAATTTTACAGTCCTGAATTTTCATGTCCGAAAAACTGGTTTTAGACAAGTCCGGTTTCAGATTATCAACACCTGTATTTGAAAGTTCAAGAAGAGATAATTCATTTGTGCATTCAGTAATTGTAAAACTACTTCCTGAAGGTATCCAAAGCCCAGTGTCAGGACTATCAAGTTTAAAAATTAAATTTATGTCAGGATTTGTAAAATCAAAAGCAACAGAGCCTGAAAGTGCAATGAAAAATCTTTCTTCGGAAAATGAGACATGAAATTCATGAGAAAAACCAATTTGAAAATTGTTATGAATAACTATTCTGCCGGGCTTAAAAGGTATATTATCCTTGTCAGACAGATATGTCAGACTTCCTCTTTTTTCACTGATGAATGGCAGTTTTAACAGATATGGTTTTTTACTCATCTAATAATTTGAGAGAAAAGAATTGTACTTGAAGAAGTGAGTTATTTTATGCAAAGATATAATTATTAGTATTGAGGAATGCACTTGCAAAGAAAACTTTTTTCCTTAATTTTCCTGATTACAGAACTTTTTTTTGGTGAA
>CAYRXH010000092.1:0-9128 GCA_964428185.1 uncultured Bacteroidales bacterium
TGTTCAAACTACTACAGGATCAGCAGGAGAATTCAGCATCAAACTGGAACCTGGTTTCTACTTTCTCAGCATCAACGCTTCCGGGTATGATATTTACAGAACAGACTTACAGGTATCAGATGCCGATATTACATTAGAGCCAATTATACTGATGCTTTCAGGTGCCTCACCAACGATCGGCACAACTGACGAAACTGTTGTTTCACTAGCTTCGCTTGAAAGTGATAAAGTTGATCAGAATATTTCAGGTCTCCTTGCCAACACACAGGATCCCTTTCTTTCAGCCGCATCATACAATCTTGGCTTCTGCAGTTTCAAATACCGCGGATACGGATCTGAATACTATGATGTATATATCAACGGCATTCCTATGAATCAGGCTGAAACCAACCGACCGGTTTGGTCAGAATGGGGAGGACTCAATGATGCCATGAGAAATCAGGAATCATATAACGGCCTTGCCCCTGCTCAGTTCGGTATCGGAAGTATCGGTGGTCTCAGCAATATCAACACAAGACCAACCCTGATGCCTCGTCAGCATAAATTCACTTATGCCATGTCAAATCGCAGTTACAACAACAGGGTTACATATACTTACGGCAGCGGACTGCTGAAAAACAACTGGGCATTTGCTTTTAACGGATCAAAACGATGGGCCGAAGAAGGTTATGTGGAAGGAACCTGGTATGATGCGTATGCTGTTTTTGCGTCTGCAGAGAAACGAATCAACAATATGCACAGTATTGTCATTTCAGCATTCAATTCTCCCTACCGCAGGGCACTTCAGGCTCCGTCAACACAGGAAGCTTACGTTCTTAACGGCACGAACTTTTACAATCCAAACTGGGGTTGGCAGGAAGGGCAAAAAAGAAACGCCAAGGTCCGTTCATTGTTCAAACCCGTGCTGATAGCCAACCATTTCTGGAATCCCGGAGAAAAACTCAGAATCAACACCGCTTTATCATACTCATACACTCAATTTGGCACCACATCTCTCAACTGGTATGATGCACCCGATCCCAGACCCGACTACTACAGATATCTTCCCAGTTATCAGACCGATCCCTACATTCAGCAACTGGTGACTGAAGCATGGCAGACCGACGAAAGTGTCAGCCAGCTTGACTGGAACAGTATGTATCAGGTCAATTACCTGCAGAATCTTGAAGATGCTCAGTCAAAATATATCATCGAGAACAGAAAAACAGTGAGCCACACTGCAGCATTCACTTCCAGCGGAAAGTATAACCTCAACTCAAACATTGCCCTGTTCGGTGGTCTTGAATTTCAGTATTATCAAGGTGAGTATTTTAAAACCATTGATGATCTGCTCGGGGGCGAATACTGGATAGATATTGACCAATTTGCCGAACGAGACTTTGCCGGAGATACGGCAGTATTAATAAATAATCTCCTGAACCCTGACGCCAGACTTGTGGAAGGAGACAAATACGGCTATGATTACATCCTCAGCCGCAAAAAAGGAAGACAATGGGGGCTTTTTCAGTACACACAACCACATTACGATGTATATGCAGGGTATAGCGTAGACTATAATGCGTATCAGCGCGAAGGCAAGATGCAGAACGGCCGTTACCCTGACAACTCACTTGGAAAAAGTGAAGTTCAGACTTTTGTTACCTATTCTGCAAAAGCAGGGCTGACTTACAAATTTACAGGCCGTGATTTCATCAGGGTGAATGTGGCAAGCATGACACTACCACCTGCACTTGCCGATATTTTTGTTGTACCAACAATTTCAAATCTTTTTATCAGCAATATTGAAACGGAATCCATACTCAGCGGCGACATCACCTATCAGAGGACAGGGAAAAAACTTTCAGGAAGAATTACTGCTTATCAGACCTATTTTGAAGATCAGACCAACCAGACAAGCTTCTATCATGACGATCTCAGAACGTTTGTTACCTACACCCAAACCGGAATCGACAAGGTTCATCAGGGTATTGAAGCAGGAATTTCACTTGAAATTCTGCAGGGATTAAGCTGGACAAGTTTTGTCAATGTTGGAAACTATCTGTTCACTTCAAGACCCGAAGCCACCATTTCATACGCAAACGGTTCAAAGCCTGACACAACCAAAATCATTTACTCTAGGTATTTCTATGAATACAGCACTCCGCAGTTTGTTGTCACCAGCGGGATAAGATACAATAGCAGCAGATTCTGGTTTGTCAATGTCAACTTTAACTTCTTCGACAAGTATTATATGTCGTTCAATCCTGAACGCAGAACAGAACTAGCCATCACCAATCTTGGTCCTGATGATCCTCTCATTGATGAAATCACCGGACAGTATCAGTTTGACAGTGGTTACACCATTGACCTTTCATTCTACAAATCATGGAAAATCAAAAAGAACTTTATCGGACTGAATATTGGCATCAACAATTTGCTCAACAATCAGGAAATCAGAACAGGAGGTTTTGAACAGATGCGGTTTGATTTTGAAAACAAAAATGTGGACAAATTCCCCCCCAAATATTTTTACGGATACGGAAGAAACTATTTTGCAATGGTTTCATACAGGTTTTAATTGAATACAATAATTAAAAAAAAAATAACAGCACAATATCATGAAAGCAAAACACTTAACATTTCTCTTTATTCTTTTTGCTGCATTCACAATGACACAGTCCTGCATCAAGGAAGAATTTGACAAACCACCGGTGATCATCCCTGAAGTGGATTTTGACTCCAACACAACCATTGCCGAACTCAAGGCCATGTACACATCTGACCTTGACACCATTACTGATGATATCATTATCCAGGGTATCGTCATAGCCAATGATGAATCCGGCAACATTTACAAAACCCTGTTCATCAGAGACAATACAGCAGGTATTGAAATCAAACTGGATAAAACAGGTCTTTATAATGAATACAAACTCGGACAACGGGTGTATATCAAATGCCAGGGTATGTATATCGGAAAATATGGCGGTATGCAGCAACTTGGTTATAAATATGAAGGATCCATTGGCCGTCTGCCTGAGATTCTCATTGCCAACCATCTGTACAGAGACAGTTTGCCCGGGTCAGCTCCCCAGCCTACTGTCGTTACAATTCCCGGACTGACTACAGCTCATCTTGGAACACTGATCAAACTTGAAAATGTCCATTTTGAATCACCGGGCATTCCCTTTGCCGAAACTTCAGCAACGACCAACCGCAATCTGAAAGATGCAAACGACAATGTGATTATTGTGAGAACAAGCAACTATGCTGATTTTGCATCAAACCTTCTTCCTGCGGGGGTAGGAAGCGTAGTGGGAATTTTGTCTGTTTATAATGGAGACTATCAGCTCTACATTCGCGACCTGGATGATCTGATTGGCTTTGATCCGAATGCACCGGTTCCTCAAAATATTTTTGCCGACAACTTTGATACTGCTCCCGGCTCTGACTGGACCATATACAGCGTGGCTAGCAACCTGAACTGGATTCACAACTCATCAGAAAAGTGCATGGAAGCAAACGGCTACGGCGCCGATGTGGCAAGCAATGACTGGCTGATAACCAAAGCAATCAATCTGACGGGTGTTGAAGATCCCTTTCTGACATTTAAAACATGGACTCAGTACACTGACAGCGGCAATGCGAACCCACTGAAGGTTTTCATCTCTACAGACTATGCCGGTTCAGGAGACCCAACTGGCGCAACCTGGACACAGTTGTCCGCTACTATGCCCGCTGCTCATTCACAAACATGGACATCCAGCGGACAGATCGATCTGACAGCATATATCGGACAAACAGTGTATATAGGATTACAGTATGTTTCAAGCGGAACAGCAAGCAATTCTTCTTCAAAATGGAGATTGGATGAATTTGCAGTGAAGGCGACATTCTAAAAAGTATCAACACTGATAATAAAAAAGGACTGCAGTGAATTGCAGCCTTTTTTATTTGTTAGTACACAGCATTTATAGTGTGCGTAGAATTGGATATATCGTCCCTAAAGGGACTTAAGTTGCTTGAGTATTCTGGATTACCGGTGTATTGTCCCTTACGGGACATCATGGTTTTCCCCCTACCAGATATATCGTCCCTAAAGGGACTTAAGTTGCCTGGAGTATCAGGGTTACCTGTGTATTGTCCCTAACGGGACAGGAGTTCATGTAGCTCCATAGGGGTAGCATCTCAGCCCCGTCCCGAAGGGATTCCGAAGGGATAGGGGCTTGACAAAGGTAAAACCGCAATAACTCAGAGAACTTCATGCCGTCAGGTATGAGAAATTCTTTTTAAAAATCATTTCCAAAAAACTGGGTCTCTTAATCTATAGATTTAAATAGAAATTTTTCATCATAATCAATACCAAATTCATTCAATAATTCGCGATATTCTTCAATAAACAATTTTCTTTTGTGATGTTGTTGCTGATTTTCAATATAACGTATTACATTTAAAAGATTATTCTTTGAGTATGAAAAGGCTCCATATCCTTCCTGCCATGAGAACCTTGTTCTGCTTATTCTGTTTTCATTTATCCACTTTGAGGAACTGGCTTTAATATTTTGCATTAAATCTGAAAGAGATTGCCTTGGTCTCAATCCAAATAAAACATGGACATGATCAGGCATGCCGTTTATTATCAGCAATTTATGTCCATATGCCTGAATTATGCCAGTGATGTATTTAAATAAATCATCTTTCCATTTATTATGAATTAAACATGCGCGATTTTTTACTACAAATACTGCATGTATGTGAATTTGTGTGTATGTATTTGCCATAATTATTAAGGTTTTTGTTTATAATATGTCGTCCCTATAGGGACTTAAGTTGCTTGAGTATTCTGGATTACCGGTGTATTGTCCCTTACGGGACATCATGGTTTTCCCCCTACCAGATATATCGTCCCTAAAGGGACTTAAGTTGCCTGGAGTATCAGGGTTACCTGTGTATTGTCCCTAACGGGACAGGAGTTCATGTAGCTCCATAGGGGTAGCATCTCAGCCCCGTCCCGAAGGGATTCCGAAGGGATAGGGGCTTGACAAAGGTAAAACCGCAATAACTCAGAGAACTTCATGCCGTCAGGTATGAGATATTTTACTTTCATTTGATAAACTTCAGATAAAATCCTCATATAATAATATAACTTACAATTATTTAAAAAAGGCTGCATCTCTGCAGCCTTTTTTATTTTGATGACTCAGAAAATTATTCCGCAACGGGAACGATTTTAGATATCACCTTGCACTCGTATGCAACTATTTCGGCCGAAAATCTCTTTTCTCCATTTGATGCTTCATAGGTGCGGTAAGATACTTTCCCGGTAATGTGCACACGGTCACCTTTTTTTATCGCATTAATTGCCTGACTGGCATTGTCATTCCACAGGACAACATGGTGCCATGTGGTGTTACTGATCCAATCACCGTTTTTGTCACGGTAGTTTTCTTTTGTTGCAAGCGGGAAACGGGCAATTTTTACGTTACCGGCAAGTTCGCGGATTTCTGGATTCATTCCTGCGAATCCGATGAGTTCAACTTTGTTCATGTTAGTTTTCATAGTTTTTATGTTTTTAGTTAGAAATTAAGTTTCGTTTATTATTTGTTTCTTTGTGATCTTTATGGTAAAGATGGTTAGCTTGGTTTGAAATGTTTCTGCAAAGTAAAAACTATCCGTTCATCCAAGACGGAGTTTAAGCATATACTTCCGGATGATTTCCGTTTTTAATCGGCTAAAATCGTTTTTGACAAGATTTAATGGGCATTAAGGAGATTATTTCTCGCTCATCATAGTGTTCAGAATACTGACAGCTTCACTGATACTCGCTGCGTTTGAAAACCTTATATATAACTGCCCATGATCGCCTTTCTTCATAATACAAGATGAAGGATTATCAAAAACATATTGTAAAATACGACCATAAATTTCAGAGCGAAAAAACCGTTCATCATGGGTCTCCAGAAAAAAAACAGTCATCTTTCCATGTTTCAGAACTACTTTAACAATTCCTGCCTTTCTGGCCAACCACCTCAATCTGATAGCATGTATCAGTTCAATCGTCCTTACTGGCAGTGGACCAAATCGGTCACGCAGCCTGTTTTCAAAAGCCAGCAACTGCTTTTCACTCTGCAGAGAATCCAGATCTTTGTATAATGCCAGTCTCTCATTGAAATTACTCACATAATCATCTGGTATAAGAAGACTCATGTCTGTTTCCAGCTGACAATCCTTAACAAATCTTGAAGGATCTGAATAATCCGGCTCTTCCGCATTCTCTTCTGTTCTGATTTCATTAAGAGCTTCATCCAGAATTTTCTTATACATTTCATATCCGATTTCTGAAATAAAACCACTCTGTTCAGCGCCCAGCATATTCCCTGCTCCTCTGATGTCAAGGTCCCTCATTGCAATCTGAAGTCCGCTCCCCAGTTCAGAATATTCAGTCAGTGCTTTAATTCGCTTTCTTGACTGCTCATTGAGGGTTACCATAGGTGGAGTTATCAGATAACAGAACGCCTTACGGTTTGAACGTCCTACTCTGCCTCTGAGCTGATGAAGATCACTCAATCCGAAATGATGTGCATCGTTGATTATCATTGTGTTCGCATTTGGGATATCTATACCTGATTCAATGATTGCAGTGCTGACAAACACGTCAAATTTTCCTTCAATAAAATCAAGGACAATGGTTTCCAGTTCCTTTCCATCCATTTGCCCGTGTCCTGTTTTTACAATTATTGCAGGACACAACTTGCGAACCATTGCTGCCACTTCATTGATATTTTGAATTTTATTATTAATAAAAAACACCTGACCACCCCGGTTCACTTCATACATTATGATTTCGGAAATTCGCCTCATATTAAAGTTGATCACCTCAGTATGTACAGGCTGTCTATTGGGTGGAGGCGTGTTGATGATAGACAGATCTCTGGCACCCATGAGAGAAAACTGCAGAGTTCGGGGAATAGGAGTTGCTGTCAGTGTGAGAGTATCAACATTCACCCTCAGTTGCCTGATTTTCTCTTTTGCAGAAACGCCAAACTTCTGTTCTTCATCAATAACCAGCAATCCGAGGTCTTTAAATTCAACATTCTTTCCAAGTAGTTTATGTGTACCGATGATAATATCGATGGCACCGCTTCTGAGATCATCAAGTAATTTTTTGGTCTCAGCCGCAATACGGAATCTGTTCAGATACTCCACGCGGGCAGGCAAATCTTTCAGCCTCTGTGAGAACGTATGAAAATGCTGAAGTGCTAATATTGTCGTAGGCACCAACACCGCAGTCTGCTTTCCGCTTGCAGCAGCCTTAAATGCAGCACGAATTGCCACTTCTGTCTTTCCAAAACCAACATCACCGCACACAAGTCTATCCATTGGAAAATCAGCTTCCATATCTGCTTTCACATCCTCCGTAGCCTTTGCCTGATCTTCTGTATCCTCATACATAAAAGAAGCCTCAAGTTCATACTGCAAATAAGAATCCGGCTGAAAGGCAAAACCCTTTGATGTTTTTCTTTGGGCATACAGTTTAATAAGCTCACGTGCAATATCCTTCACCTTTGATTTTGCCTTATACTTCTTCTGCTGCCATGATCCGGAGCCAATTTTGTCAAGCTGTGGTTCTGTTCCTTCCCTGCCAGTATATTTTGAAATCTTATGCAGAGAATGAATACTTACTGACAACAAATCATTGTTTTTATAAACAATTCGAATTGCTTCCTGTTCTTTGCCATTTACTTCAACTTTTTCAAGTCCGGCATACTGGCCTACGCCATAATCAACATGAACCACATAATCTCCGGGTTGTATATTCTTCAGATCTCTTACTGTTATCGCTTCTGCATTAGAGTATCTTTCTGAAAATCTGTATCTGTGATATCTTTCAAATATCTGATGATCGGTGAGGACAGCAATACCTGATGCAGTGTCAATGAATCCCTGATGCAACGACTGCCTGATAAACTGAATATGATCTAATACTTTTTCACCATTCTGTGCTTCCATGTCATCAATGATCATATCAAGTCTCTTCATCTGCGCATCATTTTCACAGATGATGTAAGTTTTCAGTCCTGCATCCCTGTACTCATGCAAAGTATGAAACAGAACATTATAATTTTTTGCAAAAACAGGGTGTGGCTTCATCCCAAAATCAACCCCCTCATCATCGGATTTTAATTCGTTCTGGGTAATTTCAATTTGCAGATATTGTTTCATTCTCTCTGACACATCTTCCGGTCTTAGAAAATTTCTCAATAATTCAGAAGTATCTGTTTCTTCTGCAAACTCATAATCAGCAAATCTCTGGAATTCACTTTCAAGGATTTCCCCTATCTGTTCTTTAGGAATCGTCCAGAAAATTGTTCCAGAAGGAAGAATATCAAAAATTTCTGATGAATTTTTCAAAACGCTCTGAGCCATATTGGGCAAAATCATCACTTTTTCATGCATCGCTACTGATTCCTGTGTCAGAGGATTGAAACTACGTATGCTTTCAACCTGATCACCGCTGAATTCTATTCGATAGGGCCGATCATAAGAATATGCAAACACATCAATAATTCCACCCCTCAGAGCAAACTGTCCGGGTTCATACACATATTCTGTCTGAGTAAAGCCAAAAGACCAGAACAGTTCAATCATAAAATCCATTGAAACAGCCTCATTGACTGAAAGGTTGAGTGCAGAACCTTCAATTTTATCTTTCTGAATTACTGGTTCAATAAGACTTTGCGGAGTGCATACAATAATCAATGGTTCTTTTCGGGCAGCAATCCTGTGAAGCACATTACTTCTGTAAAGCACATTAACATTATCCTGCGAAACAAAATCGTAAGGATTATTGTATGAGGGAGGAAAATACAATATCTTTTTTTTCTGAGGGTCATTTTCACTATCACTAGTCATGGTTTCAAGATCATTCATCATGTGCAAAGCAGACTCCCTGTCGGGCATAACAATCAACGTCAGTTTTCCGGATTTCTTTCTGACAGAATACGCTATCATTGCAAGTGCAGAACCATGCAAGCCCCGTACTTTTATAATCTTATTTCCTGAATTTTCGGCAAAATCCAAAACACAACCAACCCTAGTGTCATTCACATATCTGCTACCTACTGCTGAAATATCAATTGCCATAACTG
>CAYRXH010000093.1:0-8996 GCA_964428185.1 uncultured Bacteroidales bacterium
CAATAAAATCAGAAATAGCATGGAGATTTGCTGTTTGTGAGGTGAGTACATTGCCGGCCATATCATAAGTGTATGATGTTATTCCTGCATCGGGATGATTGCGTTCAATGAGCCTTCCGGGCATGTCGTAAGTGTAATAAGTAACATAGTTTTCAGGATCAGTAGATTCGGTTAGTTGCCCCAAAGGAGAATATTTGAATTTTGTGATGGTGTTGAGCGGAGCAGTGACAGAAGTCTGCAGCCCTCTTGAATCTGTATACTGAATAGTTGTGTTGGTGTTGGGATCAGTGATTACAGTTTTAAAGCACATTTTTCCGTATGCATCAGTGCCAAAATCATAATCATAACTGACAGTGGTGTTGTCGGGAGCAGTTTCCAGCATTGGTCGGTCAAGAGTATCATAGACAACTGTAGCCAGGTTGGAAGGGGTGAAGCTTGTAAAAGCCTTCATTCCTGCCGGAGTATAGGATTCAGTTGAAGGATGAGAAACAGAAACAGCTCTCCAGTATTCATCATAATTGACTCTTCCCGAGATGATCACTTCATCTGTTCCGTTTACCGTTGCAGTTTTTTTGGTTTGAACGGGACGACCCATGGCATCGGAGATAGTGGAGGTGATAAACTCATTTCCGGTGTTCAGCGGATCGTAATGTCTGGTCAGGGCCCATCTCTCGTTTCCTCCTGTAGAAGAACCATAATTTGTCCAGTAATCAAAATGTATTGAATACGGGGCACCAGCTAACACTTCATTGGGTCCGGTAACAGTTTCGGGTTTTCCGTCAGCATAATATGTAAAATGCATTTCGTTACTGCTGGGGTCAACAATTTTTGTTGGCAACCCAAACTTATAGTTATAGTCAGTTGATGAGACATTGCCCCAGAAATCAGTGATAGTGACAGGATAGGTGTGAACGTATGAGTCATACACATAGCTGTATGAAAGTCTGTCATTGTTAACATCAGCTGGATATAAAATTGAGCTGATGTTTCCATACTGGTCATATGCAAGATCAACGTAAGCATATGCAGTTCCGTCATACATTCCGATTTGTGAAATTTTTCCTGCCGTATTATATGAAGCAATTCTTTTTTGCAGCAACTGATTCTGATAATTAAACACATTCAGTTCATCAATCATCTCCAAAAAATGAGATGTCAGGTCATAATCATAGGAGATGTTGGCTCTGAGGTCATCAGTATTATCGGCCATGTCATTAAAGTTGATATATTGTTTGATATTGCCATACGTGCCATGCTCCCATGTTTTGCGAGTGTGGATTGAATAATTGGAGTGACCTTCATAAAAATACTTGTCTTCGACCGAAATGGCAGGATAATAAGGTCCAAAACACACTGCAAGAGATTCGGGCACCACAATTCCAGTGGTAATTTCCTTCCGTTCCCATGTATAGTGCGTTTCCACATATTTCTGATTCATATTGTCACCTTTGCAGTTGAAATCATATTTTTTCAAACCTTTAAAAAGGAAATAATCATTGTGATATCCCTCTTCGGTAGCTCTGTAGCATGTTGCGTATTGATCCTCCCCGTTATACTGTTTCGTTCTGACAATTTCATAGCCGAAAGATTCACGCTCCATGCGGTGATATTTTGGGTTTTCATATTCATATTGGTAATACACATAGTCGCTCCCATCGCCTGTAAAATCATCATATACTTTCAGAGAAGACAACACCCATTTAGACTGAGGATTGTCTCGGCTTGGATAATCCATTGTATAGTCGCAGGTATAAATACTCTTCGATGGAGTGATGACCTGCTTCAGTATATTTGTTTTCTTGGGAATGCCGTATTGCGTTTTGATTGCATTGCTTTCAACAACTACGAAATCAATGGCACCGTCTCCGTTTAAGTCTGTAAGTTTATATAAGTCAGTAGTGTTATGAAAGGATACATCAAGATAAATAGTTCCGGTAATTTTTACCCCCAAAAAGCAGAAGCCCAATGTGCCCGAACCATTTGCCCCGACATTATCAGTTTCAAGGTGCTGCAAACTTTTATTATAATTGTTGTTTAAAAGTGTGTTATCCAAGCTGCTCCCTGTGTTAATATAAGCATAGAGTGAGTCATTTAATACATAGCAAATATCAGCCAGCCCATCGTTATTAATATCAAATATTGTTTTTGTGTCGTTAGAGATACAGGCGCTACCACCAATGCCCGCTGACCAACTGAATTCATGATTTTTAAAGGAATATGAGGCCAGTGCACCAAGATTAAAATTACCACTCAATGAATTGTTCTCTGAAATATCATATAATTGATACGTCTCGCCAACTGAATAAACATATCCCAGATTATAATCAATAGTATTGTTTTGTGCATTAATTCTGTCCGGCAAACCATCTCCGTTCATGTCAATATAAAGATATTTCTGTTTTGATTCTCCGTCATTCACCCCGATGCCAAATGAGCCTTTTATATTGTTGGATTTAGCAAGTGCAGAGCTGAGAGTTGCCATGGATTTCGAATTTGATAAAATGATGTTTTTAACCCCGAGAGAGTACCCCGTAGTTGTTCCCGTTGCAAGATAGGTATAAATTTCAGGTGAAATTAACTGATCGTTTTCAGAAAGCCCCCCCTGAGGTTTGGAATATTGAATTTTTTCACTCCCAACTATATCCGGAAATCTGTCGCCATTCATATCATAGAAATCAACAATTCCTTTTGTTGTTGTGCCAGATCTCACTGAGCTAAACTCTGTGGTTAATCCTAACTCCCAGGATACAGACCACCCAGACTGTAGGGTTTTCTTATTTGGGGAAAGAACATCTGTCCCGCTAAGGTTGCTATCAGGAATGGGATTATTAAAATCAGGAACAGGCTGATCATCCTGCTCAAAAATGGTAAGATCAGTGGTCATCTCATATAGCTGCACAAAGAGATTTGCTGTTCCTATGTTTTCTCTTTCTGAATAAGCACTCTGACAGAAATCAATCCATTTGTCATTTTTTCTGTCAGCAAACATGGGTACCATTGGAATTGTTTCAATATCCGGAAGACCAAGAAGATCGAACTGATTCGAAACATAATTATATGTTTGGTTGGATGTACTATCGTTAATCCCTGAAAGGGGGAAACTATCCCAAACATCCTCGTCAAAAAATGACAGGTCAATACCTGCATTGTTTGTATTGACAGCAATATTGCAGTTGACAGGAGAAGCATTGTCAAGATATGAAAACTGACCCCATCCTCTGTAGAGGTTGCCATATACTGCCATGTCTGCAGGAAAATGGGAGTAGAAACCGGCTTCGCCATAAGTTGTATTATACGAAAAACGTGCTGAAGTTAGATTGTCAGCAAGTACACCGTCAATAGCATAATAATCAAAATATACAGTTGTTGGGACAGAAAGGTTAATAACCAGGTTTTGAGAGGGAGATAGTACACCATTAAGTACATATAGATATTTTTTATCAAGCAAGCCTCTGGTTGTTTTTGCAGTAAAATACACATAGCCTGTGGGTGCATTGGCAAATACCAGCTGAGGGGTTATTGTGTAACTGCCAGCCGGTAAAACAACAGGGTTTGAATATCTCACAATTTTAGGATACATGCTCATATGCAATGAAGGATAATAACTGATGTCGTAATAGGGATCTGTTGTGCTTATGGTGGTTGTGCCAATTTTTGAGTACTGGATATGTGCATCAAAATCAACATCATTCCAGTTCACATTGGTGTTGCTCACTAATTTAAACATGATTGAATCCCCTTCATTGACCGGATATGCAGTCTGGCTGTATGTGTGGCTGAAAGACTGTGCATTAGTGTAATTGTTGAAATATAAATTGGTGTTGTTATGTTTGATGATATAATGCAGATTATCACTTTGTGCAGGAGATGAAATGTCGGCAGTGATTTCAATTTCACCTGTAAATGGTGCAATAAAATACTGTTTGTCGTGAATGATTGCATCATCTGAATATCTGTACTTGTAAATGCTTTTCTCATCCGCATCAAATTTGGGAGTTGGCAGCAAACACTTGCGAGTGGTTGAATATATCACATTATCCCAATACACATCTTCAATCTGAGATTCGTTTTTGGCAAACAGTCGGAAATAAATCACATCATCCTTGTAAACTTGAAAACAATGACTTGAAGAATGCAGATTCAGATCCTGTGGTTCTATTGAATCACAAACAATAACAGTGCTGTTATGTTGAATAACATAATACAGGGTTTCGTTCAGGTCAGAAGAATTGATTCTCTGTATTTGATTTTCAACCACCATTATTCCGCCTGCAGGTGCAATCCACATGCGAACAGGATCTCTCATATAATTGAAGTCTTCTCTAGTCTCAGTATCTTTAAAGTCTTCATCTATGGTACCATCATAAGTAATGCTGTAGCAGTCATCTTCCGGAAAAGTTATAACCGGATTCGTGGTTCGCATTGTAAAAACAGGTTGATTTGTAACTGGATCCGGAAAATTAAAATATTCAGTGCCATTATTCACATAATCTATATACCCGTCACCATTCACATCAACGAAATATCCATCAATAATTTGAGTCCCCCTGTTTCTTGTATAGCTTGCTCTTCCTATAAGATTCGCAAAAGAAAACATTAATTCACCCCCAAGTGACCAGGATTTTGACCAGCTTTTGCCAAGATTTGGTAATCCTGTTATTAATGAAGGAGGGGAAGTTCCATAATCAACTCGATGGTTTGCATCAAGACTACCTATATATACATAAAAACTATTATTTTGTCGTATAATTTTATCAGAAATTCCATCTCCATTAATATCAAGTATTTGAACTTTTTCTTTAACAGTTCCTAAGGTATGTCCCAGATTAATTCCTATTGAATTTATTTTTGAAGTAACATTACATCCTAAACCAAAAGATAAAGAACCACCAAGGCTAACATTGGTACCCCTGCTTTTTCCAATACTCTGAATGGGAGAAGAGTAAGCACCACTAAAAAAAGTTTCTGCAATTTCAGTAATATTAAAAGTTAAAACCTTTGATTCAAAACTGATATCATCTTCTTTGTAATAATCAAAGCAATGAATCTGTGCCCCCTGATAGTGTTGTCTATTATCACAATTGACAAACTCAACTGCAAAAGCAGGATCTGTGATATCTGCAATGGCAATCAGATTGTTTTTGTAAAATGCACCGGGTTCATGCTTAAGGAAATATTTTCTTATAAACTGATTATTATATTTAATGATAATTTCACTGAGAAGTTTTGAATTTGTTTCAAGAAAACCGTTTCTTCCTGATGTTGTGATATCGGTTCTGTTTTTTAATACAAAGTCAACAGTGTAGAGACCATCAGTTGTGTTAAATCCGGTATAAGTGATTTTTTCAGGATAAATTTGTTTTCCACCGCTACCCGGACCACTTGATTGTGTCACGATTTCATATTCATAAAGGATATAGTTTCCATGTACATCTCTCACTTCAGCCAGAGCCCAGTGAGCAATGTTGCCACTTGCATCTGTGAGCACATAAGATTGATTTACACCTGTATCTGTACTTTTTGCTCCATAATAGTAATGAGTCCCTTGTTTGTCAATCACCTCCCACCAGTAATTTGCAGGGCCTGTGCCGTGTCTGATTATTTTATTGAATGCCCCTTCAATCCTGTATGAGAAAGTTGTATTTCCGCTCATATTTCTGTTTCTGTATGGTGCCATGTGAACAAGAGGATGCCTGACAGTATCACCCAATTCAATTTCATATTCAATAATTTGTTCTCCGTTAACCAGATATTCCTCGGTTTCCTGTGAAGTTGAATATGTTGGAACCCCCCATCGAGTATCAATGGTAATTGCAGGGGTTTGCAGATTCCATCCAACTCCGAGCCAGCTATTGCCTGCATCACTGTTGTATGTGATAGAAAGCTGAGGCTGCATGCCATTTCTGCCTTGAGGCAGCTGCAGAGGAAAAGACAGATTTGTTGTGCCGTTGTTATTTGCAACGGGAGGACTGATAATATTCATGCCTGCCATCGGATCCGCATATGCCATGTCTTTCAGAGATGTGGGTGTAAAGGCCTGAGATTGAGGTAACTCCGGTGTTTTTAAAATTCCGTTGATAAAATCTGTAAAGTGATCTGTTTTTGAAATTATGACATTGTTTGTTATATCGATGCTGTCAGGTTCAAGCATCACCCATTCGCTAAAATTTTCATCATAAAAAAATGTTCGAATATCCTCAGGTCCATAGCCTGCTGGAATGGAAGACGGGTCATATTCAAGAGACAATACGATGTCTTTTTGAAAAGAACCATGTGGCAAACATCTGTAGCCTTTGTTCTTTGCTGTAACATTAATCATAGATGAAGGGATCAGTTGCATGTCTATCTGCCTGAGACCGGCAACAGATATCTCTGTTATGTTGTTGACTGTACCCGCCTCAGCTTCAAGCGTGAGAGCACCAAGAACAATTGTAAAAGGATTTTGATTGCTCACAGTTTGCTTTGTAAAAGCAACACCACTGCCATGATTGGTTAAGAAGTGATACTCAGATTCCCCGTTGAGATGAACAATTGTTGAAGCAACTTCCCCATGGTCTGAGAATACATTGATAATAATTTCCTGTAAACTGTTGGTTTCAATCAGGCCTTCAAAACTGCCACCATGATAGCGAAGAGGAGTATTGTTTGCAAAAACCCTGATATTTTCATCTCCAGGATTGATAAGGTATCCGCTGACATATGAATAACTGCCAAAATTCTTGCATTGAGATCGGTTACTAATAACGATTCTATCACTGACTTTTTCACCAACCCGGATCCTGACATTTTTCACCTGATACAGTGTGTTAAGCCCTTCTGGAATATTAAATAATATATGATTGACACCTTTATGAAGCTGATAAGCAGGAATCTTCTCACACTGATGTGACCACTGATTGCTGAGTTGTATAATTTGTCCTCCAACGGCAAGATAATCATTGATACGTCTGCTGACAGACTGAAAATCAGCAAGCCCGTAAAGATCATATTCAAGATAGACAATACTTTCAGGTGAAATACTTTCGTGAATGTTGAAAGATATTTTATTGTCAATGGGATTATCAACAGGGAATTCAGAATTTGTACCTATTGAAAGAATGACATCATTTTCAGGAAAAATGAAATACTGACCTGAAGAAACGGGCAAAGCTGCCTCATGAATTTGTTGCTCATTAAGAATGCCATTGCTCTGAGGAATAGAAATCTCTGTAATACTGTATTGAGATTCAGGTTTGGTGTTGCTCAGAAAAAAAAGAACACCAAACGAACATGAAATGACAAGTGCTGATAAAATATTTGTTCTCATGAAAATGGAAATTATTTAATTGACAATTAATTTTATAACTCTTCTATCTCCTGAAGTATCAAAAACGAGCATATATGTGCCTTTTCCGTGAATATATCCGGAAAAGAGTACCTCAGAAACCTGAGGGAATAATTTTGAGATGATCAACTTAGAGTTATCATCAAATATTGAGAATTTCAAATCAGAAACCCCATCAAGGATAACCTCAGCAGTGTAATATCCATTTGTCGGATTTGGAAATACTGTCAGATTTTGAATTGCCTCTGAACCCTGATTTCCTGTTTGATCACTGAAAAATGGAGAATTTTGATTTCTGCCTATCCATGCCCATACACTGTCAAGTTGAAAAGTAAATGCGTCAGTCCCTGAAGAATCGCTGTCCCAGACAATATTATTATAATAGAAATTACCTGAATCATCAGTGCTGTCAGGATATATGATCTGAGTGCTGCTCAAAGGAAATCCGAAATCAGCATTGCTGTTAATTAGCAAATAAACGGTAAGAGAATCATTAACACCAGGAATATTAATTCGAAGGTTTGTACCTATCTGCCTTGAAGTATTTCCAGAACATACCATCAACCATTTTCTCTGAGAAACATTCTGAATATATTCGAAACCAATACTGTCAGAATAAAAATCTGAAACTTCTTTCCCATTATCTCCCCAGATCAGAAAATCAAGTTCATTAATAACAGTACTATTGCCGGAATTAAGATCTGCAAAAGTACCAGTTGAAATAGTAAGAATTGATTCCCCACCCATTGCACCACTTTGTTTCTGACTAATCAAAAGAAGGCTGTCCTGTCCGATTCCGGCAATTTCATTTGAATAGTCGATATTATCTTCATAATTCCAAATGATTTCTTCAGAAGAATTGACATAGTTGAGGTTTTCAATCCCAATACCATACTTTATACCCAGATAAGTATGAACTTTTGCAAGCTCAGAAATTGACATCGAAGAATCAAATAGTAAAAATTCAGCAAATTTACCTGAAAAATCAAGAGAATCATTTCCCAGTATTTGCAAGTGTGAAGCTGAGGAATCAATATTCTTAAATTTCCATTGATATCTGAACATGTTCACAACAGGTCTTAAAATAAGAGAATCAGAAAAATTATTAACTTTCTGAAAATCCTTTAAATATTGATTTCCCATACTGATACTGACTGCTGAATCAAGTTGTATTTGCCATATTCCGGCTCCTGAATTTGAATTGTTAACTTTGTACACAGAAAAAATTGTCAGTTCAGTGGATTCTTTAATGTCATACTCAGAGATGATAACATTGATGGCTGAGTCAATTTCAAGGCAGGGATGAAAATTAAAAACGCCAGTGTTGAACTGAAAATTCTGAGGTAAATATGCATGCACATTGTTTCCGCTCAGATCTGTTAAATAAAACAAGCTATCATTGAAGTGGTCTAACCTGTACCATAACGCACTTTGTGGCAGTACAGTAATAGATTGTGCGGATAATGATAGATACCCCAGCACAAGGGAAATAATTAGAAATAATCGCTTCATATTACTATAGGCGGGTTCTAAAAATTAATTTTTCTTGGCTTGTGATTTACAAAAATCGCAGAACCCTTTAACGATTTTTATAAATCAAGGCAAATTTACATGAAAATTTTAATTTACATTCACCCCGTTAAATTGTCCTGTTAGAAAAAAACAATCTAAC
>CAYRXH010000094.1:0-8936 GCA_964428185.1 uncultured Bacteroidales bacterium
TTTAACCAAATGCACATTTTCAAGTTTTCCCTCTGCCGAAATAATGCAGGATACAATCACATTTCCCTTGATATTGTTGTCTTTTGCCTCTGCAGGAAAAATCAGATATTCTGCAATATACTCTTCCATTTTACCGTAAAAAACATCAAACTCCGGCAAAGTCTTTGGTTTTACAATCTGATTGATTGACTGAACTTCAGCGTCATACATGGGGCACCGACGGATATATAACTGCGATGCCTGACTGTCTCCCAGTTTTGATGCATTATAAAGATCAGAACAATAGCCAATCATATCCTGATAAAAATATCTGATTTTGGCTCTGTTCATATATGCTTCTGCACTTGGTTTCAGATAAATTGATAAACTAAAGAGTGAATCAGCCGCCTCGAAATCATTCATATTCAATTTATTCATTGCCGACTGAAAGCACTTCATCGAGTAATCGATCTGCTGACCTTTTGATAGCAGGACGCAGAAGATACCTGTGTATAATAGAATTTTTTTCATATATAGAGGATTTTGATACAGAGATTTAAAAAATATCCTGATTTTATGCTTTATTTTTATTGGGGTAGAGAATTGAACGAAACGTTTATAAAAATGTTTCAAAATTCTCATTTTCAAAAGTTTATATGTCCGTTTTTTCAAAATCAACTGATTCTAAGTTTTTATTCGAATGTATAGATATCTCTATTAGTTTGGCCGTTTACTATCACGGCTGACACAATAAAATAATTGTTTAAAAAAAAATCGGTTTTTCTGAAAATATGGACTACTTTCGTCACAATTTTGATAGTATTTTTCTATAAATCATTATTTTATGCCAGTACCTACCAGCAGAACCTACGAGAAAGGTCAGATTGCGATAAATGAAATTGCATGCACCGGTTGCGGATTCTGCGTTGAAGTCTGTAAGGTCTTCTCCATCAAAATTGTTCAGAATAAGGCAGTTGTTTCTGATGATTTCCTGTTTGGTTGTATTGCCTGTGGTCATTGCATGGCTGTGTGCCCTGAAGGAGCGATCACAGTGACGGGTCGTGAAATGTCTGAAAAGGATGTGTTTGAAATTAATTCATCCGGATCATTTCCTTCGTATGATGAAATACTCAATCTCTTTCTTCGCAGAAGGAGCATCAGAGAGTTCACCGAACAAGCTGTGTCTTCTGAAATGATTGAACATATTCTGGCAGCAGCCCGCACAGCGCCAATGGGACTTCCTCCTTCTGATGTACATGCCTTGATATTTGATACCCCTGACAAACTGACCCGGTTTTCACATGATTATTGTCATTATCTGAAATCATTACAGTGGTTTGTGTCTCCCTGGTTCCTATTCCTCATGCGGCCGCTTATCAGCGCTGCCACCAGGTCAGTGTTCAGAAACTTTCTGCGTCCACTGATAAAAACGTTTACTGAGGCATCAGAAAAAGGAAAAAACCTCGTCACTTATGATGCCCCGGCAGCTATCTATTTTTACGGTTCACCATGGTGCGATCCTGCTGATCCCATTGTGGCCGCTACTTATGCCATGATTGCTGCCGAATCCCTCGGACTGGGTTCTTGTATGCTGGGTGGTATTCATCCTTTTATTCAGAATGGGAGAAAAGCATCACATTTCAGAAAAAAATGGGGAATACGCTACAAAAGCAAAGAAGGTGTGTTTATTATCTTCGGATATTCATCAGTTCACTATAAAAAAGGGATAAAACGTAGTTTTGCAGCGGAAGATACTGTGAATTAGACAGTAATTTTTTTAAGAAGTGCACCGATATTCTTTTTTGCAAGTGAAACATTCCATCTTTCAGCCTCACGTCCGGGAATCAGATTGGAAACTACTCTGATCTGTGCACACGGGACATGAAATTCATTGCAGCATAGAAAAAAAGCTGCTCCCTCCATTGATTCTGTGTCAGCCTGAAATGTTTTTTTCAGAAAATCTGCCCGCGTCTGAGTTCCTGTGCAAGTACTAACAGTAATTCCATTTCCTGTCGGCAAAGAATTGGCGGTTGAGATTTCACTATCCGGTTTTACATACATGTTCAGCGAACTGAGCATCTCAGAATTGGTAATAACATTCTCAAAACAGGAAATGGAATGGTCTTTCAGTTCAATGCCCAGCTCTGCAAAACAATCATTCTGAATGCGGACACCTGTTCCTGGAGGAAGATCAGGGCTGAAACTGCCGCATAAACCTGTATTTATTGCTTTTTTTGGAATATCGCCTGAAAAAAATTGAGTCAATCTGAGTGTACAGTTGGCAATACCAATTCCGCTGATAAGGATTTTAACAGATTGATTATCGTTAAGTTGAAACAAAAAAGGGGAGATTCTGCCACATTGTTCACTGAGAAAATCAGAAATCTCAAATTCTGTGGAGCAGACAATGAGCATATCTGTCATTTCTGAACCTTTTTAATAAGAATGATATATGCGGGTAAGTGATCACTGTATCCACCGATATAAGTTCCCCCGCTTATGGTTCGATAAGGATATCCTGCCCATCTACCTTCCTGGGTAATCAGAAAATTCTCATTGAAAATATGTGCTGCATACAATTCCCAGGAGTCCATATTCCTGTCAAGCAATCCCTTGCTCACAATGATTTGGTCAAACAGATTCCATTGTCCTTGATAGGCAAGAGTGCCAATCCCGCTTTTATAAAGGTCCCACATGGCATTGTACAAATCGCCGGTTTGCATTTTTTCTTTTTTTTCCACTGCACGCAGATGTTTTAATACACTGTCGTTGTCGGGATCGTCATTGAGGTCTCCCATAACAATAATTTTTGCATCGGGATTGATATTGAGGATGCTGTCAACAATATGTCTGTTAAGATCGGCAGCGGCATTTCTTAGATGAACACTTTTTTTCTCACCACCCCTGCGGGAAGGCCAGTGATTGACAATGATGTTCAGAGTATCACCATCGAGAATCCCGGTGACAAGTAGTTGATCTCTGGTGAAAAAACCGGTGTCACCTTCAATTTTGAGCCTGTAGGAGGCAGTGTTAATCACCGTAAATTTTTCTTTCTGATAGATCAAACCAACATCAACACCTCTTCGATCGGGAGAGTCATAGTGCACAATGCCATATCCGTGTTGTTTCAGAGGTTCAGTCTGAATAAGATCCTCAAGAACCTGGCGGTTTTCAATTTCACAAACACCAAGAATAGCAGGTCTGAGGTTGTTATACTTGTTTCCGATCAGATCAATAACAGTTGCCATATTGACAAGTTTTTCTTGATAAATGGCAGAAGTCCATTTGTTGGCACCATCGGGCAGAAATTCTTCGTCATTCTTTGCAGGATCATTGATGGTGTCAAAAAGATTTTCCAGATTGTAAAAAGCAACAACTGAAAGTCGCACCTGTACATCTTCCTGACAGAATGAGTAGAGTGAAAAAAGTGTGAAAAAACTAAGGAGCAGAAATGTAAGTTTCATAAATCATTTTTCTTTTAATTAAACTTTATGTGGTTCTCTGAGTAGATCGTTGATTTCTTTAACAGGGGAGAAGGTCTCAAGAGGGACTTCCACAAAATAGGTTATCCAACCGGCCATACTTCCGTTCCATAATCCGGGCAGTTCAAGGGCTTTGAGAGGTTTACCGTTCATACTTTTCTCTGAAATCATATATGTGTCATGATCAATAAAATCGTAAAGATTGAATTTGCGTCCCAAAAAATCAACAGTATCGGCAACAATATCAACGGGGTTGAAATGAGTAGATTGATTGAAAATGGCTGCCTGATCAGAGTCATTCATATTGACCTGTGCGCTTTCAACGATCTGCAGGCTTGTAATTCCCTTGTTGTTTTCAACAAAAAACGGTCCTCCTCCGGGTTCACCTTCATTTTTGACCATGCCGCACACTCGAATGGGGCGGTTGAGTTTGTTGACAAGCACTCTCCGCTGTTTGTCTAGGGGCATTGATTCAAAATCAGGAGGAAGTGACATGAGCATATCTCCTTTCACAAAAGCAACAATTTCGCGAATATCATGTATGGTGCACTGATCATCCATCAGTACTGTTAGATTGCCATTGATGGTAATCTCTTTTTCAATAAGAATTCCGGCCAGCACTTTTTTAAATTCTATGGTAGCAGTTTTTAGCCTGTCAGTGGTGACATTGTCGATGTTCTTGATGAAAATCAGATTGCCATTGAGTTCATTGAGGTTTTTAATGAGTGCTCCATGACCGGCAGGTCTGAAAACCATGGAGCCGTTTTCATCACGAAAGACCTGATTGTCGGGATCCACAGCCACTGTATCAGTTGATGGATGCTGGTATGATTTTCCGATTTTTATGCGTATTCCAAATTTCTGCTCATAGTGAGGGACTGATATGGCAAGTTGCTTGTTGAACTCTTCTTCATGTTCAGGTGAGATGGTGAAATGAATATTGACAAATCCTGATGCATTCAGTGCATACAGTGCACCCTCAACCAGATGCTCGTCAATGGCCTTTCTCTGCCTGCTCGTGTAATCATGAAAATTCAGCAGTGCTTTGGGAAGATAGCCATAATTAAGACCTTTTTCTGTTAAAATATTGCTGATGATGACATCATATCGTTCTTTTTCCAGCAGATGGTCTATATTTTCATTTTGTTTTGCAAGTACATTGCAAAGGTCACCAAAGAATGCAAATTCCCTGATACGTGAGATAACCTCTTTTACTTTAGGAAACCTGTTAAGAACATTTTTTTGATTGTCCGGTGTTTGCTGTAGTTCTTCATAGCAAGCATATAGGTCTTTGAACATTCTGCTGGCTGCCCCTGATGCAGGGACAAATTTGATGATATCCCTGTCACGAGAATAGTCTTCATAGAGATTGAGATAATACTTGCGTGTTTTTTCATTGGTGACAATGATCCCGTTTCCTGGGACGGCAGCTGCAATCAATCGGGCAGGGGTTAAGCCCTGTCTGAATTTTTCAATCTGTCCGGCAAATTGATCTTCTGATATTCCCCTTGCAGCCAATTGTTCAGAATCCTGTTTTGAAAGCATAATAGAATTAATTTATGCAAAGGTAATCATTTTCAAAACCTGAATCAAGCCTGTATATGAAAAAAATGTAATGTTTTTTTGAGCAAAATAAAAAATTTATCTGATTCAAAAAACACTTATGGAAGTGGGGTGTTGCCGTTAAAATCCCGGCTGTTCCATTCCAGATAAAACCGCTCAAGAAACAGTTTCAGAAATGATGTCCTGGCCTCTGCAATTCTTTTTCCTGTTTCTGTTTGCATTCGCTCCTGAAGCAGCAGTAGTTTTTCATAAAAATGATTAATTGTAGTGCCTTTTGCTTGTTTATAGGATTCAAAGTTTTTGTGCATCACAGGCTGTTGTGATGGATCGTGAAGCATTCTATTTTTTTTACCACCGTATGCAAAAGCTCTGGCTATACCAATAGCTCCAAGCGCATCAAGCCGGTCGGCATCCTGAACAATCTTTCCCTCAATATCAGGCATTGAGGTGTCAACATCTGCACCTTTGTACGACAGTTGTTCGCAGATATCGGCAATATGGCTCTTTTCACTGCCCGGGATACCGGCAAACTGATCAATCCAAAACATAGCTGTTTCACGAGTTTTATCCACTCCGCCGAAAAACTTGTGATCTCCCATATCATGAAGCAGTGCCGCCATCTGAATAATGAAGGAATCTCCACCTTCTGTTTTTGAAATTTTCAGAGCTGTTTTCCAAACTCTGAAGGTGTGCCACCAGTCATGACCCGTTGTTTCACCACTCATCCGGCTTTCAACCCATTGTGCTGTGGCATGTATTATATCAGACTTGTTCATCAGATTTTTTTGCAAAGATATTAAGAAGAAAAAAATAACGGTATTCGTTGAACTCCCGCTGTAAGAAAATCTGTATTGAATTTTTAATATCCGAAAATATCTTCCTGACTTAGTTTTATTGCAGGGGCGTATTTCTTAAGGATTTCAAAATCAATATCTTTATCGCGGCCAAGAATGATATACGTTTTGGGCATATTCTTCAGATACTTTGCTTCAAATGCCTGTATATCTTCTAAGGTGAGTCCCTGAACACGTTCATAAATATCTTTTCTGTAGTCGTAATTGATTCCAAGTTTTTCATTGTTCAGATATGTCCAGACGATTTTCATCTTTGTCAGACGTTCTGTCTCGATTTTATTGAGGATGCCTGATTTTGCAAGATCAAATGATTTAGGACTGATGGGCATATCATCAAAAAGAAGATTGAATGCATCAAGAGCATCCGGAACCTTATCGTTTTGTGTTGCGATAAAGGCATTGTTCATGAAATTTTTATCCGCAGTCTTAGGGATATTATAGAGCGAGCGGGCTGTATATGCAAGTGAACGTTTTTCTCTCAATTCCTGAAACACAATGGCATTCATGCTGCCTCCGAAATAGGCATTAAACATTTCAATCAATGGAAGCATGTTTTTGTCAAACTGAATGCTTTTAATCACAAGTTGAACGTACGACTGATTGGCATTGTAGTCAGTAAAAAATAATCTGTTCTGATCAGTGGCAATTTCTTCAAATTTGACAGCTTCCGGGATAGTCAGCAGCTTCTTGGGTGTTTTGTGATATTTGTTAAGATGCCCGGTGAGATTTTTTGGCGTTTCAGGTCCGTAATAGAGAATACGGTGAGGATATGAAAGCAGTTGTTTTATTTTTGCTGTCAGTTGCTCAGGAGTAACAGCAGCAAGTTCGTCATTGTTCAGAATGTATTTTGTGGGGGAGTTGGAACCATAGACTGCATAATCAACCAGCGCTCTGAAATTGGCCTGTTGATTTGCCTTCGCATCATTCCGCCCTTTCTGGATGTCAGCAATCAGGTTTTTTAGTGCTGTAGGATCGGGAATAGGATCAGTGAGGATCTTTTCGGCAAGCTGCAGTGCAGGAATGAAGTTTTCAGCAAGTCCGCTGATAGAGATGTAGGTTTCATCATTGCCTGCGCTGACACTGAATGAGCAGGCCAGTTTGTAAAATTCCTGCTGAATTTCTTCAGCACTCATGTTAGAAGTACCAAGATAGGGGAGATATGAAACAGCAAGACTGAGCAGTTTGTCATTCCATCTTCCCATATTGAAATAGAAATACAGATTAAAAGTATTGTTTTCAGTATTGACAACATAGAATACTTCCTGTCCGGCTTTGGTCTGTATGCGTGTAAGATCTTTGTTAAAGTCCACAAATACAGGTTTCAGAGGTTCTACAGTATTGTTTCTGATGTTGACAAGGAATTCGGATTCAGCATCCCTGTTAATAAAAATGGGAGTGATGGGCGGTTTTGCCACAATAGGAAGATCATCCGGTGTTGCCTGCCTCTTGTAAATAACTACATAATTATTTAGCAGGGTTTTGTTTGCGTATGCAAGAATATCTTCACGGGTCAGTTTACCGATACGGTCAATGTAATTCACCTGATTTTCCCAGGGTATGTTATATAGAAATGAATTCATCATCAGTCTGGCTCTCGAACTGTTGGATTCGGTCTGTTTCATTTCGCGGAGTTTCAGGTTGTTGATTGCAGCAGCAAGCATCCAGTCAGGCCAGTTCCCGTTTTTCAAAAGGTTTATCTGCTCAAGCAGTATATCCTTCAATCCTTCAAGAGTCTGACCTTCTTTGGGTGTGCCGGCAAGCATAAGGGTAGAGTAATCACCGAGCATATATGGATATGCATACGCTTTGAGTGCTTTCTGTTTCTGATTGATGTTCAGGTCAATGAGTCCTGCCTTTTCGTTATATAGAAGCATCGCCATCATATTGACAAACAATGCATCATCACTGGCAACTCCGGGAAAGCGGAAAGCAATCACCACGTTTTCAGCTTCCAGTCCTTTCACTTCAGTATAGATGGATTCTGTGATTGGCTCTTCATCTTTAAAAGTAAACTCAGGAAGTGGTTTTGACTTCAGCTGCCCAAAATATTTGTTGACAATGACAATTGCCTCGTCAGGATCAAAATCTCCGGCAAGGATTACTGCCATGTTGTTGGGGACATACCATGTGTCAAAAAAATTCTTGATGTTGGTCATTGATGGATTTTTCAGATGTTCTGCATCACCAAGCACAGTCTGCTGTCCGTACGGATGATTGGGATACAAAGAAGCAAACAATGTTTCCACTGTCTTTCTCCCGTCATTTGTCAGTGACATGTTTTTCTCCTCATACACGGTTTCAAGTTCGGTATGGAACAACCTCAACACAGGATGTGAAAATCTGTCAGACTGAATAATAGCCCAGTTTTCAAGCTGATTTGAAGGGATGTTTTCAATGTAAAATGTATAATCAAGCGAGGTGGCAGCATTGGTACCCTGACTTCCGATCAATTTCATCAGCTTGTCATATTCGTTGGGGATAGCCAGTTTTGAAGCCTCATAGGACAGACTGTCAATTTTTTTGTAGAGTTCTGCTCTTTTTGCCTCATCGGTTTCAACACGGTATAACTCAAACAAGGCTTCAATCTGGTCAAGCAGTATTTTTTCCGCTGCCCAGTCTGTTGTCCCAAAATTGGGAGTTCCCTTGAACATCATGTGCTCAAAATAATGAGCAAGACCAGTTGTTTCAGCAGGATCATTCTTTCCTCCAACCCTTACTGCAACATAAGCTGTTATCCTTGGCTCATCCTTGTTCACACTCATATATACCTTCATTCCGTTGTCAAGGGTGTATATGCGGACACCCATCTTATCGCCAGAAACAGTTTGATATGTCAGGTCGCTTTGTGAAAAAACAAATCCTGATTGCAACAGAAACAAGACAGCAAATAATCTGAAAATACGAGACTTCATAAGATTTTTTTTTGTGATTTTATAGTACGAAATTACATATTTTTTTTATTTCATCTGTAATACTATTCAAACAGGAGTATTCATGCGACAATCAGGTTTTTTCGGTTTGCTGTTAAAAAATCACTATTGCGTTTTCATGCTTTTTT
>CAYRXH010000095.1:0-8875 GCA_964428185.1 uncultured Bacteroidales bacterium
TTATGCAGGAGCCATTTGTTGTAAAACACACTGTCAGAGTTAATGTTCAGAACAATTTTGCTAAAAATGTTCCTTGAAATTAGTGTGAAATTCATCGCAAAAAAGGTGGCAACATTTGTCCGGAATAATCACTCAGTCTCAGACACAAGAAAAAATCACTATTAACTAATCACTATTATACCGGATCTGCATCAGCAAAAACCCGAACGCCTGACTGTTGTTTTTCATTCAGAAAATCGCTGATCAATCTCCGGATGATGATTCTGCTATTGTTATGTTTTTGTTTACGTGGAATTTTGATCAGTATATTCCTGATGTAAAATTGTTTCACTCTTCCGTAAATAGGTTCTTCTGGGCCTAAGATGAAGAGCCCTTCAATTGAGGAAATCCTTTTTTTCAGATCTGCTGCAGCCTGATTTGTGCGTTGTTCATTCCGGTGCTGAACAGAAATCTGGATCAATCTGTAAAACGGGGGATAGCGAAATAATTGCCTTTCTTTGATCTGTTCATTGTAAAAAGCCTGAAAATCACCTTTCACTGCGGCTGCAATAACAGGATGATCGGGCTTCCTGGTCTGCAGTACAACCAATCCCTGACCCCCGTGTCTGCCTGCCCGTCCCATAATTTGTGTAAGAATCTGATAGCCGCGTTCATAGGATCTGAAATCAGGAAAATGCATCAGATTGTCTGCATTGAGAATTCCCACAAGACTCACACGCTCAAAATCAAGCCCCTTGCTTACCATTTGTGTGCCCACTAGGATATCGGTTTCGCCTTCCTCAAAGGCATTTAAAATATTCTGATGTGCATATTTTCCACGTGTTGTATCTGCATCCATCCTCCTAACAACTGCTTTCGGAAACATTGCTTTCACTTCTTCGGATACTTTCTCGGTGCCGAAACCCATAAATCTTATGTGGGTATTACCGCAAATGGGGCATATATGTGGCACATCGGATGAATACCCGCATAAATGACATTTCAGATGATTGTTTTGTTTGTGATAGGTAAGGCTGATATCACAGTGTTTACAGCCGGGAATCCAACCACACTGAGTACATTGAAGTATGGGCACAAACCCTCTCCGGTTCTGAAACAAAATAATCTGTTTTTTGTTTTCAAGTGCCTGTCCAATTGCCATGTTTAGTTCGGAAGAAATATACCATGATGCTTTCAGGCTGCGACCTTCTTTGGACATGTTAATGATTTTTACTTGGGGCATTGGCAGGTTTCCAAACCTGTTGCACAAGGTTGTCAGTCCGTAACGCCCCTGTTCAGCATTAAAATATGTTTCAACCGAAGGAGTGGCAGTTCCCATCAATACCTTTGCTCCTAGCATCTGAGACAGCATTACAGCAGAATCACGAGCGTGATAGCGGGGAGCATGATCATTCTGCTTGTAAGAACCGTCATGTTCCTCATCTATGATAATCAGTCCAATATTGATAAAAGGCAGAAACAAAGCAGACCTTGTGCCAAGTATAATGCGGAATTTTGCGGGATTAATTTCTCCTGAAACACTGTTCCAGATTTCAATTTTTTCATTATAATTGAATTTGTGATGATAAACCCCAACTGTATCTCCGAAAATGACCCGCAGTCGTTCAACAATCTGTGCAGTCAGAGCAATTTCAGGCAGAAGATACAAAACCTGGCGACCTGCCGCTAGTTCATCCTGCATCAGCCTGATGTAAATTTCTGTCTTTCCGCTGGATGTAACACCGTGAAGAAGATGGACAGGCTTTTCTTTCAGTGATGTTTGAATTGCCTTGAGCGCATCCTGCTGTTCTGAGGTCAGTGTAAAATTTCCGTTTTCTGAAGAATCAGGATGGGCTGGAAACCGTGAAACAATTTTTTCTGTCTCAATAAAAATCCCTTTTTTAATCATCGAATGCAAGGCAGATGCTGATGTTCTTGAACTCAGAATTTTTTTCGGCAGTTCATCAGTGTTTCCCCTGATGGTTGTTTCATGAATAAAAAACACAAGTATATCAGATTGTTTGGGGGCTTTTTTTGAAAGTGAATTCATCAGATCCATCAGTTTGTTTTCGTCTGTAGCAAGTTCTTCACTGAGTTTGATGAATACCTCTTTTTTCGGAATAAAGCGTTCGGAATATTCTTCATAACTGATAGCAACTCCTTTGCTAAGCAAATTTTTTACAAGGTGCTGTACATGTTTGGTCCCTGTAATTTTTTGAATATCGCTGATACTGAGCGATTCCTGTTCCTCCAATGCCATGGCAACCATCTGTTCATGTTGCTGCAATAATTGAAGCATTGACCTGTCAAAGGCGGGGTTCAGTTCAATTTTTGTTTCACTTTCAATTCTCAATCCGGCGGGAAGCGCTGTTTTCATCACATCTCCTGGGCTGCACATATAATATTCTGCCATCCATAGCCAGAAATCCATGTGAACAGGTTTCACAATGGGCTGATCATCAAGGATAAGGTCAATTGGCTTGGGAGTTATGCCTTCAGGAACAGTATCTGTCAGTTGATAGATAATTCCTGTAAAAAATTTTCTTGCCCCGAACTGCACAATGACTCTTTTGCCAGGCACAGCATCTTCTCTCAGGTTTTCAGGAATGAAATAGGTAAACAATCTGTCAACAGGTACAGGCAGAATGAGGATCGCAAATATCTTACCTGCACCAGCCATAATCAGATAGCAAGTATTTTAATCATTTCAACCAAATGGGCAGGGATCTCATGGTGGTGTTTAACAGCTTTTTCAAGGGGCGTGAATACAATTTTATTATTGATGATTCCCACCATTTCTTTGTTGTGCCCGTCAAGCATTCCCAAGACAGCATTGTAACCCATCATGCTGGCTCTTACCCTGTCCATACACGAAGGTGCTCCGCCTCTCTGAATATGACCAAGGATTGTGACTCTAATTTCATAGTCGGGAAGCCGTTCCTGAACTTTTTTTGCAACTTTTACTGCTCCTCCCAACTCATCACCTTCAGCAACAATGATGATACCGCTGGTTTTGTTCATTCGCCGGTTTGTGATAAGGTCATATACCAGATCATCAAGTGTGGTTACTGTTTCAGGCAAAAGAACTTCTTCAGCTCCGCTTGCAATAGCGCTGCGAAGAGCAATCAGTCCGGCATCACGTCCCATCACTTCAACAAAAAACAACCTGTTGTGTGAATATGCAGTATCTCTGATTTTATCTACCGCTTCCACGACAGTGTTGATGGCAGTATCATAACCAATGGTAAAATCCGTTCCTGCCATGTCGTTGTCTATGGTTCCCGGAATACCAATGCCTTTGATGGGATATTCGGAACAAAACAGGTTCAGCCCCCTAAAAGAGCCGTCGCCCCCAATCACAATCAGTCCGTCAACACCTTCTTTGCTCAGATTCTGAAATGCCTTTTCCCGAAATGAAGCATCCATAAACCGCTTGCTGCGAGCTGATCTCAAAATGGTGCCCCCTTTCTGGATGATATTGGAAACAAATGAAGTTTCCATAGCAACAAAATTATTATCAATAAGTCCTTCATAGCCATTATAGACTCCCAATGTTTCAATATTGTGATAGACTGCTGTTCGAACAATGGCTCTGAGGGCGGCATTCATGCCGGGGGCATCTCCGCCTGATGTAAGAACTGCAATTTTGTTGATAGTTTTCATGATGCCCTGAAATTTTTAAACTAATAGATTGTAAATCCTCTGAATTTTGATTCCAGTTGTCCGTTCATAACATTGAATTTTACAGCAGGTTTCAGTCCGATGTGTTTAATGGCTGTTTCATCACTGCTGATGATCCAGGCTGTATGATTTTTAAAGTTGTGTTTCAGATGGTTGCCGATATTTTTGTAAAACTCGATCATGTCACCCACTTCAATCCGAACATTATAGGGAGGATTGAAAAAGAGAATCCCTGTGTCACCCTGTGGCATTAACCTGTCAAATGAAATTTGCTTCAGGCCTATGACCTTCATCATACGGGCTTTGGCAATATTTTTATGTGCCAGACGGAGTGATTGGGCTGAAATATCAGAAGCAAATATCCTGAATTGCTTTGTTAGTGCTGACTGATTTTCTTCTTTTACCTGTTTCCACAGATCGGGTTCATAAGTTTTCCATTTCATAAAGCCCCATTCAGTTCTGTAAAAGCCAGATGGAAGCCCTGATGCATACATGGCAGCCTCAATGGAAATGGTAGCTGCACCGCACATGGGGTCATAAAAATCGCCTTCCCCTGACCAGCCGCTCATACGTATAAGACCGGCTGCCAGCACTTCGTTGATTGATGCTTCATGGAGCATCTCGCGATAACCTCTTTTATACAAAGGAGTCCCCGAAGTGTCAAGAGAAATATGGCAGTAATCACCCTGAATGAAAACATTAATCAGCAACGAAGGATGAGCCAAGGAAACAGATGGGCGACGCCCAAACTGATCTCTGAAATAATCGGCAACAGCATCTTTGGTTTTCATTTCTGTGAAATGGGAGTTGTTGAATGCATTACAGTTAAACACCGTGGCATCAATGGCAATGGGATCATCAGGTCCGCTGATTGTTTTCCATGGAAATGACCTGAGCTGATCATAATAATCATTCACGTCAGTAAAGCGAAAACTTTGAAAAGATTCGAGAATTCTCAGAGCTGTAAAAACCCTGTAATTCATTGAATACATCCCTTTTTTGTCTGTTGAGAATTCAACTGCCCGTCTTCCGGGTATTACATCTTTTGCTCCACATTGTATAAGTTCTTCTGCAAGAACCTGTTCCAGCCCCTGAAGTGTTTTTGCTACGTATCTTTGCTCATTCACCCTGATAAAAGTTTTTTCAAAAGTAATGAATTGTCACATTTTAATCCCTGTTTTTTTGCCTTTTTCGTAATTTTGCACAATGTACACTCAATGCTTCAAACATATTGCCATGAAAACATTTTTACTCTACTTGCTTATCCTGCCTGTGCTTGTCATGGCCCTTTCATGCTCTGAAAACGATCATTCGGTAGAAGGAAATGTAAAAGGATTGGGAGACGCAAAAGTGTATCTGTTTGAATTTGAAGGAAGCCACTTCAATCTTGTTGACTCAGTCAACAGCAAGAAAGATAAATTCATCTTCGAAATGACTCCTAACAGAAAGCACGGAATGTATCATGTCAGATGGGGCAGAGAGGCCAACAGCGGGATTGATATCATCTATAATTATGAAGATTTCAAATTCTTCTGTCCGAAAGATTCTATTGATCTGCTCAGATTTGAAAACTCTCCTGAAAATGAGTTGTTTTATGCGTTTTATCCAATAAAGCTTACCATTCAGCAGTTGATAGATCTTGGTGACAGAATGCATAGGGCTGACCCCGCCGGAAACAGACCGAAGCTTATTAAGCTGAATAAATATATTGATTCTTTGGAATATTCTGTCAACCAGATGATTGATGAGTTGGATTCTGCTTCTGCCTCTCTTTTTGCCTATAAAGTGGTCAGAGCCATGTTTTATCCTAAATATTCGTATGAAATTGAAATGGGAAGAACCAAAGCCACGGATGATTTTCAGTTTATGCAAGCGTATTTTTTCAGTTATATTGATTTTCATGAACCCGGTCTCATCAGAACTCCCTTTATTCAGATGGCCATCGAGGATTACCTCACCTTATATGTATTTCCTCCAAGTGATGAAGAGTACAGAAGGGCTGCAGACCACATTATGTCAAGGGCAGCTGTGAATGATGAAATGTATGATTATGTGATTAATCTTTTGGTTGGTTCTTTTGAAACATCAGATTATTGGGAAGTATATCTGTATCTTATGGAGACATATATGGCAGAGGTCTGTGAAGAAGACGGGGGATATGATGACAAGCACTTGCTTTATGAGATTGTGAAAAACAGTCGCCCAGGTTCGGTTGTACCTGATATTGCAGGAACTGATACCCAAGGGAGAACTCTTTCTCTCAAAGGCGATGTACATGGGAAAGCGATTGTTCTGCTCTTTTGGGATCCTGATTGTGAAAATTGTAAGCAAATAATTGATCCGTTGGTGGCAATGTGGCCCTCATATAAGGAAAAGGGTCTTGAAATTCTTGCTTTCGGCATTACAACTCAGCAGGATGAATGGCTCAATGCAATTGAAGAACACTCAATGGGTGACTGGATGCATATTTCAGACTTTAAAGAAACCGAAAGTGTGGTTTTTGACAAACTGCATATCAGAGGGACCCCGGAAATTTATATCCTTGATGAAAACTACAAAATCTACAGCAGACCCCTGAATTATATGCAGATGGACCGAGATATTTCTGAATTGCTTGGTTCATAAATGTTCGAAGAAGTTCTTTTAACATAAGGGTGATGCTTGATTTTTGTGTATTTTAGCATTATCTTTGAAAAGAAGTGTTATGAAAAAATTCCTTCACTTTTTGCTGTTAGTCATGACGTTTGCTATGTATGGTCCGGCACAGAACATTTTTCCGGCAGAAGAACTCCAGAAGTTCACAGCCAATACCATTCTGAAACAAGAAGAATATGAAAAAAACAGTGAATTTTTATCTCAGGGTTCTATACCCAGAACAAACCTGATTCAGTTTTTTCAACGGCAGGATTCTGCTCTGAATATTGACCTCCCTTCGGGAATTGACAAGCATTCCAAATCTCTTGATACCATGTTTGTGGGATTAATCCCCGGAGATTCTGTGTATGTTACGGGCGGTTTTTTCAATGATGGTCCTGTTGTGGTTTTTGGTGACGGAGTGCTCATTTTCGAAAATGCAGATGCTGTGATCAATGGTGATATGTATGTTTGGGGTTCTGATGCACGTATTGAAATTCGTAACTCAGTGATGAATTTCCCTCAATTCTATATTTATCAGAGACGAATGGTGGCAGTGGCAGGAGGCCTCATTAAAATCTCCGGCTCAGTTCTCAATTATTCAGGATTACAACATGATCTTTACATCACTGACAGTTCGAAGGTTGTGTTGAAACAGGTTCAGACAATGGGCTTTACAACCTGCGGATTGACATCCCATGCTCAGTTTGAAGCTGACAGCATTTCAAAAGCAGAATTTATTCTATTGGACTACTCTTCCTTATCCATTGAAAATACAGAATTTATTCTTCTCTGGCATCATGTTCCGGACACATCTTCCCTCTCTGTTTCGTTTCCCGACGGGACACATATTGCTGCTTATGCCTTTTCAGATACCCTTCCGGGAGTGCAAGATATTCATTATACATATTCATTAACAAATTGTTCTGATGTGATGTGGGGTCTTATGCCTGAGCCAGGGAGTCAGGTCATTGTTTCTGACTCTGAGATAAGGACCATAGGAGTATGGTTCAGGGATCAGCCTGCCTATGAAGTATCAGGGCTTGTGAATAATTCATATTATTCAAACTTCACTGCTCCTTTGAGTGATCATTCTATCCAGCTCATCAATACCCATGTTCAAACTTGGAGCCTTTATCTGTTTAAAAATGCTCAAGGAACAATTGAAAATTGTATCCTTGGGGAAATCGGGATCTTTAACAACGGAATAACAACAGTCAGCAATACTATGGTTGATGGCTCTGGCGGATACATGTTTGCAGGTGATACCTCTAAACTCATTTTCGGGTATGGATATCTGAACTGTGATTTTCATACCAACGGAAATGCATTGGGAATACTTGCATATTCAGGTCAGAATTGGGGGAGATGCATCGCCAAAGACAAATCCATTATGATTGTCATCCAGTCAAATCTTTCTCAGGAGCCTGAATATCTTCATGATGCAGTAGTGTGGTATGCAAAACTGGATGGTTCAGCTACTGTATATGCAGACAGCATTATTCCTGTATCAGGGTCTGCCTGGATTGAAAAGGCATCTGATTTTTACAGTATGGATATGGCCTGGTACAAGCTGGATTATTCTGTTTCAGGAACTGATCAGTGGTTTCCTGTGTGCGGCAAACAATTTCAGGAAGTGCATACCGGAAACCTTTGCAACTGGAATACTTATGGTCTTGATCCTGCCACTTATCTGCTGAGGCTAACAATGTGTGACAATACAATTGATTCAAACAAAGTGGAAGCAGTGATGCAGTTTATTATGATTCCATCAGTTGCTTCTTTGAATGAAGGTTTTGAGAATGGAACAACAATGGTATATCCTAACCCGACTTCAGGGAAGATATTTTTGAAAAATAATTCTGGAAATGACATTATAAATATTGAGTTGTCTGATATTTCAGGAAGAATGCTTGATATTGATTGGCATGGAATGCTGAGATCTGGCTGTTCTGATGATATTGACCTGTCATTTCTGGCAGGAGGCACTTATTTGCTAATGATGGAACAGAAGAATGGCATTGTTACCACTCATAAAATTCAGATTAACACATGGTAAGACAAAAAAAAACAATGGAGGAGCTTGACAGGATAGATGCTGTTGAGTACAGAAAGAAAGAAAAAATACCGGTTTATGTTGTTTTAGATAATGTAAGGAGCGCACATAATGTGGGTTCAATTTTCAGAACCTGTGATGCATTTCGGATTAAGAAATTGTATTTATGCGGAATCACTCCTGTCCCTCCCAATGCTGAAATCCATAAGACTGCTCTTGGTGCAACAGAAAGTGTTGAATGGGAATATGTTGATGAAACTTCAGAAGTTTTGAAGGAATTGAAAAAGAAGAATGTACAGATTTTCGCTGTTGAACAGGCCAAAAATTCGGTGGGGATCAAAGATATTGAAAAACCTAATCAAGACATTGTATTGGTTTTCGGACATGAAGTTTATGGAGTTGATCAGAGAATTATTGATATGTCAGATGTTTGCATAGAGATTCCGCAGTTTGGCACAAAACATTCGCTGAATGTATCAGTTTGTGCAGGAATTGTTTTGTATTCTGTGACACATCTTTATGATA
>CAYRXH010000096.1:0-8859 GCA_964428185.1 uncultured Bacteroidales bacterium
TTGCCAAAATTCTGATAGAAATCTTTTTGTTCAGGGTCATGAAAATGTAAAAGATTCCGCGAAATATGATTGACCCATGCATTTCTTATCTGGGACAAGGCAAACTGGAGATATTGTTTCTGCTTTTCGCGTCCAAGTTCGCGAAAAAAGACTGACTGTTCAAGAATCAATCGGGTATCCTGTTTGTAACATGCCCTCATCCAGTCAATAAAACGGCTCATATAGTCTGAAGTTTTATCTTCCTGATTCATTGCTTCAAGAATTGTTGCCAGATTATTGTCATATTTATCTGCCAGTCTGATATTGAACTGAGTCTCAGTACTGTGATTTTTTTCCAGATATTCTGTAATTTCCAAAGCCTTCAGTCTTGGAAGTTTTAGTATCTGCACCCTCGACAGGATGGTGTCGAGCACCTGACCCGGGTTGTTGGATACCATCAGAAATAAGGTTTTATCAGGTGGTTCTTCAAGGATTTTCAATATTTTCGGAGCAGCTGAATAGTATAGTTTCTCTATCATCCATATAATCATGATTTTATATTCCCCTTCATAGGTTTTATAACTCAGGGTATTCAGGATTTCGTTGCATTCTTCGGCAGAAATGATGCCCTGTTTTTCCATGTCAATGAATTCAAACCATTGGTTGAGGGTGACATAAGGAGATTTCTCACTGAGAAACTGACGCCAGTTGGGCATAAAATCACGACTGATTCCTTTCTTCACTGACTTGGTTTCGTTAATAGGAAAGACAAAGTGTAAATCAGGATGAATCAGTTTATTGCTTTTCAAACAAGAAGCGCATTCACCACAGGAATCTCCATGGAGTTCTACATCATCACTGAAGTATTGTTTGTTTGTACAATTTACAAACTGAGCATATGCAAGGGCAAGCGCAAGGCTTCCAGATCCTTCAGTACCTGTAAACAATTGAGCATGACTGATTCTGCCGTCTCTTACATTTGAAACGATCCTGTTGATAATCTCTTTCTGTCCTGCAATGTCGGCAAATTTCATGTTACTTGTCGTTCTCAGAAGGTTTTAATGAAATACCAAGTTCTTCAAGCTGTAAAGCACTCACTCCTGAAGGTGCATCTAACATCATATCTCTTCCCTGATTATTCTTGGGAAAGGCAATAAAATCCCTGATGGTTTCATGTCCTCCAAGGAGTGCTGCAAACCGATCAAAGCCTAGGGCAATTCCACCGTGTGGAGGAGCCCCATAGCGGAATGCATTGAGAAGAAATCCAAATTGTTTTTCAGCCTCTTCGTGAGTGAAACCCAGAACCTGAAACATCGTTTCCTGCAATTTTCTGTCATGAATCCTTATTGATCCGCCACCAACTTCAACGCCGTTAATTACAAGGTCGTATGCATTGGCTTTCACAACTCCCGGATTGGTTTTCAGCAATTCAATATCCTGATCGACAGGTGATGTGAATGGATGATGCATGGCAAAATACCTGCCGACTTCCTCATCAAATTCAAGAAGTGGAAAGTCGAGAACCCAGCAAAGTTTATATGTATCCGGATTTCTCAGTCCGAGCTCATCACCCAGTTTGAGTCTGAGTTCGCCGGCTGCCTTTAATGTTTTGTGCTTGTCTCCTGAAAGTATCAGCAGCAGGTCGGTTTGATTTCCACCACATGCTTCCATCCAGGCTTTCAGATCGGATTCTTCATAAAACTTATCTACTGATGATTTTAATCCTGCTTCCTGATCCCATTTGACCCAGACAAGACCTCCGGCACCTATCTGAGGTCGTTTGACAAATTCTGTCAGAGCATCCAGTTGTTTCCTGCTGAATGAAGCAGCTGATGGTATGCAAATGGTACACACAAATTCTGCAGAATTAAAAACCTGAAAATCTTTGTGTTGTGAAATCGAGGTAATATCATTGATAGACAATCCAAACCGGAGATCAGGCTTGTCGCTTCCGTATGAATTCATTGCTTCGTCCCATGTTATTCTCTCAATGGTGCCGATGTCAATATTTTTGATTTTTTTGAAAACATGAGAGACAAGACCTTCAAATGTTTTGAGCACATCATCCCTGTTGACAAATGACATTTCACAATCAATTTGCGTAAATTCAGGTTGCCTGTCGGCCCGTAGGTCCTCATCTCTGAAGCATCTGACAATCTGATAATATCGGTCAAAACCAGCAACCATAAGGAGTTGTTTAAATGTCTGCGGAGACTGTGGTAGGGCGTAAAATGCACCCTGGTTCATTCGCGAAGGGACAATGAAATCACGGGCACCTTCGGGGGTAGATTTAATGAGAAACGGTGTTTCAATTTCAAGGAAATTCTCTGAATTGAGATAGTTTCTGACTTCAGTAGCCAGCTGATGGCGAAGGATAATATTTTTTTTCACTGGGTCTCGTCTGAGATCAAGATAGCGGTATTTCATCCGCAGTTCATCGCCTCCGTCGGTTTCATTTTCAAGGGTAAAAGGAGGTATTTCAGCAGAACTGAGAACAGAAAAGTCGCTCACAAGGATCTCAATATCTCCGGTAGCAATGTCAGGATTCTTATTGCTTCTCTCTCTGACCATACCGCAAGCCTGAACCACAAATTCCCGGTTGATCTGACGAGCCTGCTGGCAAAGAGTACTGTTTTCTCCTTCATCAAAGACCAACTGGGTAATTCCATATCTGTCGCGAAGATCTATAAATATCATTCCTCCGAATGGTCTTACTCTGAAGGCCCAGCCTGCCAGAGTAACGTTCTTTCCGATATCTGCACTTCTCAGTTCACCGCAATGATTTGTTCTGTATGTCATGAAATTCTGGTTTTTTCTCCTTTGCTGCGAAATTACATAATTTATCCCGATGTATCATTTGGATTGTTTTGCCATTCCTCATAAATTTTCAACTGTTATTCATCTCATTGTTAAAAACTTTTATCAATAAAGACCCAAATAAATCATATTTTCGCAACCTTAAATGTGCATTTATCTGCTATGAAATACAGATTGATATTTTTTATTTTATTCTTTGGATTCAGTTTTCTGTCCATTGCCCAGACTGAGGAACCCACATCAAAAAGGGCAGCCAGAGGGTTTTTAAATTACAGTAATTACCGTCAGGCATTGCAGGAATTTATGAAACTGTTGAAAACTGATAGCTTGAATATTGAATACAATCATAGTATTGGTTTGTGTCATCTTGAAACCAATATTGATAAATCCAAGGCAATTCCATATTTAGAGTGGGTTGTCAAACAACCAAGAGCAAATCCATCGGCCTGGTATGATCTTGGAAGAGCGTATGCTGTCAATTATATGTTCGCTGAGGCAATTATTGCATTCAATCAATACAAAAAGGCGGTTCCTAAGGATGAAAATTATATTTCAGCCAGCCGGTGGATTGAGATGTGCCAGAATGCTGAAGAAATGGTAAAGTTTCCTGTGAACGTAACATTTCAGAATCTTGGCCCTGATATTAATTCAGATGCCCCTGATATGAACCCCTTTATTACTGCTG
Organism: uncultured Bacteroidales bacterium; assembly: GCA_964428185.1. Lineage (GTDB taxonomy): Bacteria > Bacteroidota > Bacteroidia > Bacteroidales > DTU049 > CAYMAZ01. The sequence continues at coordinate 3,482 of CAYRXH010000096.1, forward strand.
ATGAAACCTTTCTTGTGTTTACTACTAAGCGAACAGGGAATGTCGGAGGATGGCTTGATTATGACGGTTTTTATACATCAGATATCATGTATTCCCAGTCGAAACGTGGGGAATGGCAAAAACCAAGACGACTCCCGAATACTGTCAATACAGCTGTGGTAGAGGAATCAGTAGGGATGTCACCGGATGGTTCACATCTTTTTGTGTATATGGAGAATTTTACCGCAAGCGGGGACGTGTATCTCTCCTTGAAAACAGGAAGAAGCTTTAACAGGGTAGAACCCCTGGGGAGAAACATCAACACCAAGGATCTTGAAACCTCAGCCTGCATTGCTCCAAATAAAAAAATCCTTTTCTTTACCGCATCCCTTCCCGGATCATTTGGTGGAACGGATATTTATTATTCTCTGAAACTTCCAAACGGTGAATGGGGTGTTCCGGTCAATGCTGGAAATGTTATTAATACTCCTTTTGATGAAGAATTTCCATACCTCGCTCCCGATGGAAAAACATTCTATTTCTCATCTACCGGACATAATTCAATGGGAGGTTTTGATGTGTTCAGATCTACATGGAACCGTGAAAAAATGTCATTTACTCAAGCTGTAAATATTGGATATCCACTGAATACACCTGATAATAATTTTTCCTTCTCAGTTTCCAAGTCCGGCCGATTTGCTTATGTTTCTGCTTTCAAACCTGACTCATACGGAGACCTTGATATCTACAGAGTTACTCTGAATGATGTTCCCCCTCCTCTCCACTTCATCTCCGGTTTGATAATGAACCCTGATTCTTCTCATATCTTTTCTGATTATAACAAATATGTTGATCAGAAAACCAGTTTATTGTTCTTCCTGGATACCATGAAATTTCGAAACACCGTTTATGATACACTAAGAGTTGAAGCTGCATATCCGGGTATATTTGAAAAATTGCATCAGTTGGATAGCCTGATTTTGTTAAAGCCCTCAGTCACTATCTATTTGAGAGATTTTAATACCGATGAGAATATTGGAATTTACAGGCCCAATGTGTTTACCGGCAGATATGTGATGATCCTTCCTCCCGGAAAATATAAGGTGAGTTACATAGGAAATACATTTAAAACTGTCATTCAGGAACTTGAACTCCCTGATTATGAAACATATAGTGAAGAACAAATTATCAATGTTGTCCTTCACAGTGAATAATATGAAACAATTACAACTTAAAAAACCAATTGTATTTTTTGATCTTGAGACTACCGGACTTGAAATTGCTTCGGCACGTATTGTTGAGATCAGCATGTTAAAAATTCACGTTTCCGGAAAGCAGGAGATTCTCACATTGAGAATTAATCCTGAGATCCCGATTCCTGATGAAGCATTCAGAATTCACGGAATTTCGGATGATGATGTGAAAAATGAGATGCCCTTCAGGCAGCTTGCGCAGAAAATTTCTGCCTTTATAGGGACTTCAGATCTTGCAGGTTATAATATCCTTAGATTTGATCTGCCGCTGCTTGCAGAGGAATTTCTGAGAGCTGGAATCATGTTTGATGTCAGCAGCAGATCTGTTATTGATGTTCAGAATATCTTTCACAAGATGGAACCGCGCACATTATCAGCTGCCTACAGGTTTTATTGTCATGATGAACTGATTAATGCTCATTCTGCTGAAGCAGATACTCTGGCAACCTACAATGTGCTGGTGGCACAGATAGAGAGATATCAAGGTGTTGTTGTTGAGGAAAACGGGAAAACCATTGAGCCTGTGGTCAATGATATGGATCAGTTGGGTAAGTTTTTCGTACAGAAGAAATTTGCTGATCTTGCCGGTCATATAGTTTTTAATGATCAGGATGAGCCTGTTTTTAATTTCGGGAAGTACAAAGGACATACTGTTGCATCGGTTTTTCAGCGTGAACCCCAGTATTATGACTGGATCATGAAAAGTAATTTCCCTGAATATACAAAGCGTATTGTTCAGATTTTGTATATGAAAAAATTCGGCAATTCAGGATTTTCCATTTCATAACCCAATTGTAGTGCAATGAAGATTATTTGTATCGGAAGGAACTATAAAGATCATATTTCAGAACTGAAGAATGAAAAACCGGATGAGCCGTTGTTTTTTATGAAGCCAGATACAGCACTAATTCCCAAAAATCTGCCGTTTTATATTCCAGAGTTCTCCAGTAAAATTCATTATGAAATTGAGATTGTGCTGAAAATCTGTAAGGTAGGAAAGCACATTAAGAAGCGATTTGCCCACAACTATTTTAATCAGATTGCCATTGGAATAGATTTTACTGCAAGAGATGTACAGGAAAAATGTCGTAGTAAAGGATTGCCTTGGGAGCCTGCCAAAGCCTTTGATTTTTCAGCTCCGGTGAGCAGGTTCTTTCCAGTGAGCGATTTTCATGATATCCTGAATCTTGATTTCAGGCTTGAAAAGAATGGAAATATTGTACAAAAGGGGAATACATCCCAGATGATATTCGGATTTGATGAAATCATTGCTCATATCTCAAAATATGTTACTCTGAAAAACGGCGATCTTATTTTTACCGGTACCCCTGAAGGGGTTGGACTCGTGAAAGAAGATGATGTGCTGAAAGGATTTCTGGCAGATCAACACGTGCTGACTGTGAAAGTGAAATAATGGGTTCCTAGTTGAATCAGATGGTGGTTTCAATAATTTTTTTGTCAGATTTGTGGTAAAAAGTACTGATGATCTGATTGCGTTGTGAAAGGTATTCGGTATACTTATCTGAAAAAGCAATACGCTGGTCAAGAACTTCATTGTATTTGCCGGTCAGTCCCAGCAACAGTTCGCAAATTTCCCTCACAGCCTGTTCTTCGGAAGTATGGGCAGTAATATAATCTGCCAGTCCATGCTGAAGCACATACTGGGTAAAAAGCGGACTTGATGTTCGCTTAACAAGGAATGACAATCCGGCATGTTTTGCTGCTGGTGCGTCCAGAATATCATCAAAAACGAACAGCATCTGAGATGCCCTGAGGTCGAAAACTTCACGGATGTGCTCAAGAGCTTCCTTTTTTGACTTAAAATTGAAATATACAGAATGAAAATGTTCACGTTTGGCAAGTTCAAATGCTGTATCATTGATCTGCCCTGTTATGATTCCTGTGAAAGGCACTACGCCCGTTTCCAGCCAGATGGCAAATCGAAGCATATTGATGCCCATGCTGTCAATTTCAGAAAAGGTAGAAGGATGATCAGCGCTTTTGGTGCCGTTGTTGAAAACACCATCCCAGTCGAAAAGCAAGCCTCTGATGTTCTGAAGTTTCTTTCCGATTGAGTCGGGTTTTGTAATAAATTCTCCCCCAAGATCAGAAAAAATTCCTGCAACCTGTTTTGTCATATTACATTGAGTTTTATGAGATCCTGAACATCAAGCATCCCGAATAACTTTGACTGATAGGTCACTACGATATTATCCACCTTCTTTTCCTTGATGATGAGGGCTGCTTCGTTAATGAGTTCATCAGCATCAATTGTAATGGGATAATTAAACTTGAATTCGGACATTTTTTTTCCAAGAATTTCCTTTCCGTGAACTTTCAGCGAGCGTCTGAGATCGCCATCTGTAAATATACCAACGATATTCCCCAGTTTATCAACAACTGTGACTGCACCCATGCCGGATTCGGTCATTTTCACAGTGGCTGTTAATATATCATCGTCGATGGTTACAACAGGGTTTTCTGAGCTGATGACATCTCTTACGCGGGTTGTCATTAATCGTGTATGAGTGAAGAACTGATCAGTGCCAACAGTTGTAAAAACATTCTCAGTGAGTTGTTTCATAATTTTCCAGGGGACCGTAATGGTGTGAACACCTATGTTGATGGCATTTCTGACATGCTCACTGTTTCTGACTGATGAAAACATGATCTTGGTATTGTATCCGTAATAATTAACGGCATCTACGCACTGCTGAACAAGAGCCAGAGCATCGTGACCCTGATCCTGCAGTCTTCCCACCAGCGGACAAACATAGGTAGCGCCAGCTTCCATTGCCATATAAGCCTGCTGAAGAGTATATACCAGGTGGACATTGGTCATGATTCCTTCATCACTGAGACGCTTGCACGCTTTGACACCTTCAAGCGAAACCGGGATTTTAAATACGGTTTTTTCTTTATCAAGTCCCAGGCTGAGAAGGCGTTGAGATTCACTGAAAATTTCAAATGAGTTATTTCCAAGTGCCTCGATCTGCAGTACAGGAACCATTTTCGAAAGTTTTAGAATGGCTTCATCAATATCGGATATCCCCTCGCGATGCATAAATGTAGGCGTTGTGGTGAGTCCTGTGAGAAATCCCAGCTGAAATGCCTGTTCAATTTCTTTAAAATCTGCTGAATCTAAATACAGTTCCATAGTATTTGTTTTTTGTAAATCGTTTATTTTCTGTGTTTTACCTCAAGATGATGAAATTCTAAAAGAGGTAGGACAAACCCTTCAAAATCAGTGATACATATTTGACTGGCTGCATCACACAGGGCTGTGCCAGGATCAGGGTGTGCTTCTATAAAAATACCGTCAACCCCGGCAGCAACTCCTGCACGGGCAATTGTATCAAGATATTGTCTCGAACCTCCTTTTGGATCGGCACTGGGAATCCCATATCTGCGGATGGAATGTGTGATGTCAAAAATTACAGGAAAGCCAGTTTCACGGAGATGATAAAAACTACGTGGATCAACAATCAGATCATTATAGCCAAAGGTATAACCCCGTTCTGTAAGCAGAATTTTATTGTTTCCTGAGTCCAGTATCTTTTTTACTGGTTTTGACATATTTTCAGGACTGATAAACTGACCGTGTTTCAGATTGACAGGAAGACCGGTTTTAGCAGCTGCAACAACCAAACCGCTCTGCATGACCAGATAGGCAGGAATCTGGATCACATCCACAACCTCAGCAACCGGTGCGATCTGTTCGGGATAATGGACATCTGTCAGAACGGGAAGTGAAAATTCAGTTTTAATCTTTTTAAGTATTTGCATGCCTTTTTCAACTCCCGGCCCATGATAAAAACCCAGATCACTCCGGTTGTCTTTCATAAAAGATGACTTAAAGATGACAGGAATCTGATGCTTTACTGAAAAGTTTTTCAAAAACTCAGCAGTTTTCATCATGATATCCTCGTCTTCAATCACACAAGGCCCGGAAATGAGAAAGGGAGTATCACTCCCACAGTGAATATCTCCGATCCGGATAATATGTTTTTCTGTCATAAAACTCTCTGGCGAAATATTTTGCGAAAATACAAAAAAACAAGATACTTGTATTGCTGAATTTTGTTTGGTTTTTTTGTGTTTGTATTTCCAAATATTTATGATTTTTCCACAACACACCCATTATAA
>CAYRXH010000097.1:0-8739 GCA_964428185.1 uncultured Bacteroidales bacterium
CTCTCTATACTTTACTTTTTTTAGAGGAAATTTACACAAATGCTTTCATAACATTATAAGCTGTTTTGATACCATCAACAGCAGAACTCACAATTCCTCCGGAAAACCCGCTTCCTTCACCACATACATAAAGCCTTTCAAAACCATGACAATATCCGGTGTTTTTTTCACGAAGTACCTGAACAGCGCAGGACGTTTTACTTTCAAAACCCATCATCAGACCCTTTTCAAATCCTTTTATTTTGATAGTGAAATGCTTCAGACTCATTCTTAGCTGATGCGAAACATGGGGTGGAAAAATCTGGTCAAAATCCCAGGGAAAAACTCCATGACTATAAGAAGTATTTCCAAGCACGGCACTAACTTTTTTATTGATAAATGAGGCAATGACATTTGCAGGAATTTCGAATGAGTTTTTTATTTGCCAGATAGTCCGTTCCATGGTTTCAATCCGTTCAATCATTTCATAAGCGCTCATATCTGATTTGCCAAAATCAGCAGGACTTACAGGAACTACAATAGCAGCATTTGCAAATGGTGAATTTCTCTGGTAATTACTCATTCCGTTGACTATGCTCAAGCCTGAGCCGGGTGCTGCCTGAACAATTTTCCCACCCGGACACATACAGAATGAATAGGCTGCCTGGGTTTCATCACCCTGCCAGCGAAGTGAATATTCGGCAGATTTCAGACCTTTCACATCAGGTTTTTTCCACATGGCGATATTAATCATCCGTTGATCGTGCTCAACCCTGACCCCCAAAGCAAAAGGCTTGGCAATAAACCGAACGCCTGCCCCCATGAGCAATCTGAAACTGTCATAAGCACTATGTCCTGTTGCCCAGACAACGGCATCAGCATCAAACTGTCCGGCTGTTGATTCAAGGCTGATTTGTTTTCCACTGCTTTTTATGCCGTTCACAGTGGTATTAAAAAGAATTTCTCCTCCATGTTGTTTAAATTCCTCTCTCAGATTCATCACCAGATGGCGCAGATTGTTACTGCCAATATGTGGTTTTGAAAGATATCTGATTTCATCGGGAGCGCCAGCCTTGACATATTTTTCAAGCACATAGTTCTTATAAACTGAAATTCCCTTTGTACGGGATGTCAGCTTCCCGTCTGAAAATGTCCCTGCCCCACCCTCACCGTAGGCGTAATTACCCCGATCACAAAAAACGCCATCAGATTCAAACGTGTTTATTGCCACTGCCCTTTCTTCAACAGAAGATCCACGCTCGAAAACAGTTACCTGAAACCCCGCTTTCTGCAGGATATCTGCAGCAAAAAAACCAGCAGGACCACAACCAACAACTGCTATTCTTTCAGAGCGTTTTCTATATGGTATTTCAAGTTGTTGATTATCTGTCTCTTCAAATGTATCCAGTTCTTCAGAAACCACAAGAAGCCTCAACTGCCAGTGAATATTACCGGTTTTCCTTGCATCCAGACTTTTCAGATCGCAAGTCCATGAAAAATTCCGGACACCCAGCTTTCGAGAAATTAATGTCTTTATATCATGTTCGTTATACTGAACAGGCACTTTTATTGTTATAAACTGTGACCCCATGCGAGTGATGAATATCTTGTAAAATTAGCACTTTTTGAATTGCCCTTAACCAGTCCACCTTATTAAAAAAAGAAGTGAACAACTTAGAGTTTTTTTTGTAGGTTTGCTGCTGAAAACCTGAAACAATGAAAATTCTTTCCCTGCTGACACTAATTCTTACTTAGCCTGATTGTGTCTTGTTTCTGCACTCAGAAACAACTGAAAGGGCATTCCGAAACACCTTAAATCTCTCAGGACACAATGTATCTATCGGGGCTACCCAAAAATGACACTACTATCACAATTGACGGTATCTCGACACTTTTAAGACCAGTCAAGCCTGAAAATAAAAAGGGCAGTTATTTGCTTCTTCACGGCTGGAATCTGCCTACAGATGACCGGTGTAATAAAACCGGCTTGTATGACAGCAACCTGTCTGATGGTTACTGTATTGTTCTTCCCGATCTCGGAAAAAGCAATTATCAGTAAAGAACATATCCTGATACCAAGCCTGATTATGCAAAAACGCCCGGATTGCTATGGCTGACCGACACGCTGATAACACACTTGCAGACAATGTGATTTCTGGTTCCGGGAGAACGCATTTTTATTGTTGGACTGTCAACGGAAGGACAAGGGGTTGTCTTTGTCTGTGAAGAAATCCACAGATTATTTACCTTTGTTGCAGCTCTTTCGGGGGATTATTTACAGTCTACTCTGCCGCATGATAAAGTTCATATTGGCTTTTGGGGCTCATATAATCTGTTCCCTGAACGCTGGACATCTGATGAAAAACTGGTATAGAATCAATGAAATGCTAACACTAATCTATATTGGGTGCGGGACCTTGGATCAGGCAACAAACCGTACTCAGCCACAAATGATCTACAATTCATTATAAAAATATCAGCAGGAACTTAAAACTCAACTTCATCTACCTGAAGCAGGGCATGATTATTAATACTGGAACTCAGAAACCGGGAATATCTTGAAATTTTTCAGATCATTACTATAAAACAGCAAATGAATATTTTGTTGTTACATAAAATCAACAATTAAAGCACTGTTATTTGAAAAAGGCAGTTTGTTTCTCCAGTACGATAAAGGAATGCCCTACAAGTATTTTGACAAGGAACCATGTAAAATCAGTCTGCATGGAGTTTTCGAAAGACCAATCCCCATCTTTTCACCTTACTATCAGAAAGAACTTTGGGGAGTCTTTCATGCATAAAAAATGAAGAACTTCATTTCAGAAGGGGTTATGCAAGGCAAACCAATCTCCTGATCGCACGAAAAAGATAAATCTGAAACATTCATAATCCACAACTGAAGCCTTAGTTGAAGGCAAGCATGGCATAAATAAGGCAAAAAACCAAAAAAACCGGTGCTGCAAAAAACACTGAGTCAAATCTGTCAAGCACACCTCCATGACCCGGGAAGATTGTTCCACTATCTTTAAGACCTGCTTTTCGCTTGAGCAGAGATTCAAAAAGGTCTCCGTAAGTTGCTGCGATAATAATCAGGATGGTTCCTGCAAAAATAAAACCGAGAGGAAGAGAAATCAGTAAAGGAAATACAAAAACCATCAGTGCAGTGGTAATCAACATGCCACCAATCATTCCCTCCCAGGTTTTCTTTGGTGATAATCTTTCAAAGAGTTTATGCCTCCCTATGAGAGATCCGATAAAATATGCAAAAGTATCATAGGTCCAGATGACGATAAAGAGAAAAAGTGGGAGTATATTTCCATCCTGCTGAAACATGGCAAACTCAGGCTGAGTCATCATTACAAGAATGGCAAGTGGAACAACATAATATAAAACGCCAGATCCGAGTACCATGAGATTTAAAACCGCTGAGGGTTTGTTCCGGTAGATTTCAGCAATTGCAGCAACGGGCAGTATCAGCAGCAGAGAAAGAAACACAGGAACTGCCATTGTATCTAATCCTGAGGCAATGAGAACAACAGGAGCAAACAACCAAACAGCAATAATAATAAGAAAAGCCGTTTTCAGTGAATGACCGAGGTAACCTGTAATACGTATCCATTCAAAAGAGCCTGCAATAATAAATCCTATTAATACCAATGCAAAAAGAGCAGGATGAATTAACAAAGACCCAATGACCAGAGTCCCGAAAACAATTGCTGTGAGAATTCTCTTGAGAAGTTCATTCATCAGGATGTGACATCAATGAGAAAAACATACAATTCAACAGGACCATGTGCACCCATCACAAGTTGCTTTTCAATATCTGCTGTTCTGCTGGGGCCGGTGATCACACTGACTACAGAGGGATATTTTTCCCTGTATTTATCTTTAAGTTTGGAATATGCCTTTGTTAAATTATCAACAACCTGATCTGTCGATGCAATTACGATGTGTACACTGCAGTAAGTCCAGGAATGAGGGTCTGGGCATACCGAAGTTGACATGACAACACTTCCGGTTTGTGCAGCAAGATATTCACATCTGGTGACAGAAATTTCTTCTCCGGCTGAATTTTCAGGAGACACCATATCATCGTCATTCATTGAAAGAAATCTCTCAATCTGCTCACAACCTGCACGAAAGCGATTCCAGTTTTTCTGAGAAGCAAGGGCTTTAAACTGCGCGTGAAAATCGCAGGTGTTTTCACAAAAGATAAACTTCCCTCCAGCAGCCATCAGTTCCTGGGCAAAAATAAGTTCGGGCATTTCATCATTCTTCACATACACATCCACATTCAGATCCTCATCTTCGAAGGGATTGTCTTTTGCCACAAGCAGAGACTGTCTGATTTTTTTCAACAGCTCTTCTCTTGCAATAATTTCTTCCCGCTGTCCCATTATGAAGATTATGCTGTAGGTTCTTTGCCTTCTTGATCAAACAGAGTATCTGATTTTTTTGAAGAAGAAGATCTTCTGGATTTTTTCTTTTCATCTGTTTTTTCCGGAACATCCGCAACGTTCTTACTGGCTGATAACTCATTCTGCAATTCCCCGGCACGTTTTCCGAAAATATCTTCCACATCTTCCTTGAAAATAACTTCCTTGGTTAATAGTCTGCCAGCAAGCGCTTCAACCCGTTCTCTGTTTTCAACAACTATCCGTCTTGCTCTCTGATATGCCTTTTCAACCAGTTTACTCACTTCCTGATCAATAATTTCAGCTGTTTTTTCGCTGTACGGTTTCTGAAACACATATTCCTGTGCACCGGAGCTATCGAAAAAGCTAAGGTTTCCGATTTTATCATTGAGTCCGAAATAACTGACGGCAGCATAAGCCTGCTTTGTCACTCTTTCAAGATCATTCAGTGCACCTGTTGAAACTTTTCCGAAAATGACATCCTCTGAAGCACGACCTCCCAAGGTTGCAGTCATTTCATCAAACAACTGATCAAAGGTGGTAATTTGCCGTTCTTCTGGCAGATACCATGCGGCCCCGAGGGCTTTTCCCCTGGGAACAATAGTGACTTTCACAAGAGGATGAGCATGTGGCAACACCCAACTTACCGATGCATGTCCGGCTTCATGAAATGCAATCACTCTTTTTTCTTCCTGGGAAATTATTTTATTTCTTTTTTCAAGACCTCCGATAATCCTGTCAACAGCATCCAGAAAATCCTGTTTTCCAACTAGCTTCTTATTTCTGCGTGCAGCAATCAGTGCGGCCTCATTACATACATTAGCAATGTCTGCTCCTGAAAACCCGGGCGTTTGTTTGGCAAGAAATGAAGCGTCTACATCATTATCAAGCTTAAGAGGTTTCAGATGAACTTTAAAAATATCCTCACGTCCGTTAAGGTCGGGTAATTCAACATGTATCATTCTGTCAAATCTTCCGGCCCGCATTAGAGCTTTATCAAGTATGTCAGCCCTGTTTGTGGCGGCAAGAATAATAACACCGTTATTTGAAGAAAAACCGTCCATTTCAGTTAGCAATTGATTCAGTGTATTTTCACGTTCATCGTTCGCTCCTGTGATGGCATTTTTTCCACGGGCACGACCGATCGCATCAATTTCATCAATAAATACGATACAGGGAGCCTTTTCCTTGGCTTGTTTAAACAAATCGCGAACTCTGGACGCACCCACACCAACAAACATCTCAACAAAATCGGAACCGGACATACTGAAAAAAGGAACCCTCGCTTCACCTGCAACAGCCCTCGCAAGAAGGGTTTTACCGGTACCGGGAGGACCAACAAGCAATACTCCTTTGGGAATTTTCCCGCCCAGGGCTGTATATTTTTTTGGGCTTTTCAGAAAATCAACAATCTCAACCACCTCAACCTTGGCCTCATCCAGACCTGCAACATCTTTAAATGTCACAGGAACAGACGTGTTCTTGTCGAACAACTGAGCCTTGGATTTTCCAACATTAAAAATCTGACCGGCACCTGAGCCTTTTGTCATTGACCTCATTATCAAAATCCAGATGACAACAAAAATACCGATTGGTATCAGCCAGCTTAATAAATCACCCGCCCAGTTTTTTCTGGTTTCAGGAATAAGCTCAATTCTGCTGTCTTTTTCTATCTGCTTGATCTGTTCATGAGTTTTTCCAACAGTATCACGCATAAAAACAGATAATTCCAGCTCCTTTACATTTTCTTCAAAGGATTCAATTCTGATAAATTTCATCATATAGTGGGGTCCGGGATTTAAATCCTTCCCCCAGCCTCCTTCAGCCACTTCTTTATATGAAGTGTCATTTTTCAGCTTTTCTGGCTTAATATATATTTCGGCAAACTCCTGATTCACAACCACAACTTTCTCCATATCTCCATTCATCACAATCTTTTCAAACCTGTTCCAATTGATCTCTTCTAGTGTTGCCGGTTGATTAAAAAAATACATGCCCAGAAGGATGACAGCAATGATAATGTAAATTGTATAAAAATTAAATTTTCTGCCTCCCTGACCCGGAACACCGGGCATATTGTTGTTGCTTCCCCTGTTGTTGTTGTTTTCTGTCATTTTGTCACTTAATCGTTAGTTGTTTTGCTTTCTCTCAATAACAGCATCTGCCCACAGGTCTTCAAGATTGTAGAATTTTCGGGATTCTTCGTTGAAAACATGCACAATGATGTCTCCGTAATCCATCAAAACCCATTCCATGTTACTCTTCCCCTCAACATGAACAGGATGTAGTTTTATCTTTTTTCTCAATGTCCTGTCAATATTGTCAACAATGGCTTCAATTTGAGGTGATGAAGCAGCATGACAGATTATGAAATTCGAAAATATCATCCCTGGTAGATTGGCAAAATCTATAACAATAATATCCTGCCCTTTTTTTTCTGCAATTGAATCAACTATTGTATCTATAATCATGAAATTCTCTTTGTCGGATGCAAAAATACGATATTTGTTGAACATGTAAATAAAAAATAGGAGAGTGCTGTTTCATCGTTTTGTAAAGAATTTCAAGCTTTTTGTTTATCTTTGCAGGTTAAATACAACACAACTATGTTCAGAAGAATTTATTATCTATTTCTGATTCTCTTCATTTCTGCATTCAGAATTTCTGCACAGGATACTGTCAGAGTGATGCACTACAATCTGCTGTATTACGGAGTGACAATTTTTGACTGTAATTCAACCTCAAACAACATCAATAAAAAAAACGCTGCATTACGGGATATCCTCAATTATACTAAGCCAGATATATTTACTGTCAATGAAATCAGTAAATACATTTCATACCATGATCAGATTCTTGATTCTTGCCTGAACATAAACGGAATCAACTATTATGCAAGAGCCGAGCTGACAAACTTTTCAAACACTGTGATTGTCAATCAGTTGTATTATAATACTCAGAAATTCGGTCTCAAATCAGAGTATGCTTTGGTGGGTGGTGACAGGGACATCAACGTTTACAAACTGTATTACAAATCTCCCGAGCTTGCTTGGTCAACAGATACTGTTTTTCTCACAATAATTGTCGGACATCTTGCATCAGGATCGGACCCGGAAGCCGCTAACATGAGAAATAACGAAGCAACCCTTGTGATGAATCACATTGCAAGTCTGCCAAATCCTCACAATTATCTTTTTCAGGGAGATTTTAATTTGTATGGAGCATCCGAACCTGCTTTTCAGAAAATGATCAACAACAACAATGCAAATATCCGCTTTTATGATCCTGTCAATAAAATTGGGGAATGGTCATCCAATTCAACCTATGCTGCCTATCACACGCAATCAACTCATACCATTTCAAACTGTTTTATCGGGGGCGGAATGGATGATCGATTTGATTTTATCTTAGCCAGTCTTCCCATTATCATGGAAACCTATCGAGTGAAATATGTGCCCGGTTCATACACAACAGTCGGGCAGGACGGGCTGCACTACAATAGTGCCATCAATGATCCACCAACAAACACTTCTGCTCCTTCAAATGTCATTCAGGCTCTGTATGATATGTCTGACCATTTGCCAGTATATCTTGATCTGAAAATTAATCAGACTCCGGCCGGAATAGAAAGCAGTTCACCGGCAGACTTTACAGTGTTTCCCAATCCTGCCACTGATATACTTTATATGGATATGTCAAAGGATGCAGGTGGTTTTGCCCACTATGAAATTTTTGATTTGACGGGCAGGTTGCTGGCAAAAGGCAGGTTGCATGGCAACAGCATTGATGTTTCGGGCTTTTCTCAGGGCATGTATATCCTCACCATAGAAGTCGGAGGACACAGGCATAGTGTGAAATGGGTGAGAGAGTAAAAAATGCATCATTGATCTTTCTGTTTTGTGTAACCGTATTTATTTTCACATCTGTTGAACTGGTTTTTATGCCGACCTGAATATTTTCATTGTCCAAGCCTCGCAAGTTCGATTGAAACAAAGATTCTTCTGAGCCGGCATAAAAAGACGACTTTCTTGCATTCCTACGCCCTTGATGAAGCCGGGATGGTTGCAGACCGACTTGAAGGATAAAAAAACTTTGGGCTTTAAGCAAACAGCCAGAAAAAATTTAACTCTTTGACTTTGAATTTTGTTAAGCACATTCACAAACATGCTTTAGCGTGTTTGTGCCAATTACATATTTGATTCATGACAATCCAATAGCTACGGGCTTAAGCCCGTAGAAAGAAAAAACCCCACCCACCGAGACTTTAGTCCCAAAAATCAAAGGTCAAGTTCAAGAGCAAATGAAATATTTTTTTTGCTATTGAAATGGTTTATTTTCCCAATTA
>CAYRXH010000098.1:0-8472 GCA_964428185.1 uncultured Bacteroidales bacterium
AGATTTATTTTCTTGTAATTCAGTAAAGTTGAAAAAAACTACCTTTGTTAAAGTTTTTTTTTCTTGAATAGCATAAAAAAATATATGTTTGTCAAAATTTAGGACTGAGAATATGATACGATTTTTTACCAATGAGAGAGTATGTTATGCTGTCATGTTTACTGTTGCTCCTTCAGATAAGGATGTTGAAAAACTTGTCTGGCTGTTTTCCGGTGCAGAAATGCAGAAACATCAGACTCTTGAGGGAACATTTATAGGGCCTCGCAGGGAAATGATAACCCCATGGAGTACAAATGCTGTTGAAATATGTCTTAATATGGGGGTTAAAAACATTCTCAGGATTGAAGAATTTTTTCCCTGTAATGATGAAGATCCTCAGTTTGATGCAATGCTTAAGGCAATCTATAAAAACCCAGGGCAGGACATTTTTACCATTTATGCCAAACCTGAAGATGTGTACTTTATTAAGGATATTGCACAATTCAATGCAAGTCAGGGACTTGCTCTTAGCAAAAGTGAGGTAAAGTATCTGGAATTTATGTCCAAGAAGCTTGGCAGACAACTCACTGACTCAGAAGTGTATGGTTTTTCACAAGTTAACTCTGAGCATTGCAGACATAAAATATTCAGGGGAACTTTTGTTCTTGACGGTATAACACAAGCGGAAAGTCTGTTTGACATGATCCGTAAAACAACTGCTGCCAATCCTCACAATATCGTATCAGCTTATACTGATAATGTGGCATTTTTTAAAGGTCCTGCTGCCGAGATATTTACTGTGTCAAGACAGGATGAGGCCAGTTATTTTACCACCAGAGTTGCTGAAACAGTGATTTCACTCAAGGCCGAAACTCACAATTTTCCGACTACGGTTGAACCCTTTTATGGAGCATCTACCGGAAGTGGGGGAGAAATCAGAGACAGAATGGCAGGAGGAAAGGGAAGTTTGCCCCTTGCAGGCACTGCTGTGTACTGCACATCCTACACAAGACATATGAACAATAAGCCCTGGGAGCAAAAGATTGAACCCAGACCCTGGTTGTATCAAACTCCTGTTCAGATTTTGCTGAAAGCATCAAACGGTGCCAGTGACTTTGGAAATAAATTCGGACAACCTCTTATTTGCGGGAGTGTGTTGACATTTGAACATGCTGAAACTGATGATTTTTATGGGTATGATAAAGTAATTATGCTTGCAGGTGGTGTGGGATATACTTTAAAACAGTATGCAGAAAAGGGACATGCAAAAAACGGAGACAAAGTGGTGATGATGGGGGGCGATAATTACAGAATCGGCATGGGAGGGGGCGCAGTGTCTTCGGTGAATACTGGAGAACTGTCAAACACGATTGAGTTGAACGCAGTGCAACGTGCCAATCCAGAAATGCAAAAAAGAGTTTATAATGTAATTCGTGCTTTGGTTGAGGATACATTTAATCCAATTATTTCAGTCCATGATCATGGAGCAGGTGGTCATCTCAATTGTTTTTCCGAACTTGTTGAAGAAACAGGAGGAATTATTGATGTTGCATCCCTGCCTGTTGGAGATCCAAGCCTTTCTGATAAAGAGATCATCTGCAATGAGTCTCAGGAGCGAATGGGCTTGCTTGTTAAACCTAAGAATTATTCTTATATAAAAAAGATTGCCCAACGTGAAAGAGCCCCTATTTATGAGGCCGGAGAAGTGTCTTCTCACAAAAAACTGGTTTTTAAAGGCAGGGGCAAGGTGAATCCCATTGAAATGAAGCTTAATCTGTTGTTCGGACATCCCCCCAAACATACGCTCAGTGATATCTCTGTCAGACGTAAATTTGTTGAAGCACAGTATAAACTTCATGATTTTAATAAATATCTCAGAAATGTGCTCAGACTTGAATCTGTTGGATGCAAAGATTGGCTTACAAATAAGGTTGACCGCTCTGTAACTGGAAGAATTGCTCTCCAGCAGTGTTGCGGGAAAGTACAGTTGCCACTCAATAATCTTGGTGTGTGTGCAATAGATTTTTCAGGAACTGCTGGTGTGGCCACATCAATTGGCCATGCTCCGGTTGCCGGGCTTATAGATGCAGCTTCCGGCAGCAGAATGGCTGTGGCCGAGGCACTCACCAATCTGGTGTGGGCTCCGTTGAAAAACGGACTTGGTGGTGTGTCACTGAGTGCCAACTGGATGTGGGCATCTGATCAACCAGGCGAAGGAAACAGATTGTATCAGGCAGTGAAAGGACTCAGCGATTTTGCAATAGCATTGGGAATTCCTGTCCCCACAGGTAAGGATTCTCTGTTTATGACCCAGAAATATCCGGAGGGAAAAAAAGTAGTGGCACCTGGCACAGTGATTGTCTCTGCTGCTGCTGAAGTATCTAATGTGAAAAAAGTGATTCAGCCTGTATTAAAACCCGACTATTATTCATCGCTCATTCTGGTCAGATTTTCTGATGATCCCTTTGAACTTGGTGGCAGTGCGTTTTATCAGACAATGGGTGTTGTAGGAAATCATGTTCCCCAGATTTCTGATACTCGCAAGTTTATTAAAGCCTTCAATCTTATACAACATTTTATTAAAGAGGGCTATATCCTTTCAGGTCATGATGTGGGAAGCGGTGGTCTGATCACTTCATTGCTCGAAATGTGTTTTGCTGAACCAAGTGTTGGTCTCGATATTAATCTGTCTTCAATAATCGAACTTGATATTATAAAAATTCTGTTTAGTGAGAATCCAGGAGTGATTATTCAGGTTAATGATTCCAAAAGGGTGATTGATGAACTGATTCTAAAAAACATTGAATTTCATGTGATTGGCAGAGTGATCCCTGAGCGTGTCATGAAGATCATTAAAAATGTTCAGTATGAGTTCTTTAATATCGATTACTGGCGTGAAGTATGGTATTCTCCTTCATATTATATGGATAAACTTCAGAGCGGACATGCGCCTGCAAAACAGCGTATTCAGAATTACAAACAACAGATACTTGACTTCATATTTCCAAAAGATTTTAAGGGAACCTTCGATCTTATGTTGAAAAAGAACAGAAAATCTGTAAAAAAAAGTGCAAGAGCTGCAATAATTCGTGAAAAAGGGGTGAATGGAGACCGGGAAATGGCTTATTCTTTATATCATGCAGGATTCGAAGTAAAAGATGTTCACATGACTGATTTGATATCAGGTGTTGAAACGCTTGAGGATGTAAATATGATTGTGTTTGTAGGGGGATTCAGTAATTCTGACGTTTTGGGTTCAGCAAAGGGCTGGGCAGGTGCATTTATATACAATGACAAAGCCAGAGAGGCACTGGAAAACTTCTACAAACGGAAAGATACTCTTAGCCTGGGAGTGTGTAATGGCTGTCAACTGATGATAGAGCTGGGACTCATCACTCCCAAAGACAAGATGAAACCACAGCTGTTATTTAACGAAAGCGGAAAGTTTGAATCAGGGTTTATTAGTGTGGATGTTGTTGAAACTGAATCGGTCATGCTTAAATCATTGTCAGGTACAAGATTGGGTGTGTGGATTGCTCATGGCGAAGGAAAATTCAGCTTTCCTCATTTAGAAGAACATTACAACATCTGTATGAAATATACCTATGATGAGTTTCCGGGCAATCCAAACGGATCAGAATATTCAACTGCAGCCATTTGCTCTGATGACGGGCGTCACCTGGCAATGATGCCTCATATTGAACGTTCAGTGTTTCCCTGGCAATGGGCATATTATCCCGACAAAATGAAAAATAATCAGGTCAGTCCGTGGATACTTGCTTTTGTCGCTGCCAGACAATGGGTCGAAAATTTAATGAATATTAAATAATCCGCTTTGGATATTGTTGTTGCACTTGTTTATTTTGCGATTTTTTTGCTGATTGTTGCAAAATCATCTTTCTTTTCACTTCAGTTTATCAGCAAAAAGCAAGTGATCACTTCAGTTCTACTCAGAGTGATTGTATGTGCCCTGTTTTATATTGTTTATACATGGTATTACAAGGGAAGATATGAAACTGACATGTACAGATATTACGATGATGCAGTGATAATGCACTCAGCTCTCTCTTATGCTCCTGCAGATTATCTGAAAATGCTGAGCGGAATTGGTGACCAGACAAATGAAATTAGTACTACGTATTATATGAAAATGAATACCTGGCACAAATCCTATGATTATATTGTGAGGAATGACAATAGAACTATGGTGAGAATAAATGCCTTTTTTATGATGTTTTCATTCGGGTCTTTGTTTGTTCACAAGCTTTTTTTTATGATTCTGGGCCTTATTGGCTTTTTCTGGATATTTAAAACACTTCACCCTGAAAACCCTCTCAAAAACCGCCTGCTTTTTTATACAATGATGTTTTTTCCTTCACTTGTATTCTGGACTGCCAGTATAACCAAAGAAGCTGTTTTGGTGTTTGCGCTTGGAGGTTTTTTATACTTTCTGAAAAAACTGATAATGAATCCGCATACACTCACTCCCTATTTGCTGCTTCCTGTGTTTCTATATATGCTTGTGTCTGTAAAAATTTATGTTCTTCTTTGCCTGATTCCTGTGATTTTTGCGTTGTTCTGGGCTCTAAAAGCAAACAAACCTCTACATTTTCTGAAGTTTTTAATAATCACAGCAGCTTATATCACAATACTTTGGAATTTTCACCATATTATTCCGGGAATGAATTTTGTTGAGACTTTTGTGCGGAAACAACATGATTTTATTTATTTTGCACGATCAGTTCAGGCAGGGAGCCTGATTGATGTGGATATGCTCAGTCCTTCTTTATGGAGTTTCATCAGTTCTGCTCCCCTTGCTTTTTTCACTTTGCTGTTCCGACCCTTTTTTTTTGATGCAAAAAATGTCTTTATGGTGGTGGTTTCTGTTGAAAATTTACTCTTTGTTTGCTTTGTATTCTTCATTTTGTTGTCCCTTTCACGAACATTCAAAGCTCAACCCATATTTTGGGCAAGCGTCTTTTTCAGTGTGTTTTTTTTCTCAGTCATCGGACTTGCCACTCCTGTTCTTGGCGCAGTCGTTCGTTACAAAATTATCGGATATCCCTTTATGTTTTTTGTTTTGATTTCACTTGCTTCAGAAGAGAGAATGAAAAAGTATTTAAAAGGTTTCTTAAAAAAACAAACTTTATGAAAAAAATTGTATTGATAACTGGTGCATCCAGCGGGATTGGCCTTTCCTGTGCACACGCTTTTGCAGCTGATGGATACAGCCTGATTCTGACAGCCAGAAGAATTGATTTGTTGAAGAAAACTGCATTTGAGATTGAGAAAAAATTTAATGTTCAGTGTCTTGCTTTGGAAATGGATGTAAGAAATCAGGCTGTGGTGAATAAAGCTATAAGCAGCCTAACAGATGAATGGAAAAATATTTCTGTTCTTGTCAACAATGCCGGTTTGGCACTGGGACTGAGAACAATTGACGAGGGTGATCCCCATGACTGGAATACGATGATAGATACCAATGTGAAGGGGCTGCTGAATGTTTCTGCTGCTGTTATTCCTATGATGAAGGAGAGAAAGCATGGACATATAATCAATATCGGGAGCATTGCAGGACGTGAGGTGTATCCGAAAGGTAATGTGTATTGTGCAACAAAACATGCTGTTGATGCCCTCTCAAAAGCCATGCGGATAGATCTTGTCTCACATGGAATCAGGGTGACTCAGGTGTCTCCAGGTGCTGTTGAGACAGAATTCAGCATTGTCAGATATAAAGGAGATTCCGAAAAAGCCCGCTCAGTATATAATGGATATACTCCCTTAACCCCTGATGATGTTGCTGAGGTAATTGTGTTTTGCGCCGGAAGACCACCTCACGTGAATATCAACGATGTCCTCGTCATGCCCAACGACCAAGCTAGTTCAGGAATATTTAACAAAAATTTATAGCACCTTTCGAATCTTGTTTTAAAGAAAAGGACGTATTATTGTTGATCAAAATTGAACTTATGGAAATACAAAGACTGTTTGATTTGCTTGAAAAAACAAAACAGATGGGATACCGTGAAGTAGTATTTGCAGGAAAGGAGGAAGGAGAATGGAAAAAATACAACAGCGATGAGTATTATGAATTTGCATATAACATTTCATATGCTTTGATACATCTGGGGCTTCAGCCCGGAGATAAAGTGATTACAATCACCAGCAACCGGCCCGAATGGAATATCCTTGATATGGGAATTATGTTGTGCGGGGCTGTTCATGTTCCTGTCTATCCAACAATTAGTGAAAATGATTACAGGTATATACTTGCTCACTCTGAGGCCAAACTGGTTTTTACAGCCGGAAAAGAACTTTACGAAAAAGTGAAGCCCATTGCGGATGAAATACCAGCCATTATTGACATTTATACATTTAAAAATATCAATGGGCTAAAACATTTTTCTGAACTGGTAGAGCTGGGAAGCAAGCATCCTGTTCCTGAAAGAATTGAACAAATTAAATCAAGTATCATGCCCGATGATGTTGCCACTATAATTTATACTTCAGGGACTACAGGTAATCCTAAGGGTGTGATGCTCAGTCATGCAAATATTCTGAGCAATGTGTTTGAAACATACACAATTCCCCCTGCACACGCTAAGAGAGTATTGAGTTTTCTTCCAATGTGTCATGTGTATGAGAGGATGATGAATTATATGTATCAGTATAAAGGCTATTCAATTTATTATGTGGAAAATCTGGCACATATTTCAGATTTCATGAGTGAGGTCAGACCCCATATTATTACTACAGTGCCACGCTTACTTGAAAGTATTTTTGATAAAATTATGTCCAAGGGCCGTAAGTTGAAATTTCCTGTTCGTCAGATTTTTTTCTGGGCAGTCAATCTGGGCTTGAAATATGATGATCAGGGAAACACCGGATGGTATAAGCTCCGGTTATTTTTTGCCCGAAAACTGGTGTTTAAAAAATGGCAGAAGGCTCTTGGTGGAGAACTTGATATTATTGTATCTGGTGGTGCAGCTCTGCAGATGAGGTTGGCCAAAGTATTCTGGGCTGCAGGATTCAGAGTGCTTGAAGGATATGGACTCACCGAAACATCACCTGTGATTGCTGTGAACAGGTTTGAAAAGAATGGAATTAAATTCGGGACTGTTGGACTTCCCTTGTCAAATGTAGAAGTAAAAATTGCTGAGGATGGCGAAATACTGACCAGAGGTCCGCACATTATGAAAGGGTACTTTAAAGAACCACAGCTTACTGCCGATGTGATGACAGAGGATGGCTGGTTTAAAACAGGAGATATCGGAATGCTTGAATCACAGGGACAGCTTCGGATTACTGACCGGAAAAAGGAGATTTTCAAAACGGCAGCAGGCAAATATATTGCCCCTCAGGTGATTGAAAACAAATTCAAGGAATCTCCCTTTATTGAGCAAATTTTGGTGCTGGGAGAAAATCAGAAATATGCAGCTGCTCTTATTGTTCCAAACTTTGCACATCTGAAGTCCTGGTGTGAAGTTAAAAATATTGAATATTCAAATGACTCAGAGATGATAGAAAATCCTGAGATCAGAAAGAGAATCCAGAAAGAAATAGATCATTTAAATAAAAACTTCGGTGAATGGGAACAAATTGTGCGGTTTGAACTGCTTGCTGAATCCTGGTCAACTGATAAAGGCGAGCTTACTCCGACATTGAAACTTAAACGAAACTATATAGTGCAAAAATACGAATCCAGAGTCGAAAAATTGTTTGAACTGAAGAAAAAATAACAAATTCATGATTTGTTATTGCCTTGATAAACAGAAAGTTTGGAAAAATATTCTTGCATAAAGAGGGAATTTAAAAAAAATCCTTGTTTTTGGGCAGCCTATGAATTAAATTTGTATCGAAAAAAATTAAATCCTATAAACATTATGAAAAAAGTTATTTTATCAGTTACCAATGTGTCAGTAAAATTATTGATATTGTGTGTCATCATTTTAATGATGTATCAAAATTCTGAAGGAAACAATGTAAGAATTACAAATGTTGTGAATACCAATCCCGGTTCGGCAAACCCGATAATTACATTTGATGTGGCCTGGGACAACAGTTGGAGAGTTTCAGCCGGTCCGAACAATTATGATGCTGTCTGGATTTTCATTAAATACCAGAAAGTACCCGTTGGTTCTCCCAATTGTGAATCATATCTTGAATGGGATCATGCAAAGATGACAAATTTAGCAGGTGATTTTTCAACGGCAGCACCTCTTACATATAGTTTTGTTGATGATTCAGTTGGAATTTTCCTTTACCGGTCTTCCGATGATATCGGAAATGTAGGACCAACCTCTGTCACAGTTAGACTAAATCTTCCTGTTCCCAGTCCACCATTTGATCCCGCGTATAATTTTAAAGTTTTTGCAATAGAAATGGTATATGTGCCTCAGGGTAATTTTGAACTTGGTGATGGCATAAGCACGAATACTTTTAACAGTATCACTATTACCAACAGTACAACAACTTTAGCTCCGGCTACAATTG
>CAYRXH010000099.1:0-8413 GCA_964428185.1 uncultured Bacteroidales bacterium
AGATTTTCTTCACAAAAATTTTACTTCCTTCGATTTTGATGACTTCAATCTCCTGATTTTCATCAACAAATTCACCATTGGTAGAGACTTCGTAATATACATTATTTATCAATGCTTTCCCCATTGGAGCCAGTCTGGATATAGATTTGCCATGATCTCCGATCCTTAAAATGTCATCAAGTGTATTCATCTTCCCTTCAACAACATCGCTGAGTGCAACTTTTTTCCACATTCCTGACTTGAAAAAAAGGATCAGTGCAATAACAGAAATGGCAATTGTTGACAGAAGAACAATATTGCCTGCCAAGGTTCCATAGGTAGCATACGACTGGTACACTCCGTAGATTACTATGAGCCCTCCAATAACTCCGGCGACGAAACCTGGCATGACAAAGATCTCAAGCATGACAAGCAGAAGACCAAAAACGATAATAGGAATGATTACTGACCAGCTCATATGAAATAAATTAGTTGTTATTGGATATTTTTACATTTCAGAATCAGGGTTTATAGTATTTTTGGGCTTTTGGCAGAAATTCCTTCATCTCTTTAATGCGGTTTGTATGTGTAGGATGTGTGCTTAAGAACTGTGGGATCTGGACTCCTGATGAGTATGCTTCCATTCGTTCCCAGAAACTAATCGCTTCGGCAGGGTCATATCCGGTCAGAGCCATAAATACCATACCTATTTTATCTGCTTCATATTCATGTTTTCTGGAATAGGCCAAGGCTCCCAGGGCTCCTCCAATTCCATATACAGACAGAAAAATATTCCGGGTTTCTTCAGGTTTCTGGTTCATAGCAACTGCCAGAGAAATACCACCCATGTATAATGCAATTTGCTGACTCATGCGCTCATTGCCATGACGGGCAACTGCATGAGCCATTTCATGTCCCATAATGACAGCAATGCCTGCATCATTCATCACCAATGGCATGATTCCTGTATAAAACACAATTTTACCACCGGGCATACACCACGCATTAACAGACGATTCGTTAACCAACTCAAAACTCCACTGAAAATTCTTTTTAATTTTTTTAAATCCGTTGGATACAAGATAATGATCAACCGCCTGACTCATTCTGGATCCCACATTTTTAACCCGGAAAGCATCATTATTTGTTGCAGGTAAAGGTGGATTCGTTCTTAAGAAATCATTGTAGGCAGTTAAACTCATGCTCATGATAATGCTTTCAGGAAGCATTCTGAACTGATGACGGCCAGTTACTGGAACCTTATAGCATCCGGAAACCAACATAACAGTAATAATGAATAGAATGAATACTCGCTTGAACATATGTCTAAGATTAATTAATACTTACAGTAAGATCTCTGAATGACAACTCTCTCTGATACATCATCAGTTCTTCCTCGGAACCTCTTTTGATCTCACAGGCACCCTTATAATGTGCGATCAGTGCACATTGTTCTGCCTGCTCACTCGTATGACCACATACCTCAATCAGTGAAGTTATAACAAAATCAAAAAGATTGAAATCATCATTATGAAGTATAAGGTTCCTCTTTTTTCCTTTACAGTCTTTTTTTTCTGCATCTTCTTTAATTTTCTCCCTGGTCATTTTCTCTTTTTTTTCAAAGTTACAAAAAAAATTATACCTTGTAATAATTTTCTTGATTTTTATCACCTATGTTTCCATTATAAAATTTTACGAAAAACACGTAATTTAGGATGGTTGATTTTCTGATATCCAGTAAATAACAGCCTATTTATTAACTTATTAATAGATGTTATTTTTAATTATTCCTGATTATAATTAGTGAATGGATGAAAATAGACAAAAAAAAATAATATTTTCGCTCAGGGAAAATAATCAAAATACAATATGAGAATATCAAGAATCGCAAAACCAAAAGAAAATCAGGCAAAACCTCAGGATTTCAATCTTGTCAGAGATAAGGTGATAAAATACAAGGGTAAAAAAGGTGCCACTATTCCTGTACTTCAGGCAATACAAAGTGTATTTGGCTATCTGCCATCTGACATTCTGAAAAAGACATCTGAAGAAATGGGATTATCGCTGAGCGATATGTATGGAGTTGCTACTTTTTATGCACAATTCCGATTCACACCTGTTGGAAAACACATCATTAAAGTGTGTCATGGAACTGCCTGTCATGTTCAGAATGCCAATGTAATCACTGACGCTCTTGAAGATGCACTGGATATCAAAGACGGAGAAACCACACCTGATGGTTTGTTTACATTGGAATCTGTAGCATGCTTAGGATGCTGTTCACTTGCTCCGGTCATGATGATTGGAAATGACACATACGGCAAACTGACAGGCTCATCTTGTGCAAAAGTTATCAGGGACATCAAAGCCAAAGAGAATAATTAATTAATGTTAAATATTTAACAATCATGATAAAAACAAAGATTCTCGTCGGTTATGCAAGTTGCGGAATTGCAGCAGGTGCCGGCAAAGTGTATGAGACTCTAAAGCAGATTCTGCAGAATGAACAACACAATGTTGATTTAAAAACAACCGGATGTATTGGGATGTGCTTCCGTGAGCCCCTGGTAGAGGTCATTGATGAAAGCGGTTCTTTTCTTTATGGAGGAATTGATGAAGAAAAAGCAATTGAGATCTTCAACAAACATATTAAAAATCAGGAACCTGTTAAAGAATATCTTGTCAAAACTGATCTTTTTGAAACAGGAGATGAGAATTTTTTCAAACGTCAGATCAAAATTGCGCTGAGAAACTGTGGTGTTATAGATCCGGAAAACATTAATGAATATATAGAAGCTGGCGGATACCATGCAATTCAGAAAATTCTCAAGAACAATATGAAACAGGAAGAGGTGATTCAGAACATTTTTGATTCCGGGCTTCGTGGTCGCGGTGGCGGAGGATTTTCAACCGGTATGAAGTGGAAATTTGCATACAACAGTCCGGGAAACGACAAATATGTCATCTGCAATGCTGACGAAGGTGATCCAGGTGCGTTTATGGATCGCAGTCTGCTTGAAGGCGACCCTCACGCTGTGATTGAAGGGATGATCATTGGAGCATATTGCATAGGAGCCAACGAAGGTGTGATTTATTGCCGTGCAGAATATCCTCTTGCCATCAAACGTTTGAATATTGCTCTGGAACAGGCCAGAGAAAAAGGGTTCCTGGGAAAAAACATATTCGGCAAAGATGGTTTTCATTTTGATATGTACGTGAAGGAAGGGGCAGGAGCATTTGTGTGTGGAGAAGAAACTGCATTGATTGCTTCGGTTGAAGGAGAAAGAGGCATGCCAAGACGACGTCCTCCGTTTCCTGCAGTTTCTGGACTTTATAGAAAGCCAACAAACATCAATAATGTTGAAACCTGGGCCAATGTACCCTGGATTATTTCCAACGGACCTGAAAAATATGCCCAGTATGGAACTGAGAAAAGCAAAGGCACCAAGGTATTTGCTCTGGCGGGCAAAATCAACAACGGTGGTCTTGTGGAAGTTCCTATGGGAATCACAATTAGAGACATTATCTTTGAACTAGGTG
The DNA here is from genome assembly GCA_964428185.1 of uncultured Bacteroidales bacterium. Lineage (GTDB taxonomy): Bacteria > Bacteroidota > Bacteroidia > Bacteroidales > DTU049 > CAYMAZ01. The sequence goes on from CAYRXH010000099.1 coordinate 3,520, forward strand.
GTGGCATTCAGAAAGGGAAACAATTTAAAGCCGTGCAATTGGGTGGCCCCTCCGGCGGATGCATCCCTGCATATCTGGGTGATACTATTGTTGATTATGATTCTGTCAATGCAACCGGTGCCATTATGGGTTCAGGGGGGATGGTTGTAATGGATGAAACCACATGTATGGTTGATATGGCAAAATTCTTCCTCGATTTCACTCAGAAGGAATCGTGTGGAAAATGTACTTTTTGTCGTATCGGAACAAAACGTATGCTTGAAATTTTAGTCAGAATTACCGAAGGAAACGGACGTGAGAAAGACATCCAAATGCTTGAAGAATTGGCACAAAACATCAAAAACAATTCTTTATGTGGACTTGGTCAGACAGCACCAAATCCTGTACTGACAACTCTGAAATATTTCAGGGATGAGTACATTGCTCATATTGTTGAGAAAAAATGCCCTGCTAAGGTATGTAAACCATTGCTGACATATACAGTTGAACCCGAAAAATGTACAGGATGTACGGTATGTGCCAAAAACTGCCCTTCAAACTGCATCAGCGGTGAACGCAAAGAAGTTCATTTCATCAATCAGGAAGCATGTATCAAATGTGGAATGTGCTTTACCAAATGTAAATTTGATGCAATTCATATTGAGTAATTTAAAACCAAAGATTTCATGAACACTATAAATGTAATTCTAAACGGCAAACCTGTTGTCGGGTATCAGGGAGAATCCATTCTTGATCTAGCAAAACGTCACGGATTCGAAATTCCAACTCTATGTCATGATCCACGACTTGAACCATTTTCTTCATGCTTTGTATGCGTTGTGCATGTTGACAAAATGCGTGGCTTTCAGCCCTCATGTTCAACAAAAATCACTGAAGGAATGGCAATTGACACAGAAAATGAGGAAGTCATCAAGGCAAGAAGAACTGCATTGAATCTGTTACTGAGTAATCATTATGCCGATTGTGTGGCGCCCTGTAAAATGACCTGTCCTGCTGGGGTTGATGTTCAGGGATATATTTCACTGATTGAAAAAGGTCTGTACTCTGAAGCCATAGGTCTCATCAAGCAGACTAATCCTCTGCCTGCCATTTGTGGCCGGGTATGTGTCAGACCCTGTGAAGCAGCCTGCCGCAGAAATCTGCTGGATGAAAACACCGGCGTTGGAATCGATTATCTGAAACGATTCGCTGCAGACAAAGATCTTGAATCTCCCAATCATTATATTCCAAATGTTGCACCATCAAGCGGAAAAAAAGTTGCCATCATCGGCGGAGGCCCCGGCGGACTGTCAGCAGCATATTTCCTTCAGCAAAAAGGTCATCAGTGTGATATCTTTGAAGCAGCTCCTGCTGTTGGAGGATGGCTTAGGTATGGAATTCCTGAATACAGACTTCCAAACGATTTAATTGACAAAGAAGTTTCAACAATTACAGAACTGGGAGTCAGGATTTTCTGCAACAAGAAACTTGGCGACAATTTAAGTTACAGCGAGATCAAAGTAAATTACGATGCAACAATACTGACCATCGGTTCACAAAAGGGTACGCTTGTTGGTGTGGAAGGCGATGATGCTGAAAATGTTTTTTCAGGAATTGATTTTCTGCGAAATATGGCAATAACAGGCCAGATATATGATTTCTCAGGAAAAACAATCGCAGTTGTGGGTGGTGGTAATACAGCCATGGACTGTTGCCGTACTTCAATAAGATGCGGTGCAAAAAAAGTATATGTCATTTACAGACGTACAGAAAAGGAAATGCCTGCCAATCCCATTGAAATTCATGAATCAAAACTGGAAGGTGTTGAATACATGTTTCTTACTAATCCTACCAAAGTCAATAAAGATGAAAACGGCAAACTCAAGTCCGTAACCTGCGTTAAAATGGAACTGGGTGAACCTGATGCATCAGGAAGAAGAAGACCTGTTCCCAAAGAAGGATCAGAACATGATATTGAACTTGATTTTCTTCTGGCTGCCATTGGTCAGAAAACAGAAGTAAATTTCATTAATAATATAAATGAATTTGCTACAAATGGTAAGTTAAAAATCAACAAATGGGGGGATGTAGAAGTCAATCCATCAACATTTGAAACAGGTATCCCCGGTGTATTTGCTGCAGGCGATTGTGTTTCAGGTCCAGCCACAGTGATTGAAGCCATCAAACAGGCAAAAATTGCGAGTCAGAGTTGTCATCAGTATCTTAGCGGACAACCCATTGTGAATGAACATTTTGAATTTATCAGTTTACGTGACAATTTCAAAAAACAGGTCCCTGAAGATTACGTTAATAAATACAAAAAACAACTCAGGGAAGAAATGCCTGTGCTTGATCCACAGCAAAGAATGAACTTCAATGAAGTGGAGCTTGGATATGCAGATGAAAATGTTGCCAAACATGAAACAGGAAGATGCCTCGAATGCGGATGCTCAGCTTATTACACTTGTGATTTGAAAAAACATGCAACCACCTATAAAGTTGAGCAAAACCACTATTCGGGTGAGTTCAGGGAATATTCAGTTGATTTTTCACATCCGTTTATTGAAATTGATAATAACAAATGTATTCTGTGCGGAAGATGTATCAGAATTTGTAAAGAAGTCGTTGGTGCATCTGCTCTGGGCTTTGTCAACAGAGGGTTCGACACATTCGTTGCTCCGGCAATGGGTCTGTCATTGACCGAAACCTCATGCGAAAGTTGCGGAATGTGTATATCGGCATGTCCTACTGCAGCCATATCTGAAAATCGTGATTTCAAACCAAGCCCGGTAAAAACAGAAACATTTAAAGCTTTATGTAATTTCTGCTCAATCGGTTGTGAGGTAGAATATCATCATGTGGGGGGGGTTTTTATGGGTGCAGAAGGATCACATGGTCAAATCAATAAGGACGGAAATATTTGCCGCTTCGCGAGATTTGGATACAGACTGTTCAACAGTGATGCAAGAATCCGAAAACCCATGGCAAAAAAAGAAGGAAAACTGGTTGAAATCACCTGGGATGAAGCTTTTCAAATAATAAAAAATCAGATTCAAAATGTTCACGCTGATGAGAATGCATTTTTTGCCGGAGGAAGACTAAGCAATGAAGAACAATACCTGATTCAGAAATTTGCCAGAACAGCTGTCGGTACAAACAATGTAAGCAGTTTTCAGTATATTGACCGTGGAAGGGGTTATCGTTCAAACTCAATGAACAACGTCCCCTTTCAGGAGATTTCGGGAGCTAAAAAATTTGTTTTGTTTGGAACGGAAATTAACAGAGAACATGGCGTACTCAGTTTTATGATTGAGAATGCCAGATTTTTAAACAAAATTCCCCTTCTGATCATCACTACGTCATCAGAAACCATGACAGACCACAAAGCAGACAAGATAATAAGAATAAAATCATATCATGCTTTTACTCAGGCTGTGAATCATTATCTGATAAGTTCAGGAAAAGAAAACATGATGTACATTAAAGCTCAGACATCAGGATTTGACGACTATAAGAAATCATTGCTCAACAAAGACTACGGACAACTTATAGAAAAATCAGGAGCCAGTCAAAATGAAATTGAAGCATTTGCTGATGAATTCAACACTCTTCATGAAACAGTTCTTCTCTATGCCGAACGTAATGTTGATGCCCATACTGCAAGTGAACTTGATGCTTTGAGTTTGATCACAGGAAAAGCAGGAAAAACTTCTGCTGGCATCATAGCACTGAAAGAGCTTAGCAATTCTCACGGACTTGGTGATATGGGTTTGTGCCCAAAAACCGGTCCCGGCATCCAAAGCTTGAAAGATGCAGATTTTGTCAGCAAACTGAAATCTGTATGGAATGAACTGAACATTCCACAGGTCAGAGATGTCAGCCTTGCTGATGAACTTAAAAATAATAAAATAAAGAATCTGTTCATCTTTGGAGAAGACCCCGTAGCTTGTGCAGTTGATCAGACTGAGATTAAGGATCTAATTTATAACAGTAAATTTATCTGTGTGCAGGATGTATTTCTGAGTGAAACTGCTAAGACTGCTGATCTCGTTCTTCCAATGAGACTTCCATTTGAAGAAGGTGGCACTTTTACAAACACACAGAAAATTGTTCAACAAACAGAAGCATCATTTAAATCTCCTGTATGCAAAGGAAATTTAGAAGTGTTAAATAGCCTTTTAGCATCTTTTGGCAAAAAGACCTTTGCATCAGTTGAAGAAGTGAATGACGAGATCATTAAACTTTTACCAGAAACACCTATGAGGGCAGAGTTTCGTTTTACAGAAGATGAAAAACCTCTTAGAAGATTTAATCACGGATGTGATGGAATCCGTCAGATGTTCTGTGAATATTACCATAAAAGTTTTAACAATTAAAAAAAAACGGAGGAACCATGAAAGCATTCCAAAATGTCAATGATATTCTGAATTTTGCCATGGAGCAGGAACAGAAAGCCATAGAGTTTTACACACATCTCGCATCTGTAGCCCGCACTGAAGATATGAAGAAGGTGTTTGAAGAATTTGCCAAGGAAGAAATAAGTCATAAGGCACGTCTTTCTCAGATACAGATTGATGGAATAATGACTCTCGCTGAAGAAAAGGTTCATGACTTGAAAATTTCTGATTACATTGCTGCAGACGATGTCGGGGAAAACCCAAGCTATGAGCAGGCTCTGAAACTTGCAATGAACAGGGAAAAAGCAGCTTTTAAACTCTATTCCGCACTCGCCGAGAAGGTTGACAATTCCAATCTGAAAAAAATATTTCAACTGCTGGCAATTGAAGAGTCAAAACACAAACTCCGGTTTGAGCTGGAATATGACGAGTATGTGCTAAGAGAAAATTAAAAAAATAAACTAAAAAAGGCATTTTTTTTATTTCCTTTGAGTTTTAAAGTATTTATTTTTATATTT
>CAYRXH010000100.1:0-8387 GCA_964428185.1 uncultured Bacteroidales bacterium
TTTGAAAAAAATTTTAAAAATCTATGAAACAGATTGTATCAATTTCAGCAATTCTCTTGTTGTTCATATGCAGCAATCAGCTTCAGGCTCAAAACACTGCAACTTCAACTGACACTCTCAGTGTAAAGGTATTCTTTCATTGTGCAAACGGCAAAGCACTTCTTGAAAACAGACTTGGATCCCTTCGCGGGGTTAGTTTAGCTTATGCTGACCTTGAAACCAAAGTTGTTACATTGATTCATGATCCTGCTGTCATTACCCGTGAAAAAATTCTTGAAATCATCGAAGATCAGATAGGCTATACGACCGAATTCACTGATCCGAATAAAACCATTAAAAAAGCCTGCTCACACGGAGAAGGTGAGGAAGGGCATGAACATTAAATCAGTTTTCCAGATTACTTAAAATAAAAAAGCCTCATTGAATGAGGCTTTTCTTTTCTGGTGGTATCGGCCGGGATCGAACCAGCGACACACGGATTTTCAGTCCGTTGCTCTACCTACTGAGCTACGATACCCTGTAGAAAAGTTTGGCAAAGTTAAACTAATTTTTCTAATTTTATCAAAAATTTTTTACAAATATTTATTCATGGACATTGTCATTGATTTTGGAAACAGCAGGACCAAGGCTGGAATCGTAAATAATCAGAAAATCACAGATGTATTTCATTTTGTCAACGAACAGGATATTTCTAAAGAGGTCGAATCCCTGATCACAAGTGTCAAACCAAATACAATTGCGTATCTTAATGTAAAACCCGTTCCCGAAGAACTCATCCACTACTTTTCACAGTGTGGTGCTGTCATTTTGTCACTTCACCATAAAATGCCACTTCCCTTTAAAATACACTACCGCACACCCGAAACCCTTGGGGTTGACAGACTGGCAGGTGTTCTTGGTGGATATTCAATGTTTCCTGACAACGATTTTCTTGTTATTCAGTCGGGGACCTGCATCACATATGACCTTTACCTTCGGGGAAAAGGCTATATGGGTGGAGCAATTTCTCCTGGTCCTGACATACGAAACAGGGCAATGAATTCGTTTACTCATCAACTTCCTCTGGTAACCACAGAAAACATTGAACACTCTGAAATTATTGCAGAAAACACAAACAATGCTTTGATTTCAGGAATACTGAACGGAGCTTTATTTGAAATTGAAGGATTTATCAAAGAAGCAGAGAAACAATCAGAGAATCTGAATGTTATTTTAAGTGGAGGAAATACATTATATTTTGCCAAAAAAATAAAAAGTCAGATATTTGCAAATTCAAATATTACGTTAACAGGACTGAAAGAAATTATCAAACTCAATGAACAGACAAAAATCTAAAAGGAATCTTCTGCTTGTCATACTCTTATTTTCAGCAGTTTCCGTAAATGCACAGACAAGAATCTGGTCCCCTTATTCAAGATATGGTATCGGCGAACTGAATTTTTCTCATTCAACCTACATCAGTTCTCTTGGTGGAACATCAATAGGGTTCAGGAGTCCTCACATCATCAATTTCTCAAATCCTGCCTCATACAGCGGAATCGGAGAGCGTTCATTTCTGTTTGATGGTGCTGCTCTTTTTTCTCCGCGGATACTTAGCACAACTGATACCAGTGAAACCACATTTTTCTCCAGCCTCAGTCATATGGTTTTTGCATTTCCCATAACACCAAAATGGGGGTTTTCTTTCGGACTCATTCCCTACAGCAGTATCGGATACAAAATCAACAGTACCGAAAACATTAATTCTATCGGTGATGTGGACTACCTATATGAAGGATGGGGTGGCATCAATTCTTTTTATGCAGGAACAGCCTATGAGGTGTTCAGGGGATTTTCACTTGGTATCAATATGAATTATTATTTCGGAAATATCGAAAGAAAGCGTATTGCTATGTTTGATACCAGCGGATTTATGAATTCCAGAATCACAAACAAGATCAATGTTTCTGATCTGCACTTTGTTGCCGGACTCCAGTATCAGATACACTTCAACAACAAGACAGAAAATAGGGAAGGCTATAATCTTACAATTGGCCTTACTGGCGGAAATACAAGCCAGATCAATGCAAGCCAGAATATTTTGGCCGTTCACTTCTCCGGAACAAACATTTTTGCTGCAGCGAAAGATACTGTTTTAAATGTTACCGACGAACAATCTGAAATTACTATCCCCCTTCATCTTGGTGGCGGGATGTATTTTGAACAGGAAAGAAGGTGGATGGCTGGTTTTGATGTTGAATATCAGAAATGGAGTGAATTTTCTTCATTCGGATCCATTGATTCACTTGCTAACAGTCTCCGTATTTCAGCCGGTGGCGGAATCATTCCGAAAGACAAAGCCAGATCCACAATGCTGAACAGCACTCATATTCTTTGGGGGGCACACTTTTACAGCAACTATCTTGAACTTAAAAACACACAATTGAACCAGTATGGCATAAGTTTTGGATTTGCAATGCCGATCAGAAGTACAAACACCACACTTCAACTATCATTTGAAATTGGAAAAACAGGAACTATTGAAAACAAATTAATTGAGGAAACATACGGAAAATTTAAACTGGGCGTAAGTATATCAGAAAAATGGTTTTACAAACGCAAATATGATTAAAAAAAAGGAAAAGAGATTATGAAAACAAGAAGAATCAGACAAACACTCGGACTCATTTTGATTGTTTTATCAACGGCAGGGGCTTTTGGACAACAGTATGATGAAGAAGGATTTCCAATTGCCGGAAGTATTACAGGACCAAGATACGGGATTGGCGAAGACAGTGTTACCTGTGTGACTCAACTTTCACTATATCGTGAAAACTACAGACAATGGAGAAGCAGCAATTTTCAGAATGAAGCAATTGACTATACTGTTGATTCATGGAGATATGTATTGCTGAATTGTCCTTTGGCAAGCCAGAACACTTATATTGACGGCTCAAAAATCATTGAACATCTTTATAACAAAGCAGAAACACCTGAACTGAAAGCTGCATATGTTGATACTTTGATGTTTATGTATGACAGAAGGATAATGGCTTTTGGAAATGATCCTGCCTCAGGTGAAAGATTTGTATTGGGCAGAAAGGGTGTTGAACTCATCACTTATGAACCAGAATCATTTGAAGAAGCATATAAAATATTGTCCAAGTCAGTTCTTAAAGGAGGCAACAACTCTGAATCTGCAGTACTTTATTATTATTTTCTGATGACTACAAAAATGGTACGTGAAGCCGGAGCTGACAGTACTATCATTTTCGACAATTATGATGTTGCCAGCTCTGCTGTTGACTATAATATCAGCAGACTCAAAGCTGAAATTGACAATAACCCTGCTGAATCTGATAAAAACAGCAAAATTCTTAATGGATATGTATCTGCTCAGGGAAACATTGAAACTTTGTTTGAACCCTTTGCCACCTGCGATAACCTTGTGAAAATATACAGCAAAAAATTTCAGGAAAATCCAAATGATACTGCAATGCTCGAAAGACTCCTCAGATCATTTGACAAGAAAAACTGTATCAACGATCTTTATATTCAGGCTGCCGACCAGCTCTATAAAATCAAACCCTCTGCTGAGTCAGCACTTGCTAACGGAATCATGTTCATGAAACTGGAACAATACGATAAAGCTGTTCCTTATCTGCAGGATGCATCTCAAAACCTTACTGACAATGATAAAAAGGCGGATGCATATTATCTGTTGGCTGAGACATACAAAAACCTCAGAAATTATTCAGCGGCAAGAACCAATGCTTTGAAAGTTACTGAACTCAGACCCGGTGACGGAAAACCATGGATTCTTATTGGTGACTTATATGCAGCTTCTTCCGGCAGTTGCGGCGACAACAAAGTTACCTCCAAGGGCGGATACTGGGCGGCTGTTGATAAATACTATAAAGCCAAAAGTATAGATGAATCTGTGGCTGACATAGCAATTTCCAGAATTTCAACATATTCCGGAGCATTCCCCACTACTGAAGATATTTTCTTTTTTGGCTATAAAAAAGGGGATTCCTTCAGGGTTGAATGCTGGATCAACGAAACCACCACAATTCGTTCTTCCGATTAATATATTCAATGAAACGGCTGTTTAATCGTTTCATACTTTGCGGCATACCTGTATTTTTTACAGGTATGCTTTTCATTTCATGCCACAATGATATGGAGAAAATTGCCTCCTTCGCCAATGACAGTATATATCCTGTTGAAAGTGCCATTGATATTGAATATTTCTATACTGAAAACGGCATCCTCAAATCTAAGATGACTGCTCCGGTTCTGAATCGCTATGAACAACCTGAAATATATACGGAACTGCTCAGGGGATTTCAACTGGAAATGTATGACTCAGCTGGTGTACTGAGTTCTTCTATTTCGGCCAACTATGCACGCAAGTATGAAAAAAGGAATCTGCTTGAAGCCAAGTATAAGGTTGTTGTTACCGATCATGTTGAAAATAAAACCATGTATACAGAACATCTCATATATGACGAAGGCAGTGACAGAATCTATTCTGATAAGTTTGTGAAAATTATCTCTCCAGATAAAATCATTTTTGGAGATGGCTTTGAATCAGATAAAAATTTCAATCAATACAGAATTGTGCAACCAAAAGGAGAAATAATCTTAACCCGAGACGAAGAAGAAATAGAATAACTGAACAGATATCAGCCTATTTCAATCATCGGTCTAGTTTGTGGGAAACGCATTTTTATAGTGCTCATAGCGTTCAAGAATATTCTGCACAAAAATTGAAGCTATTTTTCCTTTACAATAACCATACTTCACAACTTCGTCGGAATAGTATTTATACTGATTCTTTTGTATCAGAAAAAATTCAACATTATTTTCCCAGATACGAGGATTTTTATTATATTTTTTGGACAGAGCAATGGCATCAAGAATATGCCCTTCGCCCAAATTATATGAAGCAAGAACAAATTTTATTCGTTCCTGATTGTCGGGAACAAGCGATTTCAGATTGTCATCCATGCTTTTTAAAAGCTTTATTCCTGCTTTGATATGCTCCTCAGGAGCAGATGAAGAATCAACACCCAGCGATCTGGCTGTTTCAGGCATCAACTGCATAACTCCAAATGCTCCGGACGATGAAACAAGATCTGTCCTGAAATGTGACTCTTCATACATCAGAGAAGCTATCAGCCTCCAGTCCCAACCAATTTCACTGCTATATTTTTTAATGACATCATCCCATGGAGATATGTTTCCGCTTTTTACGGAAAAATATTCACCGGTAGATTTTTCCTCCTTCAGCGGATTTACAAAATACCTGTAATAAAGATATTCAAATTGTCGGCTTTTTTTGAAACTGGTAAGCCATGAATTCAATGTGTCGAGAAGTGCAGGAGAACATGATCTGACACACCATCCAAGTGGTTGTTCATTCCCTAAACTAACACTGATATCAAGATTTTCATACATCTCAGAATGATATCTTGCAAGATGAAAATCTGCAACTGTCAAGCCAATTTTTCCTTCTGCCACAGCGTCAATGAGTTGTTCCGAACCAAATCCGGGGACTTCAATCACATAAGGCAATGGTGTGATATTTTTGCAAGTATTCAGGATAATTGCTCTGAATACTGATCCTTTCGGAACATAGACAGCCTGACCAGACAGATCATTCAAAGATTTCACCATCGGACGACTGCTTGTTTCTATGTTCTGTACCAGAACCTGAGAAGATGATGCCCATTGTTCAGAAAAATCCACTTCTTTGCCAAACCTCCCTGAAACTATTGTCAGACCAGCACAAACAATATCAATCTCTCCTGTTTTTAATAATGATATTGCATAATTGATATCATTTGTCGTTGTAATATGCAGCTCAACACCCAGATGCTCAGAAAAATAACGCGCAAGTTCAAACTGAAAACCGGCAGGGCGACCATGAAGGATATAATAGTTTAAGGAATTGTATCCCAAAGAAACATCCAGCCTGCCCCTATCCAATATTTGCATAAGGTCAACACAATCAATCTGCTCTTCTTCAAATTTATTGGATGAAACATTTCCGGTTCTTAAAAAAACAATCAAAAGCAGCCCCAACAATAGTAAAGCTGTAATCAACAATATGCCGTGAATCAATGTTTTCCGTTCCATAGCAAAATGAACTGCAATTTACAACGATTTTTTCAAATAGCCTAAATTAATAATTTTATCAATAATTTTGCTGCAAATTCATTTTTTATGAAGATACCAAAACTTTGCATTGCAACAATCTGCATTATTTGTTCTGTTTCATGCGCCCCTGTTAGAACCATTATCCCAATTGAAAAAGAGGCAAGTCAGATTACAGCTTCCCTGGGAGGTCCACTGATTGAATTTTCGGGGGCTATGATTCCTATCCCTCTCACATCTGTGAACTATTCAAGAGGGATCAGTGAGAAAATTACTTTGAATACAGCAATTCATACTACTTCCCTTCTTTTTGGTGTTTTTCAAATAGAAGGGTCTGCTACAACCTTCATCTGGTCATCAGAAAACATGAATATGGGAATTACTACCAGTCCTGGATTTTATTATATGTCTGAGTTAAAAAAACAAACAACAAGATTGTATCCTATGCTTGATCTGAATTTTTACTTCCGCCAGAAAAACAAACCGAATTTCATGTATGCTTCTGTGCAGCAAATGCTTGAATTATCCCGATATAAAGCATTCGAACAACAACCCGATTCCAGATATATTCCTAGTGTAGCAGCAGGGTACACGATTTCCCGAGAAAAAATGAATTACACTTTTGAACTGAAGTATATGAGCTTTCTTCAAAGCAATGAAAACATTGTTGTTGATTATATTTCGCCAATAAAAAAAGGCACCTTAGGAATCCAGATTGGTTTTACAAGAAAATTTTAATACCACTATGAAAAAACGTCACTTTATTTTTGCCATTGTTATTATGCTTTTGGTTTCCTCATGTATGAAACTGGACAGCTTCCTGTACAATAACAATTACAATCCTATCACTGAATATTTGCTTCAGGATTATCCCGGACCGGTTGACTTTGTGCTCCCTGACAGCATGAAACTCAGTCAGGATATGATTCACCTTTTTCAGCTTGAGTCAGATAACCAGGGAGATAAAAAAAACATTTGGGCAGTATATCTGGGAGATATAGCTAATATTTCCACAGACACAGTGATATTATATTGTCACGGGAACAAAGATCATATGGACTTTTATTATCCCCGGGCACAGTTGCTTGCATGTGCGGGAGGGAAACACCACTATGGAGTGATGATGTTCGATTACCGGGGGTATGGCCTGTCAGAAGGAACACCAACTGAAAGTGGACTTTATGCAGATACTGAAGCAGCAATGCAATGGTTAAAAGACAACGGACTCAGTGATGACAGACTCGTAATCTATGGATTCAGCATGGGCACAGCTCCTGCAACTGAACTCACCGCCCACCCGACAATAATGACTCCTTCAAAACTGATACTCGAAGCTCCCTTTGCATCAGCCGAAGTATTTGTGCAAGATGCAACAGGACTTGCAATTCCAGGGACTTATGTGGTTGATCTTGAAATCAATAATGCAGAAGAGATAAAACATATCAATCAGCCTTTTTTATGGATTCATGGAATCAATGATACATTTATAAGCATGTATTCTCACGGAAATCTCGTTTTTGAAAACTATGCAGGCACAAAAGGATATGCATGTAGAGTGCCTGGGGCTGATCATTCAGACTGCCCCAACTATCTTGGATTTGAATATTACTGCACAATTATTGACCTGTTTATTCGTGACCAACTCGAATACGGAAATGTGATTCAGGAAGAATAATACAGGCAGTATAGTCAGTTTTAACAATAGACAGTTTTGTCTTTTCTTATTCAAAGAACAATACACTTTGTTCATGAGATCAATTATTTTTAATTCCTATATACTGGTATTTTCAATTAGTGCAATTATTCTGTCCGGATGTAATAAACACCATGTAAATAAGTTAGCAGGAGACCATACATGCAGTGTTCATCATTCGTATTGGGATATGACGCCCAGCAATTTTGACACAATTTACACCGACACTCTTTCGATTATCGCACAGGGGGATATATTAGATGTATTGGGGTTTAAAATTCCCGTTGATTCAGTAATTGATGAGCAGGAATTCATCACAGGCGGCAATCATAATTACCTGAAAGTTCAGTTTATTAACGACAGTCTTTATACAACTTATTCCTAAGGGGGTCTTGGTGGTAGGTTCTCATATATATACAGAGGAAAGAAATTGAATTAGAAATTAACATGCCGGATTTTCTTACTGCTTTTTAAATGTTCTTTACACTAATCATTCATTTTTTTAGAGAAAATGGATATATTTTTATTTCAATTCAAAGAATTTGTTATTTTT
>CAYRXH010000101.1:0-8361 GCA_964428185.1 uncultured Bacteroidales bacterium
TACATGAAAATTTTAATTTACACACAAACAAATAAAAAAAAAGTAGCAAGTAGTAAGTAGAGAGAAATTGCAGTTTCTCTCTACTTGCACTATCTCTACTTTACTTTTTTTTAGAGGAAAATTACAAAAAAAATGGACACTACGGTAAAATATGCAATAGAACTAATTAATAAGTGGGGTGCACCGTTGCGTTCATTTGAAAAGAGCATCAATAATTTAGGGCATAAGAAAGTTATTGATCCATTCAGGGACATGCCAAGAAGTATTGCCCAACTAAGGGCAAATATTGAACGCTATAAGAAAGCAAGTGATGAGACGATGAGATCCGATCATGTTCGGAAATACAAGCGCCTGATTGAGGAAACAGCAAGAAAAATTAAAAATTTAGAAGCTTCAACATTGTCTTGTGGTCAAAAAACAGAAGGTTTTTTGAACAAGCTTGGCATTAGCAACAGGTTGCTGGGCTTTGGTTCAGCAATTATTGCTGTTAGAAAAGGTATCCGTTATTTAAACGAAAGTATAATGACTTCGGCACAAGTGGAAAAGTACTCTGTTACATTAAAAACTATGCTTGGCAGTCAGGGAGCAGCCCGCGACAGAATGAGAGAGTATTTTGATATTGCCAAAAGAACTCCTTTTGAGTTATCACAAGTTGTAGAAGCAGGGAACCAGCTTCAGGCAATAGGACGTTACAGCAGAGAAAACCTTGTAGCCTTAGGCGATTTGGCAGCAGCTTCGGGAAAACCGATTGAACAGGTAATGAATGCATATGCAAAGCTTGCAACCGGACAGAAGGGAGAAGGTGTAAACATGTTTCGTGATCTATTAATAAGCACAGATGATTGGGCAAAAGCAACTGGGAAGGGTAAAAGAGCCAATGGTGAACTTATTGCATCGACAGAGGAAATGATTGCTGCATTGCCAAAAATCATGCAAACAAAAGGGTTCTATGGAATGATGGAGCAGCAGGCAAGAACAACTGAAGGCAAAATAAGTAATCTGAAAGATTCAATGTTTCAGTTGAAGGTAGCAGTTGGAGATAGAATGAAACCATCATTTGATAGTTTTATAAGGGGAGCGACGAATACTGTAGATGTGTTAACCAGAATGATCCAAATACCCACTTCTCAAAAAATTGCAAAAGAGAAAGCAGAGTTGAATTCACTTGTAGGGATAATCACAAACGCTAATACGAGCCAGGAAGAAAGAAGCAGATTGCTGAAACAAATCCAACAGCAATACCCTGAATTTTTGAAGAACATAGATTTGGAAACTGTTAAAAACGAAGAGTTGAAGCAGATGCTTGCCGGAGTTAACCAGGAATATGACCGTAAAATAAAGCTGGCTGCCATGCAAGACAAGGTGACTGAAGAGGAAAGAAAACTTCAGGAGCTGGAGGAAAAGAAATATCGAGCTTTATTGTATAGGCAGGCACAAGCAGAGGTGATAACTCAAGAAGAATTTTTTTCCACAAAATACGGAATTGAGGATGAACGGCAATATAGTGAAAAAGGTACATCAGGTCTTGATTTTTATCAAAATCTCGAAAGAGCTTATGCAGGCATGGAATCCCGTTTGTTAAAAAACCCAAAAGATAAAGAAGCTTCAGAATTTGTTGAGAGATATAATGAGCTATTGGCCTATAAAAGTATTGCTGATGATCAAGGATACAAGGCCAATTTGGCTAACATGGACAAAATTAATGCTGAAATTGACAAACAGAAACGCATTCTTGATATTTACAATAAAAATGTAACCGAATCACAAAGAACTGATATTTGGGAAAAGGCGCAAAAAATTGATGTAAATGATAAAAGCGTATATGATTTATATTTTGGAAAAGAAGAGTTAAAGAAGGAATTCGCTGATTTAAAAAAGAAAACAAAAGAAACACTCACTGAAACTGATTGGGGCAGGTTGCTTGATTTTGTAGAAGGCCGGGCAAAATACACAAAAACAACCCCAGGGGGTCTACCCGATAATATTGAAGATTACCAGAAGAATATTGTTAGCGGAGGTAGTAATATTAAAAATTACAATATTACGATTGAGAAGTTAGTTGAAACAATTGAGGTACATCCAAAAGAAATGAATGATGCTGTTCCTGAATTTACTGAAGTTGTAAAAAGAGAATTACTGGTTGCTGTGAATGATATAAACAGAGAATGATGAGCCGCTATCAATATATACTGAACACATTCGGGATGAGAGCTGTCAAGCCTTTGTTTTACGGCAAGGGAAAGCCTCTGAAAAAAAAGACCACAAATTATCCTGAAGGCCAGACTGCTGAAGTTGAAAAATTTGACACCTATCCTGATGACATTCAGAAGATGTCAATGCTAGGCACTCCTGTTTTTTCAGATGTTGTGCTGGTATCACCAGATGGGAAACTTATTGTTGAACAGGATGCTGTTTTATGTGAAGTGACACAAAAGAAAAGAATCGTAAAAACAAATATTGTTGGTCGCAATGGCAGTGTGAAAGAATATATCAATGAAGATGATTATGCGGTGAACCTGAAAGGAGTTTTGTTATCAGATAAACCGGATACTGTTCCTGATCAGCTTTCAGAACTATATAAGATTGTCTCAATAAATGACAGCGTGGCAGTTGTTTCACCTTTTTTAGATGTATTTGACATTCACAACATTGTCATTGAGAGTTTGAAAATCAATCAGATAGAAGGTAAGTTGAATGTAATATCGTTTGATATAACTTCAGTAAGCGATGTGGAACTATCAATTTTGGTAAATGATGAATAGCTTATTTAATCCCGGGGAAACTGGAGACGTATTTAATCTTGAAATCAGGAAAACTCCTGACAAACCTGACTTTAAAATCAGGAAAGGACTCAACAATCTGCCACTTGCCACATTGATCAGGGAAAGAACGTACAATCTCAACCCGAATATCTTCAAAACTATCAACAACCTGTATGTCAAAATCGGAAAAAGAATCAACAATTTTTACTTTGCCAAACAATTTAACACCATTGCAAGTGCAGTCATCAGCAATGGGTCCACCAGATCGGGTGAATGCAGACAGGGAAATGAAAGCGAGCAAAATAAGTATAATACGTTTCATAATATTGATATAAAGGTCAAATAATTAGCAAAAACCATTCCAATGTATCGCCTCTGCAGTCATATAACAATCGGGAAAACAGAATTCAATTTTGTTTGTGAAGTTGCAATCAAAGAGAGTGTAGAGACACTGACGGATACATGTGTGATCAAGTTTCCGAAAAAACTGAAGTGGAATGACAGTGAAATTTTCTTCGGACCAAATGCACTGATCAAAAGAAGGGACAAGGTTGAAGTACGACTGGGCTATAATGATGAACTGCAGTTGGTATTCAAAGGATATGTTCGGACAATACACCGGAAAGTGCCGGTAGAAATTGAATGCGAAGATGAAATGTACAGACTGAAATGGCCCGAGAATATCATTAATAAAAAGGTATTCAGTAGCGTAACCCTAAGTGATTTGTTGAATTACATTTTGCCACAGGGAATCAATTTAACTTGTGCCCAGATGAATCTTGGCAGATATATTATTAAGGACAATGTTGAGCCTGTTAAAGTTCTGGAGATGCTTACAGATAAAAGCACTTATGGATTATCAGCTTACTTTCAGCTCATTGCTGAACAGCCACACTTATTTGTTGGCTTGCCACATCTGCATTTTTCAGAGCATCGAAAAGTACAAAAGTTCAGGTTTCATTTCAACATAATTCAGGATAATTTAACCTATACAGAGAAGGAAGACAGAAAGATCAAAATCAAAGCCATCAGCATCATGCCAAACAACCAAAGGCATGAAGTGGAAGTTGGTCCAACGGATGGCGGACTTCGCACATTCAATTACTATAACATTGACAAAGCATCATTGCAAAAACAGGCAAATGATCTGCTGTCAGAATTTCAGATAGACGGATATGAAGGCACATTGACGGCATTTGGATTGCCATTTGTGCGCAAAGCAGACGCAGTGAAACTATATGATGATCGCTTTGTGCAAACAGAGCAAATATACAGCGTCAAATCTGTGAAGAGACAATTTGGCATGTCAGGATACAGACAAACGATAACGATAGACAGGAGGATTAGTTAATGGCAGGATTGAAGCATCTTTTGCGTGAACTGTTGAATGAAGACAAGATGATGCCAGTTGTCTGCAGGGTGAAATCTGTCGAAGGAAATTCTGTTTTGCTTGAACCACTCAATGGAACTGTTGAGTTTGAGGCAAGAATTCAGGCAGATGAAGTTCCCGGGTTGAAGATCATTCCGGAGGCAGACAGTATCGTTATTGCAGGGTTTTGTGAAAATGGCAATATCCCCTACATAAGCCTCTATTCTGAAGTTAAGGAAATTGACATTGTTGTTACAGATAAGATTCTAATTGCAAATAGCACAAATAATCTTGGAGCCATACTTGCAGAACTATGCACAGCACTTGAAACCCTTACTGTTACAACTCCAATGGGACCATCCGGGACACCAATAAATATTACGCAGATCTCAGCTGTCAAAAATAAATTGCAAAACCTTTTAAAAACTAATTAAAATGGCTTTAAACGATGCAATTTTAAAAAACAATCTAAAGGCACTCTATGACAATATGGTGACCAGAGAGGATAATCCGGGGCAGGCAAGGGAGTATTTTGCAAATCAGATGGCTCAGATCATATCTGACTATGTGCGTTCAGCTTCATTATTTGCAACTCCGGTTCAGGTGACAGCAGCAGCCATGAGCAATGGAGGCGGTCCGGTTGTGGCAGCCAATAACCTTCAAATTACAATCACATGAGAAAGGATCTGTTGTTCGAAGATGATATAGCTACCGCTGATGGTGATTTTGTTATAGGCCCATCGGATGAGCAGCATATTGAGCATATTTTGATTGCAGCACCAGGTCATTACAAACAATCTCCTTTAACAGGAGCTGATTTTACAAAAATGCTTGGTGGCCCTTTTGGGGGCATACAGAAAAGAGCAATAACACTTGCTTTATTAGCAGACGGATATGAGATAAACAATGTTTCACTTTTAAATGGAGAGCTTCAAATTGACACCAAATAAATATATTGTGCAGGCTGACCAGAATGTGTTTGATATTCTGTTGCAAACTACTGGATGCATTGAAGGGATTTTTGACTTGATTGCAACAAATCCATTGGTTCTATCTGAAGTGTCTGCCAATATTAATATGGGAGATAACATTGTTATCCCCAAAAATATACGCTCTAACAATACGATATTACAAAATATTACCAAACGCAAATTAATTATAGCTACCGGAGCTGAATATCAGGAAGGCATCGGATACTGGAGTATAGGAGTTGACTTTATAATTACATAAACCATGAAATTGTCACGAGAAAGCTTAAAAAACCTATTTCTTGCTAGAAAAAAACCATCGCAAGAAGATTTTGCCAACCTTATAGACTCAATGGCTCATTTAGATGAAGATTCATCTTCCATGGGACTTGGTGCTCATAATCCTGCTGCTTTGTATTTGCCGGGTTCAATCATATTGCAAAATGGGTTGCTATTGGCAAGTTTAATTCAACAACAAGGACCATATGTTAAAGATAACTGGGAAATGGCAATTTCTGCAGGTGTTTCCAATAAAATAACTACCAATCAGGTGGTGAATATCTATAAAAATTTCCAATATGAAGTAAGACCAAAAATCACATGTGATGGGAAGATTGTGATAGATGGCGTATTGATCATAAGTGATTTTGGCGCAAATATCAAAATTCCAAATCGAAATTTCAAATAAAATTGTAATATTATGGGAACAGTACAACTAAAAATTGAACGAAAAGATACACTTGAAACACCACCCGTGGGATATGTGTATCTCAACGTGACAGAAAATCTTGAATTAATTATGACAGATTCCAACGGCGTCAAACGAGTCATGAAAGAAGTCGAATACAATGTAACTGCAAGTTGTTCGCCGGATAATGAAGGCCATAATGTAACAGGAGCTGGCTCTTATAAAGCAGGGGCAGAAGTAACCATCGAAGCCGTACCATTTGAAGGGCATGTGTTTGTTAAATTCACCGATGAAAGTAATACTACACTATCAGAAGTAAATCCTTATCAATTCAACATGCCTGAAGAAGATGTGATTATAGTTGCAGTGTTTCAGCCAGAAGCATAATATATATGAGAAGCATTGAAGAGATATACAATTCACTTGTTGCAGCCAAGGATTCTGATCCTGTGCTATCACCTTTGTTAACGTCCAGTTCGGCGACCGCAATTTGGAAGGCAATTTTTTATATTATATCGGTTGGCGTATGGATACACGAAGGATTGTTTGACACATTTAAGTCTGAAATAACTGAAATTGCCAATAATGCATATGCCGGTACAATTGCTTGGTATTACAGAAAAGCACTTGATTTTCAATACGGCTATAGTGTTGAATTTATGCAGGATGGTCAGATAGGCTATTCCAACATTGACGAGAACGCTAAGATTATCAAACATGTAGCAATTGTAGAGACTGGCAACATATTGCTTGTTAAAGTAAGTAAGGCCAATATGTTAGAATTGAGCATAAATGAAGAAGCTGCATTCGTTACTTATCTCAACAAAATCAAATTTGCTGGAACCAAAACGGCAGTGGTTAACATCCCTGCAGATACAATAATTGCGGATATTGACATATACTATGATCCACAACTATTAAGCTCAGTTGGTGAATCCCTAAACCAGCCAGGGGTTTATCCTGTTCAAACAGCAATTGCTACTTACATGGAATCAATTCAATTTGGAGGCTCTTTGGTCAAAACACAAATGATTGATTATATACAGGCTGCTGAAGGTGTTTGTGATATTACTCTTAATAGCATCTCGGCAAAAAAACATTTAGGAGGATACAATGTAATAGCCTCAAATGCTTATAATAGTCTATCTGGCAAGATCCTCGTTGATCAGCTGCACATAAATTATACACCATGCAATATAATTTAAACCTTGACAACTTATTAAGAAAGTTGTGCCCCCCTGTTCTTAAGAAATATAAATTTTTAAGATTGATAATGCTACTGGGAACCCCACTGCAAGTTGTTAATGATTTATTTTTGGCCTTGGTAAATAAAATTAAACAGGAGATGATATATAATGGGCAGGTTCTTTCGCTTGAAACTATTTTAAACACACAATATCCATACGCACAGCCGATATATATCACAGATTCAGATGATGAACTCCAAAATTCATATATATACAAAACTGAAGAAAGCGAACCAGATGAGATATGGATGTATCAAACTGAAGAAAGTAAACCAGATGAATACATCTATACAAACCAAGAACATATTATGATAAGTGATTTCGACGTATGGGTGCCTTTGATTCACTATAATTCAATAGTTGCAGCAGGCGAATTGCCTAAATTTGAATCAATAATTAAAAAAAGAAAAATTGCAGGAAAAAAATATTCAATAAAGACATATTAACATGAATAAAGTAATATTTGCCCACTCCGGGGGCATGCCATTGAGACAGGATCACTTTAACTATATGCAATTAGCATATACAAAATCAATAGAAGCATTAGCAGGCACATTGCAAGCTAATTACAAGCTTAGTGGGTGTGATGTTACGCTAGTAGGCAACACATTTACATGTACTGCCGGTTATATTGTATTAGCTAACGAGATACTGCCGGTCGAAGCTCATTCATTAACAGTAAACTTTGGTAAGTCAGCACGGTTTGTGCTCAAGACTAGCTGGGATCCCAATGGGTTGTTGCAATTTAAGCCTCCTGCTGGTCAGTTCAATTGTTACCAGGTGCGTTATGCGCAGCTGGAAGAATATACAATTGTAGTACCAGAAGCCCCAACTACAATGCCCTACAATGCACCTTATGCTCATGAAGTATTATCCGGGAAAATTTTCTCGCTTGAAGAACCCTGGACTGTTGTCACAACCTTTTTAAACAACATGGATAATATTGGAGGCGCGTATGCTTCTGTTGCTTATCGCAAAGCCCAAAATGGGATGATTATGTTACGAGGAACGGTCAACAACGTAGATGGTGTTGCAGCTAATGTATTAAGATTGCCCCCAGCATATAGACCGTCAGCATCTCGTGTATTTGTTGTATCTGCAGATCATGATAGTGCCCAATCAGCTTACATTGTAGTACAACCTGATGGGTATGTTGCACTACGAACAGATGTCACTCAATTCTCACTTGATCAGTGTTGTTTTTACCCTTAAACGAGGGTTTTCTTGGACATTTCGATTTTAATTGTTGGACGTTTCGATTTTTCAATTATGATTTCCCCTTCAGGGGCAAGGGGCAAGTGCGAAAAATTCAAAAAAATCAAAAATA
>CAYRXH010000102.1:0-8146 GCA_964428185.1 uncultured Bacteroidales bacterium
TTGGGAATTAAACAATTATTACATAAACAATTAAAACCATAACGATATGAAAACACCTAAATTTATTATCTTGTTGCTTATTTTAGGATTTATTACTAATCTTTATGCAAGTAAAGAGGATGCTATTTATGGTGAATTAGTATCTTATGAATGCCCTGACGTTTCTGGTATTGTAACAATAAATATTCAATGTGAAGTAAAACGTCAAGTTCACTTTATTTCCAATCCTGTTATTACTTTACCAACGGGCTGGAATTACCAAATGGTAACTGATAAAACCGGACAAACTTTTAATAAAGGCGAAACGCCTATTATTAGTTTTAAGATAACTTATAATCCTGATTCATTGCCTTTTTATCCTGTAACAATACGCTTTACGCAGAATGTTATGGTTGATAATGATGTTAATAATATTCAAAATGTATTTGCAGAAGGAAAAATTTATTTTACTCCATATAATATTGTTGAGGTTTGGAGTAATGCTGATTTTTATAATATACCCCGTATGTGGCTTGATAAAGCAAGTAATATTGATACAACACGGATTTATGTTTCCAAAAGTTCAATACCTGCTACCAATTTAACCGAAGCCGACTCTATTGTATATGAATGGCAGGAGGACTGGACATTTAGAGAGGTGCCAGGACTTGCATATTACATACCAATGAAAGCAATGCATCCTGATTCAATTGAATGGTATGCTCAAAATGTAGGAGATGGACCAGATGCCTCACCTGAACCTAAAGCTACTTACAATGGCAGAGTTAAAGGACGATTATACACTTATATAAAAAATGACATAGGTCAATGGGTAAAAGTTTATTTAAAAGGAATAAGAGTAAAATTAATAGAGAAAGATTTGGCTTGTTATGAAACTTTTGCTGAAGGTTATACAGATGATAATGGTTATTTTGACTTGGAATATAGTAAATGGCAAACATTAGAAACGGGTAAAATAGAACTATATTTACAATTCAAGTCAAAAACAAAAGATGTAAGTGATTACAAAATTAAATGCAAACAAAATAATATTTGGCAAAATATTTATGAAGAAAAAATATATTTAGGACAGTATCAAAAAGATGCTCCGGATATTCTATTAGGTGATGTAGAAAGAAATCATGATGCTTTTAGAGTTGTACATTGGGCAAGAAATGGAATGCGCTATCTTAGAACTGCATATAGTGGATTTATGGGCAAATTAGAAATACATATATTTCGTAATGGAAGTTATTTTTTTGCAGATGGTATTTTTGGAATATCTGCACCACTTGTTGACCCTTCAATATATTTAGAAGATGAAGATGGAGACCATGAAAATACAATTTACCACGAGTTTGGGCATTATAGTATGTGGGAAATGCAAGGTAGAAATTGGATTGCGATGTGGTGTAAAACAGGTGATTGTAGTCATTCATGGAGTACTGAAAATACTTCACGCCTTGCCTGGTGTGAGGGATGGGCTAATGCTATGCAAATGATTCTGGACGCCCACTGGAGAAATGAAGATGAGGAATATGCTTATAATGAAAATTCCTTTTTTAATAATAGGGGACCATATTATGAAACTCGCATTGATTGGGGTACTAATAATATAAATAGAGGAATATGGTCGGAATACTATATTGCCTGTGCAATATATGATTTATGGGATGGTGCTGGTAAAGGATTATCCGGAAATATTCCTGGTACATCACCTCCAATACACGCATATAATGATAATAATAATTGGAATACTGGCGATGATATAGAATTAAGTTTTAGTCAAATTATCCAGCCAATACTCATTCATTCGGGAATTTTTGGCAAAATTCATCACATTGGGGAATATTATAAATCTTTACTTGACGAAGTAATTGGAACCAGTAATTGTGTTTTGAGAAGTAATATATCACGATGTTTTAGGGAAAATATGGTACTATATGATATTAATATAAACGTGAATAAAAGAGGCAATACTTGCCTTTCAAGTGATGATATTTTTTTAACAAAAAAAGAAAATATTTATGGTGAATTAGGTCCTCTTGAAATAAACTCTTACTCAATAGGCCCTGTATCAACTACATATTCAGATGTATATAAAATTAATTTATATGGTTCTGCACGTACTACAAATAAAGATATTCTTTTTTATCCATTTGTTATACGATATATTACAGATGATTTAATTTTAGGAAATAATACTCCATTACCAACCACAGTGAACTTGAATTTTAATACATATTATTATTACAATGATGTGGCAGGGGTAATGTACACATGTAATGGGGCCGATATTATATTAAACAATGGAACTATAACTTTAGGTGACCCAATTTATATACCTCCAGTTACTTCTGCTAATCTTGAAATAAATGACCTCTCCTTGTTACAATTAGGTAGTAATGGCAATCTTAAAATTAATAGTTTTTCAAATATAAAAATAAAAGCCGGTGGTTCAATTTATATACAAAATGGAGCAGAAGTGTTATTAAAAAATAACTCAAGAATCATCGTAGAACCCGGCGGTTATATTTGCATAGAAGATGGAGCAGTAATCAATTTAGAAGGAACAAATAGCATTATTGAATTACAGCCAGGTGCTTTGCTTGGTGTAAACCCTGTGTTAAATATATCACCTACAAATTGCGTATCACCAGGGGACATTCAAATTGTGGGTAATGGACAAATAATTTATGTCTGCGAAGATTTTGCTGAATATACACATTTGAATGAAGTAAATATTGTTTCTTCTTCTAATCCTTTTGATAACAATACATATAAATTCAAAGAAAATCTAATAATAGAGAATAATGCGGTTCTTACAATAAATAATGCTGAACTGCAATTTGCTAAAGATAAGAAAATCATCATTCAACCCGGTTCAAAATTAATTTTGAATAATACAAAAGTAACCAATTTAGAAGAGTGTGGTAATTTCTGGCAAGGCATTGAAGTCTGGGGCAATAGATTAGCTTCTCAGCATACTCCCGGTGCACAAGGCATAGTAGAACTCAAAAATGGTGCTGTGATTGAAAATGCCCGGCAGGCAATACGCGCTATAAAAATGAACGATGACGGAACTTTGGATTGGAACAAAACAGGAGGCATAGTCAGAGCCAATGGTGCTATATTCCGCAATAACATAAAAGGAGTATGGTTTGGTGCTTATGATAATTATCATCCTATATCAGGCAACCCCGCCCCTAATCTCAGTTATTTCAAAAATTGTACTTTTGAAACAAATGATAATTTTATTGATATTAACTCGCATCCACATGAATTTGTTGGTTTAGTTGGTGTGAAAGGAATACGTTTTTCAAAAAATACATTTATCAACACAAACATTAGTTTTTCAGGATCTCGCAAAGGCTACGGTATAGTGAGTTTTGATTCTGATTTTTCTGTGGTGCATACCTGCGTTTCCCCTGTTATGCCATGCACCCAGTATGAACCAAATGTTTTTGAAAACTTGTATTACGGGATTTTTGCAGATAATACTAACTCAAATTATACTTTGGAAATAACCGGAAACGAGTTTAATAATAACTTCAGAGCAGTGGCTTTGAAAAATGTGAATCATGCCAAAATAGTTTCAAATAACTTTAATGTTGGTGCTTCATTGCCTGCATTTGAATATAAAATGGGAGGCAGCGGACAAATCGTTCCGGTTATAGATTATTCTTACGGTCTTTCACTTGAAAACTGTTCCGGATACAGGGTTGAGGAAAACGAATTTGGCAGCAACCACTCAAATGCAGGTTTTGGGGTGATTGTGCAAAATTCGGGCACTGCTCCAAATCAGATTTATAACAATACGTTTGAAAATCTGAGTTTTGCAGTACGCGCACAAGGAAACAACGGGGGGTCGTTTGCCAGTCTAAAATCGGGTGGCACAAGCATGCCTGTGTATCTCAGCTCTGGTCTGGTTGTAAAATGCAATGATTTTTCAAATATCAATGTGGCAGATATTTCCGTAACCTCGGGCAGCATTGCTCCAAACCAAAACTATTGCAGCAATGACACAAAAACTCCGGCTAATAATTTGTTCAGTGACACTACTTCCGGAAATTTCCCTTATAATATCTTTATAAACCCTTTGGCCGGTAACATAAAATACTCTGTCAATCCTAACGCAAAAACAAACCCTGTAAACTATACTGTCAACAAAGTGGATATTGGTTCGTGTGCCAATACATTGTATAATGAATCTGCATCCTGCCCCTCATATCTATTACCTGACCTACATTCGGTGATTAATTTGAAGGCATATTACTCAACCAATACTGCTTATGCCGAAAGTTTATCATCACTGTTTGACGGAGGCAATACCCAGACATTGCTTGATAATATTTATCAAAACAAACCTGCAGGAGAGCTGAAAAACACTTTGATTGCTGCTTCGCCCTATTTGTCAGACACTGTTTTGCTTGCCACTGTAAAGCACAAACCTTCGCCGCTGCCGCCGGGTATACTGAAAGAAATTCTTGTGCCCAATTCGCCACTCAGCCCCAATGTGATGCAGGCTGTTGTGGGTCGCACACCATCGCTGCCCGGAGGAATTATGAACGAAATAAATGCGGTTCAGTATGGTATTTCTGAAAGAGAACTGTTGGAAAAGGAACTGGCATATCTTGAGGGTGAAATTGCCATGTTCGAGAAAATGCTTATACAAACATGGCTGGCTGACACCACATACAACGGCCGTGACAGTGTGATAGCATGGTTTGAAAGCAAGCCACAAACCACTGAAACACAGCAATATCTGGTTGAGGCATATGTGGCCAATGCACAGCTGACAGAAGCAATGCAAATGCTTTCACAACTAACACAAACCACAGCCAATGATTCGGCGTTTGTTGCCTATTATACCATACTAACAGAGTTGTATCTGGCAGGCGAAAACATATTTTCACTTACTCCCGCACAGGAGCAAACAATTCGTCAGATTGCTGAAAGCGAGACATCAGTTTCGGGCAATGCACAGGCTGTGTTGAGTCTGGTTTATGGTGATGAGTATGAACTGATTATTGAGGAATTGTTGTTGCCCGACAGCATGAGTATTTATGGCTATCTGAGTTCGGGTGCATTTTGCGACTATATGCCAGTTGCCGGCGACACACTGTTTTTGGTTGATGAAAACATGGAACCTGTGGCGGTAATGCCCTATGCTGTGACAAACAATGATGGTTATTTCATATTCAACACCCATCATTTCATTTTTGCCGATACAACAAAGCTCTACGGCATCAGCACAAAAAGTGCATTTCAGATAGATGATGTTGTGTTTGCACCGCTACATCAGCTCATATCATCATCGCCCCATGAACTGATCCACGGAGATGTGAGACTTGATTGGTTTGATTTGTATGCGGGGCCTGACTCCATTTATGCAATAGGAACCAAAGTTGATTTAAACGGCAATATATATGTTGGAGGTCGCACATTTCAGCTTAATCCGCTGGGGAACAATGTTTTTCTGGTAAAATACAGTCCGCAGGGCGAGCGTTTGTGGGAAACAGTATATGATGCAGGGGTTACACATCTGCATGAATATTTGTTTGATCTTGAAACAGACAGCAATGGCAACAGCTATATGTTGTTCTATTCAGCAACCACCAATGATATTTTGCTGAAATTTGATGACAAAGGACAACTCATATGGACTGCTGCTGTTGAAAATATTCCCAACAAAAAGTTCAGGGGCATCAATATTGAATTTGACATATATGGTAATATCATTGTTGCAGGTCATTTGGATGATTATTCACAGCAAACAGCAAATACCGATTTTTTTGTAGCAAAATTCAATGAAAATGGGCAAAAAATCTGGTTTCAATTATTTGATATGAGCCAGAATGACAATCTAATGTCAATGACCACAGACAAAGACGGCAATATTATTATTTCAGGATCTTATTATGCAAATTCCATAAAAAACGGCATAGTGATTTGTTATGATAACAATGGCACATTGCTTTGGTCAAACACTTATATTACCGGAGGATCAGATATTGCTTCTGTTGTGAAAACTGATCTTGCAGGCAATGTTTATGTTGCGGGCAACACTGATTATGAGTATGGATTTCTGCTGAAATATAGTTCAAATGGTAATTTGATGTGGACAGATAATAATTTTTCCCATTTAATTCCCCGTGCATTGATTATTGACAGTGAAAACATGTTGTATGTGGGAATGGAAAAATGGACTTCAATCTATGAAAACATTTCATATTCTGCCCGCAAATATAATGAAAACGGCAATATGTTGTGGCAATCAACATACGAAAATCCCGACTTTTATGCTGCCCGTTTCAATTCTGTGGCAATTGACAACAACAACTATATATATGCAAGCGGTTATGCCATGACTGATGATTCAACAGAAAATAGTGTGGCTGTTACAGTAAAGATGGATTCTGACGGTAATTTTATTCGTACAGACATATTCAGCGTACCCAATGGCATTAAACATCAGGGTAATAATCTTGTTGTCAGCGAGAACAATAATATTTATGTAGCCGGACAATGCTATGATGCAGAGGCCATAAAAATGTTCACTGTCAAATACTCCCAGTGTCATTCTCAGTCAGGATTAAGATCAGACCAGTGGTATCCGGATGAAGAAAATGATAATGAAGCTGAGGTTTTGCCGGAGTTGTCAAATCACAGCCTATTGGTTTATCCCAATCCCTATTCGGGACAAACCACCATAGAACTGAATCTTGACGAGGCCTCTGCAGTGAGAGCTGAAATCTACACTATTTTAGGTCAGAAAGTTTGCAGTTTGCATGAGGGTAATCTTCAGCAGGGCACACATTCTTTCATCTTCAGCGCATACAGCCATGGTTTTTCAGCAGGTGTGTATATCCTGAAATTATTCATCAACAACGAATCAATGCACAGAATGCTCATAGAGATGGAGTAGGGGAAAGTTTTGCATCGGGCAGATTTTGTATGCTAATCCAGGTTTAGCCATTAATAGCTGAGCTAACCAATGACATGGCTGTATTAAAAACAATTTAATCTTCTTTCAAAAAATCGCCAACCTTCTGAAAAGCAATCGCCCTGTGACTGATACTGTTCTTGAGTGATGCTGGCATTTGGGCAAATGTTTGCTCATACCCATCAGGAATAAACACAGGGTCGTAGCCAAACCCTTCATGCCCAATAGATTCTTCGATGATGTGGCCATCCACCCTGCCTTCAAAAAGATATTCCTCCCCATCAAGGATCAGAGCCACAACGGTGCGAAACGCTGCTTTGCGATTGCTCATCCCCTGCATTTCCAACAGCACCTTTTTAACATTGTCAGCATAAGTACATCCCTCGCCTGCATAGCGGGCCGAATACACTCCGGGGCGCCCTCCCAGGGATTCTATCTCAAGTCCTGTGTCATCTGCAAACACATTCATCCCGGTCTTTTCATAAATATAACGCGCCTTTTGCAACGCATTCTCCCACAAAGTTTCATGATCCTCAGGAATGTCGGTCTCAATTCCTGCTTCTCTCAAACTCCTGATATCAAAAGCTTTCATGATATCCCGGACTTCATCAAGCTTGTGCCGGTTGTTGGTGGCAAAAATAAATGTCATACTGACGAGTTTTTTTGCAAAAATAAATAAAAGAGAGAGATATGGGGATAAAGTATTGAATGTTGAAACATTTACAGGTCACCAAGTTACACCAAGGATGCACAAAGTTTCTCAACGTATGCAGTTCATGACAAAAGCCGTGCTTTGTTCAAATCATTGCGATTTGCAAGCCAGCTTACAAATCTGCATGGTTTGAACAAACAACAAACACAACAGCATTGTGTTTGTGTGAAACTCACGGCTTTTGTTTTAACTACAGTGAAAAAATAATTCGTGTTACTTTGTGACTAAAACTTGCAAAAACATTTTCTTTTTTTATATTTTTGTCATAAATACATGAACTATATGACAGAAGATGATATCAGCAAGCATATTCTTGACTGTGCTTTTAAAATTCATACAACTCTTGGGCCTGGATTACTAGAAAATGTGTATAAGACATGTCTAGCATATGAACTTAATGAAAATGGATTACGAGTAGAGACTGAAAAACGTATGCCACTGGTTTATCGGGATATTAAATTTCTTCTAAAAATCCCTTCTGATGTATCTCGATTGATACAGAGCATTTG
>CAYRXH010000103.1:0-7918 GCA_964428185.1 uncultured Bacteroidales bacterium
CAACCAAACCAGAGTTAGAATCTGACGGCAAATCATTGGACAAAAGTAAAAAAAAGATTGAATCTGTAGAAAAAAACGACTGACCGTTCTTCATAAAATAAAACCTTGTCTTTTCGGCCTGTTTTTTGCTTGAAATCTTGCTTATTATAAAAAACCATTAACACATGAAAATAATCATTTTTTCTTTAATTGCTGCAACAATTTTGTCCTTAACTTCTTGTGATTATTACTCATATCAATATGATAATCCCCCTTGGTATCATTCTCACCAGGAATCTTTTGAGCTCAGAGGAACCGTTCTGGATGCAGATTCAATGTGGGCATTGAGCTCCTTACTAATTGAACTGCGTCCTTCTGAAAAAGCAGATACCCTGATAACTTTCACCGACACAAACGGATACTTCTCTTTTCAATATAAGTCCCGTTATGGCAGCAGCTCAACACTCATCTTGACTGACACAAGTGGCTTTTACGCTCCTTTTGATACATTGTTGTGGTTTTCTGGGCGGGATTATAATGCTGGATTTCGGGAAATTTTCATAAATTTGTAGTTCTTTCGGGCAGGGCTTAGTCCACTGAAACGCATCACTGAAAAACACTCTACTATGAACACCATCGAAGTTGTCCTCTCTCCTGTTCTTTATAAGCACATGCTTACCTGTCACCATTTCGGAGTGGCAGTCATTGATGTTCTCAGAGCAACTACCTCCATTACAACAGCCTTTGACTCCGGCGTAAAGGAAATTTTTCCTGTATCCACCGACGACGAAGCACTGTCATACAAGAACAAAGGCTGCCTGATTGCTGCAGAAAGAGACGGAGTTACTTTGGATTATGCAGATTTCGGGAACTCCCCCTTGTTTTTTCGCAATCCAGAGTTGAAAGGAACTTCAATAGCATATAAAACAACCAACGGAACCCAAGCTATCAAGATGCTAGAACGATCTGATAGAGTTCTGATAGCTTCCTATCTAAATCTTTCTGCTGTAGTTGAATGGTTTGAAAGACATCAACTCAATGCTGTTCTTTTATGTTCCGGCTGGAAAAACAAGTTTAATCTTGAAGATTCCCTTTTGGCCGGTGCTCTTGTAGAAAAACTTTCACAGCTTTCGAGTTATAAAATTAATTGTGATGCTGCACATGCTGTGTATGATCTTTGGCAGATTGCCAAACCTGATCCTGTTGCATATATTCAGAAAGCCATGCATCGTGAACGCCTGAGAAAACTGGGACTTGACGATGTTATTGATTTTTGCTTTACTATTGATATTTCCCGTGCTATGCCGGAATACGATGGAGAACGCATTATTGATGTTAGTAACAAATTTGTTTGAAAATGAAAAATACTCAATACTATTTAGCCGCTTTTCTGTTGGCGTTAATCATGTTTCTAACAACAAGCAAAACCTTTTCATGGGGTTTTTATTCGCATCGGGTCATAAACAGACATGCAATTTTTTGTCTTCCTCCTGAAATGATTGGATTTTACAAAAAACATATTGAATTTCTGACAGAACATTCCATTGATCCTGATAAAATCAGCAGAGTTGATCCTGACGAAGCACCCCGGCACTATATTGATCTGGAATACTTTGGTAATCCTGATGAAATACCACTTTACTGGAAAGATGCAGTAAAAAAATACACTGAAGATTCTCTCAAAAGCTACGGAGTCCTTCCCTGGCATATATCAAAAATGTTATTCAGACTTACTGAAGCTTTCAGAGATGAAGACCCCTTCAGAATTCTGTTGCTTAGTGCCCGAACAGGACATTATGTCGCAGATGCCACAATGCCCCTTCACACTACTAAATATTATAATGGAAGACGTCCTGATCAGCGTGGTATTCATGCATTCTGGGAAACAAGAATTCCTGAGCTAATTGCAGCAGACTTTAATTTTTTTG
The DNA here is from genome assembly GCA_964428185.1 of uncultured Bacteroidales bacterium. Lineage (GTDB taxonomy): Bacteria > Bacteroidota > Bacteroidia > Bacteroidales > DTU049 > CAYMAZ01. The sequence continues at coordinate 1,908 of CAYRXH010000103.1, forward strand.
TTGGGAAAGCAACATATATTGAAAACGGCCAGAAAAAAGCATGGGAACTTGTAAAGCAGACTCATGCACAGGTAGATACTGTTTATTATGTATATGACAGCCTGATGACTATCTTTAAACCTGATCAGGTATATGTTTTTGACACTAGGGGAGTTTCCACATCAAAAAATTATTCCCGCGAATTTGTGGATGCATTTGAAACCGCAACCAAACATCAGATTGAGCGAAACATGAAAGCCGCTGTATTCTGGGTTGCCAGTTTCTGGTACACTGCCTGGGTAGATGCCGGGCAACCAGACCTGAACAAACTCCTTGATAAGGATGTTCTGAAACAGATGAAAGATGAAAAAAAGGAAATTGAAAAAATGTGGAAAACAGGAAAAAACACAACCCGTCCAAATCCTGAAGACGAAGAAGAATAAACCCCCTGCTTATTAATATTTTACAATATTTCCGTAATCTGTTCCTTTCACAAGTTCACTCATGGATGATCTAAGTTTTACGATGTTCCCCTGTATTTCAGAACGCGGATTATTTGTTCTTTTTACAGCTGAAGGTAGATTTAATATTGTATTGAAAAAAATATGATCACTGAATTGTTCATTCATAAATGAAGACATCTGATTCTCTCCCTGCTTTGACACAGAGTTAGCTTTTTTGATGTACGGAGCCAAATCAGTCACTTTTATCTTATGCCTCTTAATTTTAATATAATCAGGCATCAAGAAAAATTTCTGCTGATCAGCCAGTCCATACAATGCATTGTTGAGAGACTTATCATCTTCGAAAGAAAACATAAAGCCAAAAATCCCATTCCCATCGTTTGAGATATTCTCTACAGAATGAATCCCGGATGAAGTTTTCAGTTTTTCAACTGCCTTTGCAGGCATTTCCTTTAACCCTGAAATAAAACCCATTGCATCCTTTACGTCAGAACTTGCATAATTGAGCAAACCAAGATCAATTTTCAGAGTATAGGTTCCTGATTTGTCATTATTTACTTTGATTTCCTGAGTAATTTCAATACAGGAAGTCATTACAAATCCCATCAAGGGAACAAGGATAAGCAATATTTTGCGTACTGTTTTCATAGTTTCAATGGTTATAAGTTAACAATGAATTTCATAATTTTTTCGGTTGCACCTTGATGATTTTCTGTATATTTAATACATTTTTCTGATGCCTTGTTCAAAGCTACATCATCATAGAGTAACAGCTTTGTTATAAATTCCAGTTCGTTTTTGTTTGAAAATGAAAATGCACCACCTGCTTTGACAAGAGTAACAGCTTCGACAAATTTTGAATAATTTGGTCCGAAAATCACGGGTTTTCCATAAACAACAGGCTCCAGAATATTGTGAATCCCCTTTCCAAAGCCATTGCCAACATACACCAGAGTTGCATAGCGATAAATATAGGCGAGAACACCTATACTGTCAATGATGAGAGTTTTTACACCTTGTGTTGAAGAATTTTTAATGGATGAAAATCTGATACAATTTAAGGAGAACATTCTTTCAAGTGAAGAAACTCTTTTTTCAGAAACATCATGCGGAGCAATGATAAAAAAAACATCAGGATATGTCTTCCTAAGACCAATTAGAAAGTTTTCGTCTTCATGCCATGTGCTTCCTGCCACAATGACTTTTCCTGTTCCCACCATTTTTTCAATTTCGGGAAATCTTTTCTGCTCTTCACGGATTGAGATGACTCTATCCAACCGGGTATCTCCAACAAATTCAGTTTTTTCAATGCCATGCATTTTTAAAATATTAACAGACTCTTGGGTTTGAACAAAGAAAAACGAAACTTTGCGTAGTTGTTTGCGGAACCACCCCGCCCACCATTTAAAAAAATACTGATTCCTTCTGAAAACAGACGAAATGAATACCACAGGGATTTCTTTTTCAAAACAGGCGGTTAAAAAATTAAACCAGAAATCATATTTGACAAACACCACCAATGATGGGCTAACCACTTCGACATACTTCCTCATAAGTCTAAGCCTATCAATGGGAAGGTAAAAAACAACATCGGCATGCTGATAGTTTTTCCTTATTTCATAGCCAGAAGGTGAAAAAAAGGTGAGTAATATTTTTTTTTCAGGATGGCTTTTTTTCAATTCATCAATAACCGTTCTTCCCTGTTCAAATTCTCCCAGAGATGAAACATGCACCCAAATATAAGTGGATTGTTGTTCATTGGCGAAATAATCCATGTATTGTGCCAGCAGATTCTTTCTTCCTTGAGTCCATAACCTAGCTTTTTTGTTCCCAAACAAAGCTGCTGTCCTTATAAATAAGACATATAATTGAATTACTGCAGTGTATATCCAACGCATTAGTTTGTGTAATATCCGTCAGAGGGCTGTTTAAAGAGTGGAATCATCCATGAAATCCTGATACCGTACAAAATATCCAACCTGGTATTTTGAGGTTCAGGTCCCATCAAATCGAACTGATAATTTCTGAGAGGTTTGGTAAAGGCTTCAATTATTTCAAAGGAGACAGTGAAACTATAGGATTTTTTATTACCGATAAAGAAATACCCCAATTGCTGAGACATGGCAATTCCTCCGGTAAGCCTGTCATACCCTTTTTTATATTCATCCTTCACCTGAGGGGCTGTCATGTCCTGATTGTAAATACGTATTTTGTGCATCATATAACCAGCACCAAGCATTAAAAAAGGCCCGCAGTTTTCATTAGGACCAAACAATGGCATGACAACTCCAAACTTTCCCATTCCCATCCATCCGCGTTCATAAGTAAATACCTCAGCATACAATCCATCGCCATCAATTATAAATCCTTCATCTGTATATAGATTTGCAAAAATACTGTCTTCTATCTTCACATCACCTCCAAACTCATAATTCAGGTCCAGTCCAACAAGTAAATTATTACTTGTTTTATATAAAAAAGAAGCGCCGGCACCGGAGCTTAAACCAAAACGTTCCTTCAGATCAGCTTCGGGAATATGAAAGCCGTAATGAACATCAATAATAAATCCCGACACAATGCTGTCGCGCGGCGACACCTGCCCATTCAGATCAGACCAAGCAAAGAAAATGCTCAGAAAAATGATAAATAGTAACCCTGCATTTCTCATAATGAAACATTAGTAATATAATTTCCCGTTCAGATATGAACATACATAATCATAAACTCCTTCTTCGAGGGTATAAAACGGATGACTATATCCTACCTGTTCAAGCTTTTTCATGTCAGCTTCTGTAAAATACTGATATTTATCTCTGATATCTTCGGGAATATCTATATAGTCAATTCTCACTTCCTGATTTAATGCAGCAAATACGGACTTTCCAAGATCAATAAAAGTTCTTGCTTTGCCTGTTCCGAGATTGTATAAGCCTGATTTCACATGATTTGTCATAAAAAAATAACACACACTGACAACATCTTTAACGTAAATGAAATCTCTTAATTGCATTCCATCAGCAAAATCATCACGGTGTGACCTGAAAAGTTTCAATCTCCCGGTCTGTATAATCTGATGATATGCATGATAAACAACTGAAGCCATCCTTCCTTTATGATACTCATTGGGACCATAAACATTAAAAAACTTTAAACCAGCCCACATTGGGGGTGTATGTGTCTGCACTGTTGTATATTTATCAAACTCATTCTTTGAAATCCCATAAGGATTCAGCGGCTGCAATTGCTGAACAATCAGATGATTGTCACTATATCCGTGCTCACCTGCACCATAAGTTGCAGCTGATGAAGCATATACCAGAGGGATAGAGAATTTTGTGCAAAGACTCCATATTGTAACTGAGTAATGATAATTGAGCCTGTTAAGAAGTTCCATATCAAATTCTGCAGTATCTGTTCTGGCTCCAAGGTGAAAAATAAAATCAATGTCTTTATGATTATTTACTATCCATTGAGGCAGATCATCACGATGAATTTTAAGTTTTATTGATTTGTTTTCAAGATTTTTCATTTTGACAGGGTTTGAAAAATCATCGGAAACAACAATATTGGCAAATCCCTTGTTGTTGAGTTTATTGACAAGAGCACTGGCAATAAAACCGGCTGAACCCGTTACGACAATCATATTAATTTATTTGTTCAGCAAATTTACATGAACATTTTAATTTACACACAAACGAATAAAAAAAAGTAGCAAGTAGTAAGTAGAGAGTAGAGAAAGAAATTGCAGTTTTTCACCACTTGCAACTCTCTGCTCTTTACTTTTTTTAGAGGAAAAATACAAAGAAATATTATTCATTGCTTAAACGTCGGATGGCTTCTGCACCAATAAGCCCCATATCCAAAGAATAGTCATTGACATAATATTCAATATGTTTTCTGATCACATCGGGATGTTCATTTCTAGCATGTTCTTTCATCCAGGGAAACACTTTATTATAATGAAATCTTGACCAGACAATGCTTTGTCTGATCAGCTCGTTGACAGAACTGACAATTTCCTGATCAACATTCTTTTTTATCAGAAAAACGCCAAGAGGGACAGGCAATCCGGTTTCCTTTTTCCATTCCAGACCAAGGTCAAAAACACATTCAAAACCATGCTGCCTGAAAGTAAAACGATCCTCATGAATAATCACTCCTGCATCTGCTCTTCCCGAAGACAACAATGCAAAAATATCTGAAAACAAAACAAATTGCTTTCTGCATGGTCTTTTATAGTATTTCTTAAAAAGAGCATGTGCAGAAGTATGTTCTCCGGGGATGACAATCAAACTTTTCTCATCTGGAACAACATTAGGCTTTTTTATGAGAAGAGGACCTCCTTCCAAACCGAAAGCAGCACCCGAAGTTAACAGATTATAATTTTCCCTGAGCAAGGGAAAAGCTGCGGCACTCGCCTTTGTAATGTCATACTTGTTATTAAAAGCAGCCCTGTTCAGTTTTTCAATATCAAGAAGATCATACTCAAATTCAAATCCCTTCAGATCAATTTTTCCATGAACAAGTGCATACATCATAAATGTATCATTGGGACAAGGCGAAAAAGCAAGTGTCAGTTTTCTTTTCATCTTTCAATTTTTTCAGGAAATCTCTTACATTCTGATGTTTTAAATGTCCACTCTGGTGTTTCAATAGTGCTATCTTCAGGATCAAGTCTGTACCATGGTGAAATATCAGGTTCATTGAGGTTTTTTAAAATGTGAATACTCTGTGCCGGCATATAACTTTGAGCAAGAACAATATATTTCTGTCCGTTTTTATCAACAGCACAGTCAACCACAAGAACAGCATGACCAGGACTCCCTCCACGAATAATAACATCGCCGGGCAACAGGTCAAAATAATTTATGGAGATGAGCTCCTTCGACAGGGATAATGTCCCGGCATACATAAACACAGTTTCCAGATAATCAAGAAAAACATCATAGGTTTCATTTTTTGATGCTGTGTTAACCCATGAAACCTTATTTCTGTCCACTTTAATTCTTTTTCCATCTCTCCATTGAATATAATCGCAATAAAACCCATTTGTAAAATGAAAGCCGATATGTTCATATCTTCTAGCAGCAAAGAGATATTCAGCATAGAGTCTTATGATTGCATCTGCGCATTGTTGTAAATCTTTTGACCCCACTTCAATATCCAAAACAGCTTCATGAACATTATTCTGCTTTTGTGTTCCGTTATAATAATACACTTTTGCACCATGTTCTTTAAGTGGAAAATTACGCAGAAAAGTTCCGAATGAATTTGTATCAAGAATACACCTAACAGTAGAGTCATTCTTTTCCGGCAGACCAAATCTTTCAATTATTGTCCTTCCCTGAGGAAAAATTATCTCTCTATTATCATTGTCTGAGCCAGTAGTCAATGATGAAAATTGAAGGAATTGAAAAACAGTCCAAGCAGAACCGAATACCATTGCAATTACAACTATGAAAACCACGATTTTTCTCATGTTGATGACGCAGAAAATCTTTATCAAAAATAATAAAAAAGGAATTGCTTTGTGGCAATTCCTTTCAATATCAAAGTGTTCAAAAAATT
>CAYRXH010000104.1:0-7918 GCA_964428185.1 uncultured Bacteroidales bacterium
TTTGCAAAAAATTTTTTTATATTGGAACAATCAGCAATTGTCAATTCTTTTCTGAATCTCAGAAACACACTTATTCGGGCCATTGAGGAGCCACACAGTGATGATGCCGGGCGTCTGAATGATGTCATCACAAGGGTACATGCTGCCAATCCATGGTTTACCTCACAACACATTATTCATGCTCTCGAATCACTGATAGTGATGCTTTCGGAACTTGAGAGGCCATATTGGAAGACTGCAATCCCCTTCTCAGAAAATCCAAAAACAGTGGCGCTGATAATGGCAGGAAACATCCCTATGGTGGGTTTTCAGGATTTGCTGCATGTACTCCTCAGTGGTCACAGGGCATTGTGCAAACTCTCAGACGATGACAAGGTGCTGTTGCCATATATTGCTGATATACTCACCTCCCACACACCTGAACTGAAAGAGTTCATCAGATTTTCAGAATCAACTATTAAAGATTTTGATGCAGTGATTGCAAGCGGCAGTAACAACACCGCCCGTTATTTTGAATACTATTTTGAGAAATACCCGCATATAATACGAAAAAACAGGAACAGTGTGGCAGTGCTCACAGGCAATGAAAGTGCCGAAGAACTGGCACTACTTGCCGATGACATCTTTCTTTATTTCGGGCTGGGATGCAGAAATGTTTCAGCACTGCTGCTGCCTGAGGGCTACCAGATGGGATCTCTGATCAGTGCATGCCAAAAGTACTCCGCATTCAGCAATCACACAAAGTACATGAATAATTATGAATACTACCGGGCTATCAATATGGTGAACAATACACCATTCATTGACGGAGGTTTTTTTATCCTGCTTGAATCTGATATTGTCAGTTCCCCGCCGGGCATTATACATTATCAGAAATACGGCAGTATGGAACAGGCAACACAGATTATCAGTGCCATGAATGAACAATTGCAATGCATCATTTCGGCAGAAAGGACAATCAAAGGAGCACTTCCTCCGGGCAGCAGTCAGCAACCGAGCCTGTTTGATTTTGCCGACGGTGTGAACACTTTTGAATTTCTGGGTGCGCTTTGAAAAAAAGGATTATCTGATCCGGGTTCCCTTGACGTCATATTTTAAGTGATTTGACTTTCCGCCGATATTTCCGGTAGCCTCCATGACACCCTCAAAAGAATCCTTTCCGGTGAATTTAATTTTATATTTACTGCCACCAAGAGATTCTTTGTCAGCAAATGTTGGACTTTCAATAATGTAATACTCACCTTCCTTTTTCACCATCCAAATGAGTTCTATTCCGTTCATATCAAAATCGGCAAGAGGCGTGGTGGTTCCAATCATGGCTTTTTCTGCTTCCTTCTTAGCATCGTTATAGTTGCCCTCAGATCCATACATCACATAGTCGTAAGAAGATGCAAATTCATCAATGGCACTAAAACTGGCATCCAGTTTAGCCGCAGTGCAGGTTCCTTCCACCTTCCATACACCTTCGAGTTTGGGAGCACCGATGATAATTTCAACAACAGTCAGTTTTTCTGAACTACCAAGCTTCATTTCGCCGCTAAACACTTCCACCTTATCTTTATCGGCAGCTGATGGCACTTCAACTTCAATGATGTTAGGAGCCCCTGCATCCACATACCCGAGGGCAGTATAGCGAAATTCCATCTCTCCGTTTCTGTCGGTGGTTCCCGTCCACAGGTCTTTGTGATACGGATTTGAAGTTACAAATCTCACATTCAAACCTCCAATAGAAACGTCTTCATATTCTTCACATTCAGGATCCAGTTTGACAACAATTTTTATGGGGTATTCCAGATTCAGTTTGTTTTTCATAAGCACCAGCTGATCGTATAATTTGCCCTGTGCTTCAAGTCTCAGTTCCTTGATGATTCTTTCAAAAATTCCGGTTTCATTGAGCACATGAACAATTTCTGCCAGATGATTATTGGAAATATCTTCTTTTAGTTTTTCATTCAGCCCGCCGCCACCGCTGAAACCAACTTTCTCCATGTATGTGGCAACTGTTGTCTCATCCTGCCAGAATTCCCAAACATAATCATGTAAGAATTTCTGAATGACTTCTCCTGTTTCTCCGGGATTTTTGGTTTTCCGAGCCAGCGATTTGAGTTTTTTATACCACCAGACTGAATTGATTTTCTCCTTTTTTCTTTTCTCCTTGTAATACAGATTGTATCCGTCAATGTATATCTGATTTCTTCCTGAAATGGCGGTTGTTGCAAATTTATTCAGTGAATAATCAATTGCAAAAACACCCCAAATGCAACATTCAAGGCAGCTGTATTAAAAATCTTCAGTACAGTATAATTTCCCAGATTTTTGGTCAGTTCAAGCACAGCTTTATCTTTCTTGCCGCTGCTGAAATCAATGGCTGCCTGTATCAGAGCGAACCCCAAGCCAATTTCAGTGGCTATCTGATTGCAACCCTGCAAAGCGCCAACCTCAAGTGCATTTTCAGCAAATGTGGAAACCTGTGCTGTGATTCCAAACCACTCATTCACAAACGCCCATCCTTCGAGCATCCCCTGCCCTGTCGCCGATACTTCACTCCCTCCGCCATACATCTGGAGCATTTTAATGACCTTTCCCTCCTCAAGCATATCTCCTGCAGGAAACGGAACTGTAGCCACCTTCATCATAGGGGCGGGCTTCACCTTTTCCTTTGCTGCTCCATAAGCAAAAATACTCAGATGAGGAGTGTAAACAGTCATCTGCTGTGATGCTTCATCAATCATAAAGGGAACAGCTTCCCATTCTGAGGTGCTTTCATTATAATACATGCATGTTAAAGCCCTCGATGCTGACATACCTGATGGTATTTTCGAAGCGTCATACTTAATGGTAATCTCAATAAATCCGTCAATTTCGGTGACATTTGTGATTTTCACTTCATAGGCATCCAGCATGCTCAGTCCCTCTGTATCAGGCAATCCTTTCACCGAACTGATTGACAGTGTTTCTTCTGTATCAATTAGCCCAAAAGGGACTGTGACTGAAATATCATTCTCATATTTTACAGTCTGATCTTCCTCGCTAGGAACAATTTTCTGTTCAATCAGCAGCTTCTTCCTGATACCACCAAAAAACATATCGTATGCAAAATAACCACCCGTAAGGATCACGCAAATGACTATAAACACAGCTGCATACTTCAGGAATTTTTTTCCTGATTTCTTTTTTTCTGGGTTTAATTTCACCTGCTGAACTTCCTGTTCAGATTTTACAACAGGTGGTATTGCAACAGTCTGAGGGGTAGCTACGACAGAGAGTGGTTTTCCGCATTTCACACAAAATTTTCCAGTAGCAGGATATTCTGCACCACAATCACAATGAGTTGATGACACAGAAGGGATGACAGGCTTCGGTTTTGTTTTCACTTCAGGCTTGGCAGTAAACAATGGATTTGGCAATCCGCATGACGTGCAGAATTTCTTCGCAGTATCCAGCTCCTTGCCGCAGGAACATTTCGTTTCTTTTTTATCTGTGTTCATAGGTGTTCCGCATGAAGGACAGAATTTTTTCCCTTCAGGAACTTCTTTACTACATTGGGGGCATTGCTGACTCATACTGCATTTGATTTATCTGAAGCAAAAATAGTGTTTTTTTCCAAAAAAAGCGAATCTACTAGTGTCATTTATAGCCGATAATATTTAATTAAAAATGACTGTCAATTTTCATTATGCATTCAACCATTAGTAATTAGTCACCAGTCTGTTGTGTTTTTAAGATACTCACGGCTTTTGTAATTACATCAAGAAAAATACTTCGTTATACTTTGTGACTTAACTTTGAGAACTTTGTGACATTTCTCTGAGAACATTGTCTCAAAGGGATACATTGGTTTCAAAAAAACACAGTATCTTTACACTTCAATTCAGATAATCATGAAATACATAGCAGCATGTGTCGTATTCTTTTGTTTTGCAATGATTGTGAAGCCTGTCAGTGCTCAGGATACGGGCGAAGAAATATTCACAGTAGTTGAAGACCCACCTGTTTTTCCGGGAGGCAATCAGGCAATTTCTGCCTACTTTGGTCAGAATATTGTGTATCCTCAGTCAGCGATGAAAGATAAGGTTGAAGGGACAGTGTTTGTTACTTTCGTTGTTGAAAAAGACGGTTCTGTTTCAAACGTAAAAATTCTCAAGGGTATTCATCCCGATTGTGATGCCGAAGTAATCAGGGTTGTCAGTGCCATGCCTGCATGGACTCCAGGCAAACAACGAGGAAAACCTGTCAGGGTTCAGTTCTACCTTCCTGTGGCCTTCAGAATTTGATTTCTTCCATGAAATTCAAAGAAATATCCCGCAAAAAGTTAATTATAGTGGCGTCAATAGTTCTTTCAGGACTTTTGATACTTTTCATTCTGCATTTTATCAGTGATATACCGGGCAAAGAGTATTCCATCTTCCGTGCAATTCCGCAGGATGCTTCATTTGTTCTGATTGCTGAAAATTGCGATGCTCTTTCCGAAGCAACAGCCATGTTTGAACCTGTTGCAATGTGGAATGATATCCCTATCGTCAAAGATGTCTTTGACGAGTTCAGAACAATACTCCAGACAATCGCTTCAGATAAAAATGCAGCAAGCCTTGCAAAAGATGCCAGACTGGCAACGGCAGTCATCAATCATGAGGGTGAGCATCAATTTCTTTTTGCTGTTGAAATGAATCTAATTCCTTCTTTCAGTGATATTTCCGCTGCCCTTGATCCTGTTGTGAAACCTCTCGGATTTATTGAAAAAAAAGAAAGAAAGGGAGATCACAGGTTTGAACTGATCAATGAAAAAGACAGCATTTTCATCGGTCATCTGGGAAATATTCTGATCTTATCAGCACATACGCATCTTGTTCAGGCTTCACTCCGACAGTTGCAAGCAGAACAAGCTGTTTCATGGGAATCATTTAAAGATGAACTGTCCGTAGAGAATACGCTCTTTACAGTGTATTCACTTGATGGTTCTCTTCATGCATATCTGGAACAGTATTTTCAAAGAAACAGTTATTTTCCATTCTTCATTTTCCCTGACTCAGGAAGCATTGCATTCATCAGAAACAACGAACATTTGAACCTTCAATTGAAAGGACGTTTTCAAAATGAAATTCCTGATTTTCCGGTTGACTTTCCTGATTTGTATCAGTGGCGCAATGCCATCGCTGATGTTGCGGGAGCAGGTGTTGTAACACTGACAAACTCTCCCCTTCCCGAGCAGATTCTTTCCTATCTCAATCCAATTGCTTATGAATTTCTCATTCAGCCACAGCCAGGCGAAAAAAATCCGCATTCTCTCCTGCTTGTCAGTGTGAGAGACACCACTACACTCTTCAGGAAAATGGGTTCAATAATTGCTCCCCTTCCTGATGAAACTGCTAAAGAATTTGATTTTCAGAATTACAAAGCCGCCATGCTGAAAAATGATTCTATTTTCCAACATATACCTGCATTCCACAATCTTCTTCCGCCAAACAGACTGATTGTGCTTTGTGAAAATACTCTGCTGATTTCACCCTATGCCGGGTCAATTGAAAAAGCACTTGCTGAATATGAATTCAGCCGGCTTGATACCCTGAATGAATACCAGAACCTCAATGAATTTAATTTTTTCATTCATCTGCCCCGTTTTTACCCGTATCTTTTGGTGTCTGCACAGGAAGAAAAACGAGCAGATATTGAGAATATCTATGCTGTTCTGGCAAGATATACCCGTATTGAATTTTTTTCAGACAATAATACTCATAATAGACGACAAGCAGATGTGATTTACGACAGATGGGGACCACACAGCCCCCTTTCAGAAACAGCTGAACAGATGCTTTCTTTGTTTGATCTGAGAAATAACGAGGTTTTCAGCAAGTTTCTCACTTTTCCTGCTGAAATGTATGATGATTTCGAGGATGGTAATAAGAACTTCTTCTATCCCGACAGTATCATCATGGCACAAGGTATCTATGAGGCCGGAAAAGCAACCGGCACATGGAGGTTTTACAATCCTGACAGTTCCTATGCCGCAACCGTTGAATTTGACAACAATCTTCCACATGGCCGTGCTGTGTTTTACAGACCAAAGCCTGAAGGAAAAATGCTGGTTTCCTGCGCCTATGAAAAAGGGAAACTCGAGGGTCAGTATATTGTTTTCCACAAAAACGGCAAACCTGCACTTTCACTCATCATCAAACAAGGTAAAATCAGCGGCAAAGTAAGATGTTATTATCCCTCAGGAACAATCATGGCTGAGCTGGATATCAATGAACCAATCGCTGGGAAAAGGTATTTATTTTATACTCTGACGGGGGATTTCATTGATCCCGAAATTCTCAACGCATCCGCTCTTATTCTCAGCAATTACAAAAGTTTTATCAACACAAACAGGATATCTGGAAGTAAATAACTTCCAGAGTGTATCTTCAGCCGGCGGAAAGGCAGAAAAACGCATCATCTCCTTTATAACTGGATGCTTAAAAGCAATGCTGTGAGCATGCAAATGTATTGAGCCATCTTTGTTACTCCTTGAACCACCATATTTCAGGTCACCTCTGATCACACAACCCACATCTGATAACTGAGCCCTTATCTGGTGATGCCTGCCGGTTAGCAGTTCTACTTCAAGCATCGAATACTTGTCAGTATCTGACAAATGTCTGTACCTCAGAACTGCCTTTCGTGCCTCTTGTTCTTTTTCATGACTCACATAAGATTTGTTCTGCTTTTCATTTTTTTTCAGAAAATGTATCAATTCGCCTTCATGATCCTGCGGTGCCCCTTCGGTGATTACCCTGTATATTTTTTTCACAAGACCTTCTCTGAACAAACCATTCATCCGTTCGAGTGCTTTAGAGGTCTTTGCAAACACCACTGTACCGCTGCACGGACGATCAAGCCTGTGAGTGAGACCAATAAAGACATTTCCAGGTTTTGAAGCCGTCACTCTGATATATTCACGCAATTGCTCAAGCAATGGAAGATCGCCTGTTTTGTCACCCTGCACAAGCTGACCCGGCAACTTATTAATTACCAGCAGATGATTGTCTTCATAAATGATTTGATCTTTAATCAAAGCAATCAGTACTGTTCATTTTCGTTTGGAAAATCCTTTGATTTGACATCATCAATATACTGTGAAACTGCCTTGAATATTTCAGCATCCAGATTGTGATAACGCCGGAGAAAACGAGGCGAAAACTCCTGGGTTACACCAAGCATATCATGCAACACAAGCACCTGACCATCCACCCCAAGACCTGCACCAATTCCGATAGTTGGGATATTCACTGTTTTAGTCACCTGAGCAGCCAGTTTTGCAGGAATCTTTTCAAGCACAATTGCAAAACAACCCGCCTGACTTAGCATTTTAGCATCATCCATCAGTTTATGTGCTTCCTGAATGTCAGTGGCCCGTACAACATAGGTGCCGAATTTATTGATTGACTGTGGAGTCAGTCCAAGGTGCCCCATCACCGGAATTCCGGCTGATAATATTCTTTCAACTGATTCAAGAATCTCACGCCCACCCTCAATTTTAACAGCATTTGCAGAAGACTCTTTCATAATGCGGATGGCTGAATTCAGTGCTTCCTTTGAATTTCCCTGATAGGTGCCAAAGGGAAGATCAACAACAACAAGTGCTCTTGAAACAGCACGCATAACTGATGACGCATGATAAATCATCTGATCGAGAGTGATGGGAAGGGTTGTCTTGTGTCCGGCCATCACATTGGAAGCAGAATCACCCACAAGGATCACATCTATTCCGGCACGGTCGAGAATGCGTGCATAGGAATAATCATACGCTGTCAGCATTGATATTTTCTCGCCCTTCAGCTTCATTGCCTGCAACACATGAGTGGTGATCTTTGTAAAAATATGGCTTTCTTTCATCATTCTTTCATTTCAATGAACTGCAAATTTCGTAATTTTTTATGAA
>CAYRXH010000105.1:0-7874 GCA_964428185.1 uncultured Bacteroidales bacterium
AATGTATCAGTTTGTGCAGGAATTGTTTTGTATTCTGTGACACATCTTTATGATATAATACCATAATTTTTTTTGAAAAACTAAAAAAAATTTCATGAAATGCATTTGAATTAAAAAAATATCCTATTTTTGTGCAATAATTAAAAAAATGACTTCCTATGAGAAAATTTAGACCAATTTTATTTTTAGCTTTAGTAGCAGTATTACTGACAGGTTGCGACCTGAAGAAAATGGCGAAAAAGCATGACACTGTCAAGTACGAAACCAAACCTGCTGTTCTTGAAGTACACGGAGGTACGGTAAAAGTTGAAGTAACAGGTACTTTTCCTATAAAATATTTTGGAAAAGCTGTCTCTGTTGAATTCCAGCCCGTACTCAAGTATGAAGGAGGCACATTGCCTCTGAAGAAAATTGTCATCGTAGGTGAGAAAGTTGTTCAGGGTGAAGGAACTGTGATTAAGAAAAAAGAAGGTGGTTCGTTTACTTTTACTGATGAGTTTGTGTATCTTCCCGAAATGATGGTTTCAGAATTATGGGTGACACCTACTGCAACTAAAGGTAAAAAGACTGTAACGCTTGGTGAAGTAAAACTTGCTGATGGTATTATTGCCACATCTGAACGCGTAGCGAAAGATGAAGAAGTGCAGATTGCACCTCATGGTTATGAAAAAGTAGTTATTGTAACCAAAAAAGCAAATCTTTTCTTTGATTACAACAGTGCCAATCTTTCAATGAACCAGAAACTCAACAAATTGCAGGCAAATATTGATGCAATTACTGAGTTGAAATCGTTCATCGAACAGGGCTGGGAAATTAAAGATATTGTTATCAATGCTTGGGCTTCACCAGAAGGTGAACTGACCATCAATGCAAAATTATCAGAAGACCGCGGCAAGGCAGCTGAAAAATGGTTTGTTGCTTATATGGATGATCTGGATAAAGCAAAAGCCAAGGAAATGAAAGTGAAGCTTGAAGAAATCAAACGGAAATATACTTTGACTGTTTCAGCCAAGGGTGAAGATTTTGACGGATTTATGAGTGCAATTCAGACAAGCACCATCCCCGAAAAACAGGCTATTATCAATGTGATCAAAATGCAGGAAACAAAAGCTGCACGTGAACAAGAAATTAAAAATATGTCTGTTATATATGCTGAAGTTGAAGCCATTCTTGAGCCACTACGTCGTTCAGAAATTGTTGTGAACTGTTATGAACCGAAAAAATCAGACGAAGAAATAGCTCAACTTGCAATTACTGATCCCCGTCAGCTCAATGAAAAAGAACTTCTGTATGCTGCAACAATGACTGATGATATGGCTACTCAGCTGAAAATTTATCAGGCTGCTGCACAGATCTTCCCAGATAGCTGGAAAGGATTCAACAATGCCGGAGCCATTCTCCTTAAAATGGGAAATACAAAAGATGCTGAATCTTATATAGAAAAAGCCAATGCTCTTTCACCCAACAATGGTATTGTTATTAATAATTTGGGTGCAATTGCTTCTCAGAAAAGAGACAGCAAGGGTGCAATGAAATATTATGAACAGGCAAAACAAAGTGGTATCAATGTTGACTATAACATTGGTGTGCTCAAAATACGTAGCGCAGAATATGGAGAAGCTCTCAAACTCTTTGGTGCATATTCATGTAAATATAATATTGCTCTTGCTCAGCTGCTCGCAGGAAAAACCACCGAAGCTGTCAAAACAATCGAGTGTATGAAAGTTCAGACTGCTGACGGTTACTATCTCCTGGCAATTATTGGTGCCCGCACAGGCAATACTTCAATGATGTATGACAATCTGAAAAAAGCATGTGCTCAGGATGCAAAATTCAAGGCAGAAGCCAAAAAAGATCGTGAGTTCCTGAAGTATCATGATAGTACTGATTTTCAGAATGCAGTGAAATAAAATTCCTGAAAAAGGAACATTATTAAAAGGATGTGGATGATTTCCACATCCTTTTTTATTTAACAAGTTTTGGAGTGAGTGTGTGTATCCCTGAAGTATATTCAGCAAAAATAATCTCTTTCAGCAGTTGATAATCTTCATGATTGTGAACAAAGTCAAGATTTGAAGAATCAATAATCACTACTTTGGGAAGGCCGGCCTCATTGATATAATTCATATAGCTCTCCTGAATGGACTCAAGATATGTGATGCTTATGTTCTGCTCATATTCTCTTCCCCTCATGATAATGTTATGTTTCAGGTGTGTGGGTTTTTTATAGAGATACACAAGTAATTCAGGCTGGGGCAGTTGGGCAATGATTATTGAAAACAATCGTCTGAACAGTGTGAATTCATCATTCTGAAGGGTTTTTCTTGAAAAGATAAGACACTTATCTATAAAATAATCAGCTATTGTAATCTGACTGAACAGATCAGGCTTCAGCTTTTCTTTCAATTGCTGATAGCGGGATGCCAGAAAAGATAACTCAAGCGGGAATGAATATTTTTCAGGATCCTGATAAAATTTGGGAAGAAATGAGTTTTCCTCAAATTGCTCAAGAATAAGTGAACCATTCATGTCATCAGACAGCATTGTTGCAAGTGAAGTTTTTCCGGCACCTATAGTTCCCTCGATTACAATATATTTATATGGTTGCTGCATTCTGTACTTGCAATCAGAAATGAATGATATTCTGATGCAAATATAGTCTTATTGATTGGTCTTTGCAAAAATTTGGCACAAATTCTCTGATTTTTTTGCGGAAAACAGGATGCAATAAATGGGCAGCAATATCTGATAAAGGGATGATACAGAATGCACGCAAATGCATAAGGGGATGAGGAACCACAAGGTCATTGTCTGTCATTATGATGTCGTTATAAAGCAAAATATCAATGTCTGCTGTTCTGCTGATATATTGATCCCCGCTTGATTTTTTTTTGCTTGTTTGTTCAATATGCTGAAGTGAATTGAGAAGATTGTGAGGCGAAAGATCAGATTCTATCTCAACTGCAAGATTGAGAAACACATCGTTGCTTTCAAATCCCCATGGTGTAGTCTCATACACATGGCTCATGGCATTAATTTTCCCTGCCTGATTGTGAATTCGGGTCAGAATTTGGTTCAGATGAGCAACACGGTTTCCGCTATTGGATCCTATTGATAAAAATATTGTATTCAAACTCTGCTCAGGTTTTCTTTACAAATGTAATTTTTTTTGTAGTAAATTGAGTATGATAAACGTCATATAATTGAACCATTTTATTTTTAAAAGAGGAAAATGCGGACAAGACCTTGAAAAGTTTAATAGTTACACAAAAGTCTGAACCGTGTTTTGTTTGGCCGGAGGCTGGGTCGTCTTTGACTCAGCCTCTTTGTTTAATAAAAAATTTTGTAAGTTTGTAATCTTAATATTGTAAATACCATGGGAAATTTTTTTAAAACTGTATTTGCAACCATGCTTGGTTGCTTTTTTTCGTTTTTACTCATTGTAGTAATCGCTATTGTGTTTGTTGTTGGGTCTTTGTCTTTTTCCGGAGGGGAACAGGAAGTTCATCTCAGCGAAGGGACAATTCTGCATATAACAATGGATCATCCGATTACAGAGAGGGCATCAAAAAATCCCTTTAAGGAACTGGATTTTATTTCCATGAAACCATCCAAGTCGCTGGGAATCAATGAAATTGTTGATGCCATTCATGCCGCAAAAACAGATGAGAATATTGCAGCAATCTTTATTGAGCCTTCGCTGATGTTTGACATTGGCTTCGCTTCTCTTGAGGAAATCAGAAATGCACTTGTTGATTTCAAGGAGTCGGGAAAGCCTGTTGTTGCTTATTCTGAGGTTTTCAGCCAAAAGTCATATTATCTGGCTAGTGTTGCTGAAAAGATCTATCTCAATCCACAGGGTGTTTTTGATTTCAGAGGATTTGCGTCCCAACTGTATTTTTTGAAGGGTACACTTTCCAAACTGCAGATTCAGGCACAAATCATCAGACACGGAAAATATAAAAGTGCAGTTGAACCATTTACGGTTGAAAAAATGAGTGAAGAAAACCGGGAACAGTATAGTGCTTTCCTTGGATCTATCTGGGATCATTATGTAGAAGTCATTTCAGCTGCCCGTCAGATCAGCCTTGATTCTCTGAATCTCATTGCTGATTCTGTTTATATAAGAAATGCAGCTGATGCTGAGAAGTTCGGATTTGTTGATGGACTTGTTTATAAAGATAGTATTCTTCAGATCTTAAAAATTGTCACAGCTTCTGAGAATAAAGCAGAGGATCTTGAAAATGTTACCTTGTATCAATATGCAAAGTCATCAGGGGTTAAACCTAGTAGCTCCTCAAAGGATAAAATTGCAGTAATTTATGCTGTTGGCGATATCGGTTCCGGAGAGGGTGACGATGAAAGCATAGGCTCAGAAAGAATTTCGAGAACTATAAGGCTGGCCAGAACAGATGAGAATGTCAAGGCCATTGTGTTGAGGGTTAACTCTCCGGGTGGCAGCTCCCTGGCATCAGAGGTTATCTGGCGGGAAGTACAACTGGCTGCTCAGGTAAAGCCTGTTGTGGTATCAATGGGCGATCTTGCTGCTTCAGGAGGATATTATATTTCATGTGCTGCTACAAAAATTGTCGCGCAACCTAATACCCTTACCGGATCAATCGGTGTTTTTGGAGTTATCATGAATATGGGTGACTTCTTTAAAAACAAACTCGGAGTTACTTTTGATGTTGTCAAGACCAATCCACATGCTGATATGATGACAAATACACGTGCGTTGACCCCCTTCGAGCTGAATGTGATTCAACAGAGCATTGAGGAAATATACGATGCTTTTGTTCAGCGTGTTGCTGAGGGAAGAAATATGACTGTTAAACAGGTTGACAGCATAGCTCAGGGCAGGATATGGTCAGGTATTGATGCAAAATCAATTGGTCTGGTTGATGAAATAGGAGGACTTGATGACGCTGTCAGAATTGCTGCCGAACTTGCGGGATTGCAGGAATATTCTGTGATTGAACTGCCTGTGCAGAAAGAATTGATTGAAGAACTGTTCAGTGATGTAATGAGAAGAAAACTCATGGCGTGGATTGCAGGTCATTTTGTGGAACAGTATCCTTTTTTGAGATCTCTTGAGCCACTCAGATCTTATGATACTTTCATGACAAGGCTCCCCTTTGATATGGTTATTGAATAATTTTTTTGAAAGCATGCAAGATTTGTCTTCACATTTGTCAAAATAATCGTGATGGTAGATGACAGTGAGTTGTTTCTTGATAGTCTCAGAAATGGGGACGAAACTTCTTGGAAAATACTGATTGATGATTACAAGGATAAGGTTTTTAAAACGGTCCTTTCCTTTGTTCCGTTTGTAGATGATGCCGAAGACCTGGCTCAGGAGGTGTTTATTGAAGTACACAAAAGTATCGCAGGATTCAGGAGACAATCCACACTGTCAACTTGGATTTACAGAATAACAGTGAATAAAGCAATCAATTATCTGAAGAAAAACAAAAAACACCTAAATTCCAGACCATTGCAGGATTATTTCTCAGATACACATGAGCAATATGCGGTTACAGATGATGCTTCTTCATCTATTCAGCAAAAGGAACACAGAAAAATTATTATGCAGGCAATTCAGAGTCTTCCCCAACGTCAGGCTAAGGTTTTTGTTATGCATAAAATTGAAGGGATGCCATATAAAGAGATTTCTGAAATGACGAATCTTTCCCTATCTTCTGTTGAGTCACTCATGCACAGAGCCAAAATTTCGCTGCAGTCTAAACTGATTTCTCTGTATAGGCAGTATCAAAAATAAATGTTAAAAAAAATAATACAACACAAGTTATCATGTTGTTTCTTGTCAATAGTAACAAAACCTTTTCTGATGAATTGTAAAAAAACACAACGCCATTTACTTTCATATTCTGACAAAACCCTGTCTAAAGAAAAGATGAATGAGATTGAAATGCATCTTCAAAATTGCAGTGCCTGTTCAGAGTTATTTGCATTTGCTGATAAAACAATGAAAAGTGTTTCCAGGTTTTCTGGGGCGGGTGTTGAAACCTCATTGTATTTTACTTCAGCAGTACTTGAAAAAATTAAAAATTCCAACTCTGAAACAGCTTCTCTACGAACATGGGTATATCAAGTCCTTTTCAGCAGAATATCAGTTGTCACTGCCTCATTTGCGGGTATGATTGCCGGGTTTTTTCTTGGAGTATTACTTAGCTCTGTTCATGTTGAAAGAAATCAATCTGCTGTTGCCACAACAGAAGAAGAAACTCTTGAAGATGTTTATGTTGCAGGAATGTCAGATAATTATTACACTCAGTTTTTTGAAAATCAAACAAATATATCAAATGGAAACAAATAAAAGCAAAAATCTGATACTGATCCTTTTGTTCATTGTTCTGGTCATCAATATTTCTATGATGATTACATTCTTTCTTTTCCCAAAGGGAAATAAGGATCCGTTTGATGACAAAGATTGCAGACACAAACATCCTCATGGACGTGTGAATCTTGTTGCTCAACTTGAACTTAACCCAGATCAGGAAGTACAATTCTTTGCCCTGAGGGATAATCATAAGCAGCAAATGAGAATCATGTTTGACAGTGCAAAAACAATCAGAAATTCCATGTTAGATGCTCTTCTTTCTGATGATGAATCTGAAAATGGAAAGAATTTATACAATTACGCTGAACAAATGGCTGATGTTGAGTATGCTATTCAAAAGGAAGCGATTAATTACTTCCTGAAAATGAAAGAGATCCTGAACAAAGATCAGTTTGTTAAACTGATAGAAAACTTCAGGAATGTATGTGGTTGCAAAAGAAGTTCAAGAAATGGTGAAAATTCCCGCCATTGTGGTGAAAAAAATGCAAGCCCATATAATCATAAAAAGAGATATTCACATAAATAATGGCGGATATGAAAGCAAGATCAGTTGCAGTGTTGTTTAGTATTTTATTTGTTGTTAGTTGTGCTGTTGCACAACAACAAGATGACAGTGAGCAAAATAAAAAATGGGATCCGGTTGTTGAATTGCAGTTAACACCAGAGCAGGCAGACCAGTTTAATGCATTAAGGGATTCAAAGCGGTCCTCTATGAAGGAATTCAGAACAAAAATGCAAAACCTGCAGAAGGAATATCAAATTGCATTGCAGGATCAGACTGTTCCTAAAGAAAAGCTATATGAATATATTGACCAAATGACTTCTGTTGAATCAAGCATGAAAAAACTGAATCTTGACTTTATGTTTAGACTACGGGACATACTGACCCATGAACAATATGCAAAATTTCTGGAGCATCAGAAAGCAACTCATGAAAAGAAAGATGAAAAACATAAGAAACAACGCCGTTCAGATCAACCCGAATATATCAATAAATCAATTAATAATTAAAAAACAACTACACTATGAATCTTAAACTAACAACAATTGTGTTTGTGTTATCCATGGCAATAACCATGTTGATTTCTGCACAGACTGATGTATCAGGAAATGCTTCCACATCAAAATCAAAAAATGAAGTAACAGCCGAGCCTGTCACAAAAACAGTTCCTGTAACACAGGATAAGGATGCTTCAGCCACCCCCTGCAAAGGGCAAAAGCACGCAGGTTGTGCTGGTCACAAAGCAGGAGAAAAGGCTTGTTGCAAGGATGGAAAAAAATCTGAAACCTGTTGTAAAGACGGAAAGAAGGCCGAAGGTTGTGCCGGTCAAAAAACTGGCCAAGCAAAGCCCGCCGGATGTCAAGGACAAAACAAACAAGGTAATTGCTGTAAAAGTGGCGCCAATGCTGCAGCTCAGACAGGAGAAGCAAAGTCTTCAAAGGGGTGTTGCAAAAAATAATTTTTTGAACACTTTGATATTGAAAGGAATTGCCACAAAGCAATTCCTTTTTT
>CAYRXH010000106.1:0-7746 GCA_964428185.1 uncultured Bacteroidales bacterium
AAATATAAGAAGAGATCCAAAACCTGGCACAATTGCCATAAGATACCCTACAAATGATTATTCTGTGCAAACATTATACTATGATGTAGCATACGGAATATATCAGCAATATCTCATCAGCAAAAAGAAGTTTCACTATTTTTCAGATCATCTGGGAAAATTAGAGATGATTCTCACCGAAAGGATTGAGTTTCAAACAGAAGAATTCTTATGGAAAAAGTCAGCACAGCAAGATGACCCTGCAAGCTGGTTTGCTGCAGCCAGTGAATATTTTATCATGAATTCTGAAGACCTAAAACAAACAGATTCCGATCTTTATTATTCTTTATGCAAAGTCTGGGATTTTGACTATTCGATTTGTAAACAATCTGTAAACAAACCATCTTATAAAACATATCAAAGAAAATTACACCCAATTTATTCCATTACTATTCTCAGTATTTTTCTTAGCACTTATATTCTGCTGTCTATCTGTCAGGTGACATTGCTAGCTGACTGGCTGATTTTTTTTATTGTGGGAATCGTATCCCTGAGCGGATACTTATTGCGTCCTCTGTTTAAGAAACATCATATCCCCATCATCTCATTCCCCTACATTTTGTTCAGTATTTTCGCCATAGGAGTCAATATCACAGCTCTGTTCCTCTATTTGAATATGACCTTCACCAGTGATGAACATCCTCAGACAATTGTCATTCCCAAAAGAACTGAACTGATTCTTGATTTTTACAGTAATTCTACAACATCCAGTTATCTTGCTGAATATCAGCATAATAAATGGACGAAAAGAAACCTGGCTTTTAAATTTGAAAATGGGACTGATGTAAAGTTCTTTATTATTGAAACTAAAACAGGTCTATTCGGAATCTCATTTATTTCTGATTTATCAGTGAAGTCCTCTCTCTGAAGGTTATTTAACTCAATAATAATAAAAAAAATCAATCATTTAATTAAAAAGTAATATATTTGCAGCAGATAAGCCGTTCGGCATCATTCATTTTTTCCAACATCATTTTTTTATTGTACTCACTATCAAGAAACTAATTTAATAGCAATGTATAAAATTGAACAACTCAATGCCATGCCCATTGAAGATCTGAAATCTGTGGCTGAAAAACTGGGCATACGAAACTTTCACAAACTCAAACAAACAGAGATTGTTTTTGAAATTCTCAATCATCAGGCAATGCATCCTGAAGTTTTCCGAAAGGAAGAAAGCCAGTTCAGACATGACAAACAAAACAACCGCCGACCGAGAAAACACAGTTCAAAACCTGTTCTTGTTGTTTCATCATCGAAACCGGAACAAGAGAGTATGAACAAAGAAATTCAGTATGAGAAGCCACTGATAAGTCCTGAAGAATTATCAATAGTAAAGCCCGGCAATCACAATCAGAATAATGTTCAGGATTTTCAAAATAACACACAAAACAGGCAGAATAAAAGAGGTAGACCCAGTAAAAAACCTCAGAAACATGAAATGGAAAAAGAAAAAAATGAGGTGTCTGTGTCCTCTGAAGATTTATTAAAAACTATTGATGACTTTGCAAAAGAGGTTTCAATGATGCCTGAGGAAGATCTTTTTTCTGTTCATGAAATTGCGGCTATAGAAAAGAATCAAGAGACATCTGAAGAAATTCAAACCGAATCTGTTGATACAGAAGTTTTATCCCTTTATGCAAGCGAAGCAAAAGAGGAAACCCAGCCACCTCCGGTTCAGAAAAAAGAAGAAAAAAGACCAGAATACAGCTATGAACTGGATGGTGTGGTTGCTGTTGAAGGAGTTGTTGAACTGATGCCTGAAGGATATGGTTTTCTCAGATCTTCTGATTTTAATTACCTGAGTTCCCCTGATGATATATATGTTTCACAGTCACAGATCAAATCCATAGGATTAAAAACAGGAGATACAGTGAAGGGCTATATCCGTCCTACCCGGGAAAATGAAAAATATTATCCTCTTGTCAGAATTGAGCTTGTAAATGGACTTCCGCCTGAAAAGGTGAGAGACAGAATACCATTTGATTATCTGACTCCCTTATTCCCCATGAAGAAGTTCAAATTAACAGAACATCCCGAAGAAAGTCTTTCATCAAGAGTCATTGATCTGTTCACTCCCATCGGAAAAGGACAGCGTGGGCTAATCGTAGCTCAACCCAAGACAGGAAAAACAATGATCCTGAAAGAACTTGCCAACGCCATTGCCTATAATCATCCGGAAGCATATCTGATAGTACTCCTGATTGATGAAAGACCTGAAGAGGTTACTGACATGATGAGAAGTGTTAAGGCAGAAGTCATCGCTTCTACTTTTGATGAGCCAGCAGAAAAACATGTAAGAATAGCAAATATCGTTCTTGAGAAGTCCAAACGTCTGACAGAATGTGGTCATGATGTGGTTATTCTTCTGGATTCCATCACCAGACTTGCCAGAGCATATAACACTGTTGCACCTGCATCAGGAAAAGTACTTTCCGGAGGTGTTGAAGCAAATGCACTCCAAAAGCCCAAAAGATTCTTTGGTGCTGCCCGTCAGATTGAAAACGGTGGATCACTCACTATAATAGCAACCGCACTTACCGAGACTGGCTCCAAAATGGATGAAGTTATTTTCGAAGAATTTAAAGGAACCGGAAATATGGAATTGCAGCTCGACAGAAAACTATCCAACAAAAGATTATTTCCTGCCATTGATCTTGTTGCATCAAGTACCAGACGTGATGATCTGCTTGTTGAAAAGGATGTTTTACAGAGAGTCTGGGTATTGCGCAATCATCTCTCAGATATGACAACCCTCGAGGCTATGCAGTTTATGACTGACAGAATGAAATTTACCAAAACCAATGAAGAGTTTCTCCTTTCAATGAACGGATAAGGATTTGTATTCACAAAAAAAAACTGTCATAAGGGACAGTTTTTTTTCAAAATAATATAATGATTAAACTTTTATTTCAGCCTGTTTAGGAGAAAATCTAAAAACAAGAGCATAAGTCACAAAAAATAACCCACTGAACACCAGTGTTCCTGCTACTTCATATTTAAAGAAAGGTAAAGCCATAACATAACATCTGATCAGTCCGTCAACTGTTAAAGGATACCAGATCCCTTCAGCCCAGACAACAAAATTTGTCACAAGGAAGAAGATGACAGAAGAAATCAATGAACTACCTATAACTGTAGCTACATTGACATTCCTTCTCAAAACAAAACCCAAAAGAGCAATGAAAACGAATGAACTATATACACCAATCATCAGCAAAGGACTATATAATCCAATGATGATATCGCTGATGAGCAGAATAACCAGTGGAAGAACAACAGCCAGCTCTTTTCTTTTTATATAGGTTGCCCCAAAAAGTGCTATTGCAGCAATTGGAGAAACGTTCGGGATTCCAATAAACATACGGAGAAATGCAGCAACAGCCACAAGCAATAAAAGAATCAGTATAGGATTGTGTTGTTTCATATTTTTCATATTCATCATTTTTTTCTACGGCAAAAATAACAAAAAAATGAAATCAAGCATCCCTTTTCATCCTGACAATAAAAAAGAGTCGTAAAGGCTATTTTTTATTACTCAGATGAGCATGATTAGTACGGTTCGATTGACTGAATGATTCCAAGAAAATCTTCTTTATGCTTTGTATAAGCAGCCTCAAGGCCAATATATACAAGTGTAAGCATGTTTACATCATCTGGGAAGAAGATCATAACAGTGGCCATCATTTCTTCCTTTGATCCATCTTCGTTGGTGTAATTGCCCCAGCCATCAATGGCAACAAATGAAATTCCGTTGATGTCAAACTCGCTTGTTTCCTCATCCCAAGTCAAATCCGTAAGTAAGGTTTCGACTAGTTCAAAACTCTCATTTACGAGATTGGTCACTGCTTCTTCTGCACCGGGATCTTCAGACTTCCATACCATGGCAATCATCCTACCGTTTTCTGTGTCATCGGCTGGTGAAAAACTCAATGATGATTCGTCATTGGAAACAGACCAGGTTGAAGTAGGTATCTTCATTTTAATAATTGGAGTACCTGTATCCGGATAATAATAGGTTTTCTGTGCTGAAACTGCAGACACTATAAATAATGCCATACCTAAAAGAAGTAACTTTTTCATAAAAAATTTATTAAATGATACATAATTGAATTTGTGATAAAGTTAATAACAATTTTAATACTAAACGTAAAAAAGGTAATGTTAACATTTTTTTCGCTAGTCAAATACTTTACCAAACTTTATTATTCACTAAATAAAAAATGAAATCTACTCACCTATAACATTTTGCATTATGTCATGATTTCTTCACCTAATGTCGAAATACAGAATATTTTCTGAAAAAAAATTGTAGATTTGGCAGTTCAAAAAAACAAAACAATGAAAACACTTTTATTAGCATCCGTTATGAGCATAATTACTATTTCAGGAATATCGCACCAGGAAACCCGATTATTACGTTTTCCTGCAGTACATGGAAACACTATTGTTTTTACATATGCAGGAGATTTGTACACTGCAAACACTGAAGGAGGCACAGCACGACGATTAACCAGTCATGAAGGCTTTGAGATGTTTCCAAGATTTTCTCCTGATGGAAGTATGATTGCTTTTACCGGACAATATGACGGAAACACAGAAGTCTATGTTATTCCGGCATCGGGTGGTATTCCCAAAAGACTTACATACACAGCAACTTTGGGAAGAGATGAAGTTTCAGATCGCATGGGACCCAACAATATTGTAATGACCTGGACAAATGACGGAAAGAACATTATTTACAGATCAAGAAAAAGGACATATAATGACTTTGTGGGACATTTATTCATGGTAAGCGTTGAGGGAGGTCATTCCACACCTCTCCCTCTTTCCACCGGCGGATTTTGCAGCTATTCTCCAGATGGAAAAAAGCTTGCATTTAACAGAGTATTCCGTGAATTCAGAACATGGAAATATTACAAGGGCGGAATGGCTGACGACATACGGATTTTTGATTTTGAAACTAAAAAAATCGCAAAAATCACTGAAAATGTTGCACAGGATATTTTTCCAATGTGGATTGGAGATGAAATTTATTTTGTATCAGACCGTGACAAGACTGCCAATATTTTTGTCTATAATACCGTTTCTGGCGAAACCAAAAAAGTGACCGACTTCAAGGAATATGATGTAAAATTTCCGTCTCATTCAGGCAGTCAGATCGTTTTCGAAAATGCCGGATACATTTATTTAATGGATGTTCAATCTAAAACACCCAGAAAAATAAGTGTAATTGTTGCTGATGATCTACCAGCAGGACGAAGTTCAGAAAAAGATGCATGGAAAAACATACAAAACGTTGACATTTCACCTGATGGACAAAGACTTGTATTCAGTGCAAGAGGTGATATTTTCAGTGTTCCTGCCGAAACAGGAATTACACGCAATCTGACAACCACATCCGGAGTCCACGAACGCAATGCTGTATGGTCTCCTGATGGAAAATATATTGCATTTATAAGTGATAAAAGCGGCGAGTTTGAAATTTATATTCAGGCCCAGGATGGTTCTTCTGAAGCCATTCAGCTGACAAAAGGTGCAGACACTTATTATTTCTCGCTGGAATGGTCTCCGGACAGCAAATACCTCCTGTTCAATGATAAAAAAATGAGACTCCGGTATGTTGACATTGCTACAAAACAAATCACTGAGGTTGCCCAGAATAAAATCTGGGAAATTACTGGATTTACATGGAGTCCCGACAGCAAGTGGATTGTCTATACCAATTCGGAACCCAACGGTTTATCAACAATCAAACTTTACAGCCTTAATGATAAAAAAACCTATCAGGTCACTGATGAATGGTATCGTTCATACAATCCCGAGTTCAGTGCTGACGGAAAATACCTGTATTTCGTTTCCGATAGGGACTTCAATCCCACTTATAGCCGCACTGAATGGAATCATTCATACAGCAATATGTCAAAGCCCTATTTTGTGATTCTCTCCAAAAGCACCCCAAATCCTTTGGCTCCCGTGAATAATGAGGTGACAGTTCAGCTTCCTGTGGCTAAAGAAGCAACAGGCACTGATGAAGAGAAAAGTGCAGAGACGGTTCAGCCTGTCATTATTGACACTGATAATATGGCATCGAGGATTCTGTCCCTTCCTGTTCAGGCTAGTGACTATTGGAGTGTAGCCGGAAAGGATGACAAGGCTTACTATATGCGGACTAACCCTGATGATTCAAAGAGTTTTCTTTATATGTATGATTTCACTAAAAAAGAAGAAAAAGAAATTACAGAATGTTCCGATTTTCAGTTTACTGCAAATAAAAAGAAAATGCTTGTCAGAAAAGACAAGGATTTCTACATAGTTGATGTTCCTGCTGCACCATTAAAGTTGGAGAAGAAAGTGAACCTCAGCGACATGAAAGTTTGGCCTGATTTGAAAGAAGAATGGGCTCAGATTTTTTTTGAAAGCTGGAGACAGATGCGTGATTTTTTTTATACGCCTAATATGCATGGTGTTGACTGGGAAAGCATAAAAAAGAAATATGAAATCTTTCTTCCCTACGTGAATCATCGTCATGACCTTAACTATATCATCGGGGAAATGATCGGGGAACTGAATGTTGGTCATGCATATGTGAACGGTGGAGAGATGCCCCATTTAACCCGCATACCTTTGGGACTTCTGGGTGCTGAATTCATCAGAGACAAATCTGGGTATTACAGAATTGATAAAATCCTTGAAGGTGCAAACTGGAGCAGCAAACTGCGTTCACCACTCACCGAACCCGGCATTGATGTAAAAGAAGGTGATTATATTATCGCCATAGACGGAAAAGATGTGTCAAAAGAAACTGATATGTATCGTCTGCTTGTGGGCAAAGCCGGAAAACAGGTTGAACTTACAGTAAATTCAACACCCTCAGCAAAAAATTCACAAAAAGTCATTGTTGTGCCCATTGAAAATGAATCAGAACTTTATTATTTCAACTGGGTTCAGGGCAATATTCGCAGAGTGGCCGAAGCAACAAACGGAGAAGTTGGTTATCTCCATATTCCTGATATGGGTGTTGCCGGACTCAATGAATTTGCCAAATATTATTATCCTCAACTTCATAAAAAAGCCCTAATTATTGATAATAGAGGAAATGGAGGCGGAAATGTATCACCAATGATTCTGGAAAGATTGCAACGTCAGATTCAACGGGCCAATACTGCCAGAAATGTTCAGATTCCTTCTCAAACTCCCAGACAGATGCTCAACGGACCCATCGTTGTTCTTGTTAATCAATATTCTGCTTCTGATGGAGATCTTTTTCCATACGGAGTGAAACACTATTCAATCGGTAAAGTGATCGGTGTGAGAACTTGGGGAGGTGTTGTTGGTATCCGTGGAACTCTTCCATTCATTGATGGTGCCACCCTTAACCGGCCTGAATTTGCTTCGTATGATCCCGTGACCGGAGAATGGATTATCGAAGGCTGGGGAGTTGAGCCTGATATTGTAATTGATAATGACCCGTATGAAGAATTTATGGGAAAAGACACTCAGCTTGACAAAGCCATTGAAGTCATTCTTGAAGAAATGAAAAATTTCCCGCAAATTCATCCTATCCCGGAAGGCCCCGATAAGAGCAGATAGCTATTAATAGTTATTAGTTGGCATTCATTGTAAAAAGACCTCCGTTGATAAATTCGAGAGGCTCTATTCTAAATATTAATTGATTTAGTAATTTTTATTATTTTGTCAGAAAAA
>CAYRXH010000107.1:0-7729 GCA_964428185.1 uncultured Bacteroidales bacterium
AAAATTTAATCTTTATCTCCTCTGTAAAAGTTGCATTTATTTGTTGAATTTATGATATTATATCTTGAAAAAATTGTTATTTAGTTACAATTATAGTTTATTGCCCATTAAACATAAAGTTAGTTTTTAGAGGTGACTCAAGTTTGTAAATAAAAAAGATGCTTACATTTTTCACTGCACTTTTTTTTACTTCTGGCCGGTTATTTTCTATACGGAAGATTTGTTGAGCGAATATTCGGTACTGATACCACACGAAAAACTCCGGCATACTCGATGCAGGACGGTGTTGATTATGTCCCCCTGAGATGGGGAAGGATTTTTCTCATTCAATTTCTTAACATTGCCGGACTGGGTCCTATTTTCGGAGCATTACTGGGAGCAATGTATGGGCCAGTAGCTTTTTTATGGATAGTATTTGGAAATATCCTTGGAGGAGCACTTCACGATTTTTTTTCGGGAATGATTTCAGTCAGAAACAATGGCATTAGTTTGCCGGAAATTGTTGGAAAATATCTGGGCTCCGGCATTAAATATTTTATGAGAATTTTCACCATATTCCTGATGATTCTAGTAGGTGCGGTCTTTGTTATGGGTCCGGCATCAATTATTGACACTCTGACACAAGGATACTTCCCTGTTGCTGCATGGATCGCTCTGATTTTTGTCTATTATATCATGGCAAGCATCCACCCTATAGATAAACTGATAGGCAAAGTATATCCTGTATTTGGGTTTGCACTGTTATTTATGGCTTTGGGAATTTTTACAATGATGATCATCAGGGGTATGGCTGTTCCTGAGCTCACAAGTGAGACATTCATGAATATGAGACACAACGGCAGTCAGTTTCCGGTTTTTCCGATGATGTTTGTCACAATAGCCTGTGGTGCAGTTTCCGGTTTTCACGCAACTCAGTCACCACTTATGGCCAGATGTCTTAAAAATGAAGCTATGGGCCGAAGGGTATTTTATGGTGCTATGGTTGCCGAAGGTATTGTTGCTCTGATCTGGGCAGCAATAGGAATGTCATTCTGGGGAAGTGTGCAGAATCTCAATACCGTGATGATTAAACAAAAAGAAAATGCTGCCTGGGCTGTGAATGAAATTTCAGTTAGTTTGCTTGGTAAATTCGGAGCAATACTTGCTCTCATAGGAGTTGTTGCAGCACCCATCACTTCAGGTGACACAGCATTCAGAAGTGTACGCCTCATCATTGCTGACTTTCTCAGGTTTGACCAGAAACCTCTTAAAAACAGAATTCTTATCAGTATACCCATTTTTATAGCAGGATTTATCATCAGTCAAACCAATTTCGGAATAATATGGAGATATATGGCATGGTCAAACCAGACACTTGCTATGATTGTACTTTGGGCTATCAGTGTGTATCTTGCCAGAGAAAAAAAATTATTTATCATTGCTCTTGTACCTGCTGTATTTATGACGGCAGTATGTTTTACATACATTCTTATTGCTCCTGAAGGACTTAAAATGACAGGTGAACTTCCATATTATATATCAGGGGCAATTACTTTCTTATGCACAGTTTTGTTTTTCAACTTTATCAGAAAAAAACGCTCCTGACTTTAAGGATTTCTGTTTCAATAGTTAATTCGTTTCAAGATTTTGAAATTTTTTCTTGTTATTGCAGAAACTTTTGTAATTTTAAGCCGTAAAAAAAGCGATTGATTATATAATTGGGATTTTTATGAAAAAATATCTCCTCCTTGTTTTTGCAATTGCCTTATTGTCAAATAGTTGCGACAAGAATTCCTGGCCTGTGGTGTTCAAAAGAAATATAACCTATAAAGTAAGTGGCACTGCCAATGATTACTGGATCCAATATGTCGATGAATACGGAAATTATAAACAAACAGGAGCAAAAAACAATTGGTCACTTGAGTTTAAAGCCAAGCCGGATAAGTATTTATATCTGAGTGCACGTAACAATACCGGCACAGGCTATGTTAAAGTTGAGGTATTTCAGGGAAACAAGGTCTTGCTGTCTGCTAAAAGCGAGATCGAATTCGGAGTAGCTGCTGTCAGTGGTTTTGTGAAATAGCACCTGAATATTTCTGATTTTTCTAACTTTGCATGTTCATGCTTACTTAAAATATGTCAATCTCTAATCGCTTTCTTATTTTAAAAAATGAAATTCCCCCGAAAGTCAAGCTTATTGCTGTAACAAAATCCCAGGAACCGGAACAAATTCTTAAAGTATATCAGAACGGTCATAAAATTTTCGGAGAAAACAAAGTACAAGAGATTGTTCGAAAGAAAGATTTATTGCCAGAAGATATTGAATGGCATATGATAGGGCATCTTCAGACTAACAAAGTGAAATACATTGCTCCATTCATTGCTATGATCCAAAGCATTGACAGTCTGAAATTGCTGTCCCAAGTCAATCGTCAGGGTGAAAAGCACCAACGCATCATCGACTGCCTGCTTCAGTTTTATATTGCATTTGAAGAAACAAAATTCGGACTTGATATTGATGAAGCAACTTCGATTATTGAAGATCCCACATTTCACACTTTCAATAATGTGAGAATTTGCGGGGTCATGGGAATGGCCAGTTTCACCAACAACAAGGTAACTGTTAAAAAGGAATTTAATAACTTATCCGAAATTTTTCATTTTCTGAAAAACAAATACTTTGCTGATCATGACCATTTCTGTGAAATCTCCATGGGAATGACCAATGATTACGAGGTTGCCATTGAAGAAGGCAGTACAATGCTACGAATAGGGTCAAAAATATTTACTAATTCATAGAACCTGACTAATTTCAATCCAATGCTACTTAAGATACTATTTTTCATACTCGGTTTTGTCATTCTAATTGGTGGAGCCAATTTTCTAATTAACGGTGCATCTTTGCTTGGCAAAAAGTTCAAAGTCTCTTCAATGGTTATAGGAATGGTTGTGGTAGGATTCGGAACATCTCTCCCTGAACTCATCATCAGTGTTGTGGCTGTATTCAAGGGCTCAGCAGACATTTCAATAAGCAATGTTGTAGGAAGTAATATTGCAAACATAATGCTTATACTTGGCATTCTCTCGCTGATAACCAAAATTTCAATAAAGAAATCACACACAGTAAAGGTAAAAATTCCGGCAGTCATCTCTGCATCTCTGATTTTATTTCTTGTAAGTTTTGATACGACATTTTTCAATCAGAACATAAACATTATTGGAAGAGTTGATGGCATCATCTTTCTTTGTTTGTTTGCTATATTTCTGATTTACACATTATTGTTCAATAAAGAATCAATAGAAGAATCAGATCAGAATGCTTCAGAAAAAAAAACATCATTAATTCTGTTCATGGTGGTCTCAGGCATTGCAGGAGTATCCCTTGGAGGAAACTGGGTTGTTGAAAATGCCA
Source organism: uncultured Bacteroidales bacterium (assembly GCA_964428185.1). Classification (GTDB taxonomy): domain Bacteria; phylum Bacteroidota; class Bacteroidia; order Bacteroidales; family DTU049; genus CAYMAZ01. The sequence goes on from CAYRXH010000107.1 coordinate 3,392, forward strand.
TTGAAATTGCACGATTTCTGGGAATGAGCGAAGCATATATAGGTGTTAGTATTCTGGCCATCGGATCCTCACTTCCTGAAGTTATCAGTTCTGCCACCGCTGCATTGAAGAAAGAAGAAGGTCTTGCACTTGGAAACATTATCGGATCCAATATTTTTAATACCTTCCTTATTTTAGGTATTGCATCAGTCATTACTCCGCTTCAGGTTTCCGAAGAGCAGCAATTCAATATTCTTGTCAATATTTCTGCTTCATTGATTTTTTTACTGTTTGCTCTCAATGGTGTGAAGAAAGGAATTTCCAAAACAGATGGAATTATTCTTATAGTATTATATTGTGGATTTCTGATTCTAAGTGCCACTGCAGATACTTCACAAATCTTTGGGATTGTCCCATTTTTCAATTAATTATATCAGGAATTCATTATTTTTGTTCAAATTTTCAAAAATATGAATGAGCCAAAATTCTACCGCCCTGCTTTTGTATTAATTACAGTACTGTTTTTAATGTGGGGTTTTATTACATGTATGAACGACATCCTCATTCCCTATTTGAAGAAAATATTTGAATTGAATTATGCTCAGGCAATGCTTGTGCAGTTTTCATTTTTCGGGGCTTATTTTATAGGATCGCTCATTTATTTTATAATTTCGGTATTCATTGGAGATCCCATTCAAAAACTGGGATACAGAACCGGTATTATCATTGGACTTGTGATTTCCGGCATTGCATGCATCTTGTTTTATCCTGCGGCACATGCCCATGAATATACATTTTTCCTCAGTGCTCTTTTTATTCTAGGTCTTGGATTTACAATGCTCCAGATTTCTGCCAACTCTTATGTTGCTATTCTTGGAAGGCCTGAAACTGCATCAAGCAGACTTAATATGTCACAGGGATTTAATTCCTTCGGAACAACAATTGCTCCAATTATAGGAGGATATCTGGTTTTTCATTTCTTTGCAGCCTGGGGAGAACCTTTGCTGAATTCTGCCGGTGTTCCGGTGCTGACTGATGGGGGAATGACAATGTCATCGGCCGGTGTTCAAATTCCCTATTTTATTTTTGCAGGCTTATTTTTTCTGCTGGCCATCATCTTTTTGTTTGCAAAACTACCGTTGATGCATCAGAGCAATTCGAGGGTCAAGGGTGTGCAGGCTTTGAAATTTAGCCAGCTTTCTCTGGGCATCATTGCCATTTTCTTCTATGTGGGTTCTGAGGTTTCCATAGGGAGTACAATCATCAATTATCTTCATGAACTTCTCGCCTACCCTGAAATGGAAGCCAAGCTATTTCTTGCCTTTTACTGGGGAGGTGCAATGATAGGGAGATTTATCGGAGCTGTTTCACTGGGCAAATTCAACAACAGGGCAAAGCAAATCATGCTCATGGTTCTCATTGCACTCACTGGTTTTGTTGTTATCTTCGGTGCTGCTTATCTTGAAAGTGGGATTGACTTTGGTCGTGTGTGGCCATTTTTTATTCTAATAGCAATCAATCTGCTTGGACTTATTATAGGCAAAAATCTACCTGCCCGAACACTTTCAGTATTTTGTCTGATGGTCATCGGACTGATTATTACAACTGTGTATACAGAAGGGCAGATTGCCCTTTGGGCTGTCATCGGAATCGGGTTGTTCAATTCAATCATGTGGTCTAACATCTTCACTCTTGCTATTAACGGACTGGGGAAATATACATCCCAGGGATCATCATTGCTTGTTATGGCAATTCTCGGAGGTGCTCTTCTGCCCCTTCTTCAGGGAGTGGTGGCCGACAACACCGGGCTTCAGTCATCTTACCTGATTCTTATCCTTCCCTATCTCTATCTAGCTTTTTACGGCTGGAAAGGACATATTGCACGCAAACGTGACATTGTGATTGAATAATTTTCAAACTATGAGCGCATATACAATAGGTATTGATATTGGAGGAACAACAAGTGTTGTTGGACTGGTAAACAGGGAAGGCAGAATTATCAGAAGAAAAGTACTCGATACACTAGGTCACCCTGTTGCTTCTGAATTCTTTCTTAAACTCGCTGACATTATTGAAGAATTTGAAGAACTTAAATCGGTGTCATCTGTGCTGCAAGGCATTGGAATAGGTGCTCCCAACGGAAATTTCTATCATGGAACCATTGAATTTGCTCCAAATCTGGAATGGAAAGGTGTCGTTCCTGTTGTAGAAATGCTTCAAAAACGTTTTCCTGATACTGTGATAAAGCTGACAAATGATGCCAATGCTGCTGCCATAGGGGAAATGATATACGGAAATGCCAAAGGTGAAAAGGATTTTATTATGATCACCCTGGGAACAGGTGTTGGCAGCGGTATTGTTGTTGACGGCAAACTTGTTTACGGACATGATGGTTTTGCAGGTGAAATCGGGCATACAATTTATGATCCCAAAGGCAGACCATGTGGTTGTGGTCGCAATGGATGCCTTGAAACCTATGCTTCGGCAGGAGGAATTGTTACTAGTGTCAAAGAATTATTGAATAACTCTGAAGAACCTTCCCAGTTGCGATCTGTCCCTTTGTCTGAACTATCATCCAAGCATATAGGAGAAGCTGCTAAAAACGGGGACTCAATTGCCCTCAGAGCATTTGACATTACTTCAAAAATTCTTGCCGTAAAATTGGCAGACAGTGTTGCCCACACATCTCCCGCAGCAATTTATATATTCGGTGGACTAGCCAATGCTGGAGATGTATTAATGAATCCTTTAAAAAAATACTTCGAAGAAAACCTACTTAAGATATACAAAAACAAAATCAAACTGATGCGTTCAGGCCTACCTGCTAATGATGCAGCTATTCTGGGCGCAACAGCACTTATTCACCAATAATTCCTGACTATGAAGCGATTCATCTTTCTTGCATTCTCCCTCTCCTTCTCCTTCTCCTTCTCCCTCTCAATCAGTGCACAGGATGTTCTGAAATATGTTAACCCTTTTATTGGAACAGATCTTCACGGACACACATACCCAGGAGCTGTCTATCCCTTTGGTATGGTTCAACTGAGTCCCGATACCAGAAAAGAAGGATGGGATGGTTGTTCAGGATACCATTATTCTGACAATGTAATCTTTGGGTTCAGTCATACCCATCTCAGCGGAACGGGGGTTTCTGATTATGCAGATATTTTAATCAAACCTTTTTCAGGAACTTCACTGCAAAAAAAACAGAACTTCAGTGATGAAAATCTTTTTGCATCGGGGTTTTCTCATGAAAATGAAACAGCCTCACCTGGTTACTATAGTGTTTTTTTTAAATCAGACAATATTCTTGCAGAGTTAACGGCAACCCAACGTTGTGGTATTCACCGATATACATTTAAAAATGAGAAAGATTCCCCCATGTTCTTCATTGATCTAACATGGAGAGATGTTGTTCTAGATTCATATATTGAACAGACTGAAAAATATGAAATTGTGGGGTACAGACATAGTGCTGCATGGGCACAAAATCAGCGGCTCTTTTTTGTCATTCAGTTTTCTGAACCCATTGAAGAATTTGTAATTGTTGAGAACAATCAGATGACAGACAAGCATTCTTTGCGGGGGACGAATATCAAAGCTTTAGTGAAATTTTCCGGAAAAAATAAACAGATCACTGTGAAAGTTGGCATTTCGGCCACAGGTGTTGAAGGCGCACGTAAAAATCTTTCTGAAGAAGCCGGCAACCTCAGTTTTGATCAGGCAAGAGCACTTGCAGAACAGGCATGGCAAAAAGAGCTATCAAAAATCATGGTTGAAGATGAAGATCACAATAAAAAAAACTGTCTTTTACACAGCATTTTATCATTGTATGATCGTCCCAAACATTTATTCTGATGTGGACGGCAGATATCTGGGGCGTGATTTTCAGATTCATGAGACCACTGATTTTGACTACTACACTGTATTCTCATTATGGGACACATACAGAGCATACCATCCTCTGATGACGATTATTGACACAAAGCGCACAAGGGATTTTGTCATGACCATGCTGAAACAATATAAAGACAAAGGACTGCTTCCTGTTTGGGAATTTGCATCCAATGAGACTTGGTGTATGATCGGTTACCATGCTGTTCCTGTTATTGCAGATGCCATTCTGAAAAACATCGGAAATATTGACCGTGAACTCGCTCTGCAGGCAATGACGACCAGTGCAAGCCGTGATCATTTCGGATTAAAATACTACAGAATGTATGGATATATTCCTGCCGATCTTGAGTCTGAAAGTATTTCAAAAACCCTTGAATATGCTTTTGATGACTGGTGTATCGCCATGGTTGGGAAGCAAACCGGAAATGTTGACATTTACAAATCGTATATCAGGCGAGCTCA
>CAYRXH010000108.1:0-7701 GCA_964428185.1 uncultured Bacteroidales bacterium
ATAATCCAGGAAATAAATAGCGGTCTTATTAGTAGTCTTATTTATTTAACGAATTAGTTAATTGAAGAATAAACTAGTTATTAAAATACAATGTATCACTTATAGCGGCAAAGGCGACATTAATTAAGTGAAAAAAAGAATCTAATTTGCTTTTACCTGAAAAAAAATCAGTACCTTTGGGATAACATATATTTACATGGTGTTTACATTTGTAAATTCTTTGAAATATTGATTATTTATTGGTTTGGTTTAAATTAGTTAACAAATGTAAAGTTGATTTTTATGAGATTCACATGTTTAGAATTGAATACAGGGATAAAAAAAATCTTTGAAGCTGCGGGATTCAGTTCATCAGATTCGCAAATTATTTCTGATGTTTTGCTTTCAGCAGAGAAAAGAGGAATACCATCGCATGGTATAATGAGGATCAAGGATTATCTTGGATTGTTGTCAGCAGGAAGGCTCAACCCTGCCCCATCCATAAAGGTTGTCCATGAAACGCCAAGCACTATGGTCATTGATGGAGATCTGGGAGCAGGAATGGTAGTTGCAAAATTTACTATGGAAAAGGTAATTGAAAAGGCTGAGATATCTTATAGTGCCTGGGCAAGTGTAAGAAATTCCAATCATTTTGGAATAGCCGGATATTATTCAATGATGGCATCATCAAAAGACATGATAGGTATCAGCATGACCAATGCCAATGCTTTGGTTGCACCTACTTACAGTACTGATCGGTTATTGGGAACAAATCCGATAGCAATAGCAATACCCGGAGGCAAAGAGCCTGATTTTGTAGCTGATTTTGCCACTACTCCAATTGCAAGGGGTAAACTAGAATTATTAGAAAAGCAAAACAAAAAAGTTGCTTCAATGATGGTTCAAGACAAGCATGGAAATCCTTCTGATGAACCAGGAGTCTTAAAACAAGGAGGTGCGATTCTTCCACTTGGTGGTGATAGGGAACATGGTAGTCACAAAGGATTCTGTTTGTCAGCGATCGTTGATATATTCTCAGCAGTATTTTCCGGTGCAGCTTTTGGTCCTTTTGTTCCTCCTCAGGTTGCATATATGGAGCCTGTTGTGGGTGCTCCCGGAAAAGGTCTTGGTCATTTTTTCGGTGCCATTCGCATTGATGCTTTTCAGCCTGCTGAAGATTTTAAAAGCTACATGGATTTGTGGATCAATACTTTCAGAAAAGCTCAAACTATTGATCAGATTGAACAACTGATTATTCCAGGGGATCCTGAGAGAAATAACGAGCGCATTGCAGAGGTAAATGGAATAGAGATCAATGATAAAATACTGACTGAACTTCATGATTCTCTTAGAAAATTCGGTATTGCCCCACCCTTTTAACATATTTGAAACTGTCATTTTGTCAAAACAATTCTGGTGGCAAATTTTTTGCTATCCAGGCCTGCAATCTGTGAAATTGAATACATGCTATGAAAAAGAGAAAGGAAAAGAAAGAACAGACTAATAACATAAAAAAAAATACTGAGCAACAAGCTTCAGCACCCCTTGATGAGAACCAACAGCAGCAAGATTCCGGAAAACCCAAGGAATGCTGTCAGGAACAGATTGAAATAATGAGTGACAAGTATCTTAGATTACTTGCAGAATTTGAGAATTATAAAAAAAGAACTTTCAAAGAGAAGGAGGATTTTTATAAGACTGCTTCTTCAAAGATAATTACTGCCATTTTGCCTGTTCTTGACGATATTGACAGAGCTTTAAGTACACTAGTCACTGATGAGTCAAGCAAGCCTCTGGTTGAAGGATTTAATCTTATTTCCAAAAAGTTTCGAAACATACTTCAGCAACAGGGACTCGAGCAGATGGTTTCTTTAGGTAAAGAATTTAATACTGATTTTCATGAAGCATTGACTATAGTTGAAGTGGAAGATGATAAGAAAGGGAAAGTCATTGACGAGATTGAGAAAGGATATTTGTTAAATGGTCATGTAATAAGGTTTGCAAAGGTTGTTGTTGGTAAATAATAAAAATTAGTCAAGTGGCAAAAAGAGATTATTATGAAGTTCTCGGTGTTTCAAAAAATGCTGGGGACGATGAGATAAAAAAGGCTTACAGGCAAAAGGCACTGCAGTATCATCCTGATAAGAATCCCAACAATAAAGATGCTGAGGAGAAGTTTAAAGAAGCTGCTGAAGCATATGAAGTTTTGAGTAACCCTGACAAGAGGCGTAAATATGATCAATATGGACATGCCGGTCTTGGTTCTCAGGGATTTGGTGGTGGTGGAATGTCAATGGAAGACATATTCTCCAATTTTGGGGATATTTTTGGAGGTGGTTTCGCAGATTTTTTTGGTTTCGGTGGTGGACGCAGTTCCGGAAGACGTGTACAACGTGGATCAAACCTTAGAATCAAAGTAAAATTAACTCTTGAAGAAATTGCCAGAGGAGTTGAAAAGAAGGTTAAAGTCAATAAGCAGATTGTATGTAATGCCTGTCACGGATCCGGTGCAGGAGGTTCTGGTGCAGTTAACACCTGCCCTACATGTAATGGTCGAGGACAAGTCACCAGGGTAACTAGTACTTTCCTGGGGCAGATGCAAACGACAACCACCTGTCCCAATTGTCATGGAGAAGGTGAAATTGTTACAAAAAAATGTTCTGTTTGCATGGGAGTAGGCGTTGTGAAAGGTGAAGAAATAATTACAGTAAAACTTCCACCTGGTGTTACTGACGGCATACAATTATCAATGTCTGGCAAAGGCAATGCAGCTCCTCGCAATGGAGTTCCTGGCGACCTGATTATTGTTGTAGAGGAAATCCCCCATGATCATTTCGTTCGAGAAGAACTCAATATTTATTATGAACACCACCTCTCCTTCCCTGAAGCTGCTCTCGGGACTACCATTGAAGTTCCTACCCTAGACGGAAAAGCACGAGTTAAAGTTCCTGCCGGAACTCAGCCCGGAAAACTTTTCAGACTCAAAGGCAAAGGAATTCCAATGCTTAATAGGCAAGGTATAATAGGTGATGAACTCATTTTTATCAATGTCTATGTTCCTGAAAAACTAAACAGTTTTGAAAAAGAGCTTATCCAGAAAATGCAGGGTCAACAAGGTTTTCAGCCTGATCAGAAAAAAAAGGAAAAAAATTTCTTTGAGCGGATGCATGAGTTCTTTTCAAGATAATTGTGTATTTTTGAAGAATGAACTCAAAGCCTGATGAATGATGTATATTTTCGAAGCTGAAAACATCCGTAAAACATACAGTAATCATATCGCCCTTGACAATGTCACACTGAAAATAAGTGAAGGAACAATATATGGTTTACTGGGTCCCAATGGTGCCGGGAAAACCTCTATGATACGAATCATCAACCAGATTACTGGGCCCGATTCAGGAACTTTGAAGTGGAGAGGCATACCTATGATCAGGGAACATGTGAACAATATTGGATATCTTCCCGAAGAAAGAGGTCTCTACAAAAAAATGAAAGTCGGCGAACATGGACTCTATCTTGCTCAATTAAAAGGAGTTCCATTGAAAATTGCTAAGGAAAAACTTCAGTTCTGGTTTGAGAAATTCGATATTATCAGCTGGTGGAACAAACGTGTTGAAGAACTATCAAAGGGAATGCAACAAAAGATACAGTTCATTTTCACAGTTATCCATGAACCTGAATTATTTATTTTTGATGAACCTTTCAGTGGTTTTGATCCCATCAATACAGAACTGCTGAAAAAAGAAATTCTCGATTTTAAGAAAAAGGGGCACTCAATCATACTTTCTACTCATAATATGGCATCTGTTGAAGAATTATGCGATGATATGCTTCTTATCAACCAGTCAAAAACCATACTACAAGGAAATGTTAACGAGATTAAGCAAAGTTTCCGTCAGAATATTGTTGAAGTTCATTATTCAGAGTGCAAATCCAGTCTTGAGGATATTTTACCTCATGATTTTATCATAAAAAAGGTAAAGTCTATTAATTCAGGTGATAAGGTACAGATACAGATTCCTGACAATAAAACTCCAAATGATATGCTCAATATCATTCTTCCCTATTGCAGAGTTCATGCTTTTTTTGAAGTACTGCCAACACTACATGAAATATTCATCAGACAGGTCAAAGCCACCACACACAAATCCTTGTCTAAAATACCTGTTCATGAATAAGATAAAAATAATCATTATCAGAGAGTATCTTACAAGGGTAAAGAAAAGATCTTTTCTTATCATGACAATACTTGGACCTATTCTCATTGCATCTATTGTCATTGTTCCTGTTTATCTCGCTAAGATTTCCGATGAACCCAAAAAAATAGGGATCATTGATGAAACTGGATTTTTCTTTCAGGCTTTTGACCAGGCAAGCACAAAAAATATCATTTTTGAACCTGTCTGGGAAGATGTGATGACTGCAAGAGAGGATTTTGATGAATCAGGATTTAATGCTTTATTATACATTCCTCAGGGAGCAATCAGTTCACCCTCTGTGATACAATTGATGGCAAAAAAGCAGGTGAATGTAAACATTATCACATATATTGAATCTATCATCAGAAAAGAAATTGAGAGTCACAAACTTGCTGTGAGTGGTATAGATAAAAGTGTGCTTGAAAGCATTGAAACCCCTGTTAAAGTTAGCACTATTCTCTTTTCTGATGAAGGAGAGGATCAGTATTCCTTCCCAGAAATCAGTATGATTCTCGGCTTTATTTGCGGTATATTGATTTACATTTTCATTTTCACTTTTGGCTCCCAGGTCATGCGTGGGGTTATTGAGGAAAAAACAAGCAGAATTGTTGAGATCATTGTCTCTTCCGTCAAACCGTTTCAATTGATGATGGGAAAAATTATCGGGATAGCTTTTGTCGGTCTGACACAGTTTTTATTATGGGTTGTATTAAGTTTTCTGATTATTACAGGATTTCAAATTTCCCAACCTGAAAAATTTTCTTTTCAGGAGTCCCCTCAGATCATGCTTCAAAACAAAGGGTTAACCCCTGAAGAAGCAGAACAGATAAAGATGACTGAAATGATTGCCTCTGATGAAGGAAACAGAATACTTGAAGGATTTAATGCAATTAATTTTGATGTCATTATTTTAATGTTTCTGTTCTATTTTATTTTTGGGTATCTGATGTATGCGGCCCTCTTTGCTGCGATAGGATCGGCAGTAGACAACGAAGCGGATACTCAGCAATTTTTGCTTCCGGTCACTGCACCACTAATACTTTCCATTGTGATGGCACAGGTTGTTATTAACAACCCGGATGGACCGGTCTCTTTCTGGCTTTCTATGATTCCTTTTACTTCTCCAGTCATCATGATGGTTCGCATTCCATTTGGAGTATCATGGTTTGAAATTGGTCTTTCAATGTTCCTCCTGATCAGTTCCTTTATTTTCCTTACCTGGTTTGCAGGTAAAATATACAGAACCGGAATTTTAATGTACGGTAAGAAAAATAGTTACAGGGAGTTATGGAGATGGCTCCGTCACAAGTAATTTTTCTTATCATTCTTATTTAAACCTATTACAACTTTTAACTTCTAAATATTGTTCTAAATATTGAGTAACAAAAAAACAGTAACCATGCGAAAATTGTATTCTTACTTTGCTTTTTTTCTTTTAGCTGCAATGGCAGCCAGTGCACAGACACCTTATACTATTGTGCAGAATTACACAACCAGTAACGGATTGCCTGTTAATAACATCAAGTGTGTTGTTGCTGACGATGCAGGCAATATCTGGTTTGGATCTACTTCAGGCCTGACAAAATACGATGGTACAAGCATGACAACTTACAACACATCGAACGGCTTGCCTGATAATACAATTAATAGACTTCATGTGGCCCAGAACGGTGACATCCTTATAGCTACCAACAGTGGTTATTCCCGCTTCAATGGGACTACATTCAGCAATGATCTTGCAGGGACAATTCTCAAATGTGTATTTGAAGCTCAGAATGGCAATATCTGGGTTGGCACTGCCGGAAGCGGAGTTAAAGAATATTCTAGCAGTTGGACTACTTATACTACTGCTAACGGAATTCCTCACAACTTTGTCAATACAATCACACAGGATCTCAGTGGCAATATCTGGATCGGCACTTCAGAAGGTGTCGGAAAGTTTAACGGAACAACATGGACTGGATACAACAATCTGAACGGATCAAATACAGATGCAGATCTGGTCATTTCAAGTACATGTGATAAAAGCGGACATTTGTGGTTTGGCAGCAAACCAAGTTTTGGAATTGGCGGAGGTGTTACTCGTTATAATGGAAGCACATGGAGCTACTATAATACAACTGAAGGTCTGGCAGGAAAGCAGGTTGAAGATATGGTCAGTGATGACAGAAACGGGAAATGGTTTGCAACCTTTACAAATGGTGCCAGTTTTTTCAGGGATATTGTCTATCCTTCCACATATTCATTCTCAACAGTAAGTGCTGCCGGTGGAGTAATCAGCAATCAGATCAACGGTGTTTGTGTTGACTCTGACGGATATGTATGGCTTGCTACATTTTCAGGTGTTACAAAACTTGCACCCGTCAGACTGAATAGCGTGGAGGTAATCAATGCTATTTGTGCCACAAGTTTTGAAGGTTCAATCACAATCAATGCTCAGGGGCTCCATCCTCTCCTCTATTCTATCAATAACGGCTCAACTTTCCAGACTTCAAATGTTTTTACAGGGCTTACACCAAATACATACAATGTGGTTGTTACTGACAGTTTGTATTCTATAAGCGGTGGTACCCACACAATCAGCCTTTTGCCTCCCATCTCTCCAGGACTCCCTGATTCTGTTGAAGTGTGCGAAGGTGATTCCACTCAACTTGTGGTTGCCAATCAGGGAAGTAATTATTCATGGACACCTGCTGCATACGTATCTGATGATACAATATTTAATCCTTATGCTTTTCCTACTTCTGCACAATATTTTTATGTTGAAATGTTTGATGCAAACGGCTGTGAAGTTGAAGATTCAACATGGATCAGTGTTCTTCCTAAGACACCCATGGATATTCAGATCAATGGAAATATCTTTACATGTGTAGGAAATTTCGTTACATATTCATGGTATTATTATGACACAGAAATTCCTGGTGCATTTACAAATATTTATGCAGCAACTCAACCGGGGATATATGGATGTTATGCAACAGATGCCAATGGCTGTACCACTTATTCCGGAATGATTCATTATAATAATCCCGGATTTGAAGAATTTTCATCATCAACTGAATTGAATATTACCAATAATTCTGATCATATCATTATTAGCATAAGTAATCTAAATCTATCAGAATCACAGACATCTGTTCTTGTGTTTAATCTGAATGGAAGTAAAGTAAAAGAATTAGATCTTACCCAAACAGCAAATAACACGTTTCAGGCTCTGTTCAATACTTCTGATATGCCCAACGGCACATATATAGTGAATATCTTCGGAACCGGACTCACTGGTATATTTTCTGTTTTAAGATAAAAAAATCATACAGGCATGCAATAAATTTTATTATTTTTGCAATCTGAATTTTCAAAACGGGGTGTGGCGCAGTTGGCTAGCGTACTTGCATGGGGTGCAAGTGGTCGTCCGTTCGAGTCGGACCACTCCGACAAATAAGCAGCAAAATGCTGCTTGTTTTGTTTAAACAATTTTAATGAAGAAATTTTATACATATATCATATTCTCTCAAATACTGAA
>CAYRXH010000109.1:0-7679 GCA_964428185.1 uncultured Bacteroidales bacterium
GCATCTTTTTTTGCTAACTTTGCAAAAAATAAAGTGCTGTGATCACACATGATGAAGCATTGAATATACTACTCAGTAGCAGCTCTACTGTTCAGACAGAAATTGCAGAACTCAGAAATGTCACAGGTAGAATATTGTCAGAGGATGTAATTTCAGATATCAACATGCCGCCATTCAATAAGTCTGCTGTTGATGGATATGCCTGTCGCAGGGAAGATCTGCCGGGTCCTTTGGAAGTTCTGGAAGTAATTATGGCAGGTATGGTTCCTGAATTTGAATTATTACCTGGAACATGTTCAAAGATAATGACTGGCGCACCTGTTCCTGTGGGTGCTGATACTGTATTGATGATTGAAGATACAGAAATCAGGGATGGAAACACAATCTTTTTCAATGCTGAAAAAACCGGTTCAAATATTTGTTTAATTGGGGAAGATATCATTCAGGGAGAAACGGTGCTTAAGGCAGGAACTCTTCTTAAATCCTGGCATATTGGAATTTTAGCTACTGTAGGTATTAAAAATGTGCCTTTATATAGAAAAGTTAATATCGGTATCATTACAACAGGTGATGAACTTGTTGAACCCGGACATAATCTTGTTCCCGGAAAAATAAGAAACAGCAATGCACATCAGTTATTAGGCAGTTGCTCAAATCTTCCTGTCAATACTCATTATTACGGCATTGTGTCTGATAATCTGGATGATACTACAGATGTTCTGAGTCGTGCAATTTCCGAAAATGATATTGTTTTACTTACCGGAGGTGTTTCAATGGGCGATTTTGACTTTGTGCCTCAGGCACTCACTCAGGCAGGAATGAACATTTTGTTTGATAGTGTTGCAATGCAGCCGGGACGTCCCCTTACATTTGCAACCAACGGAGAAAAGCATTGCTTTGGTCTGCCAGGTAATCCTGTATCTTCATTTCTGCAGTTTGAACTATCAGTGAAACCGCTAATATATAAACTCATGGGGCATGAATTTAAACAGGTAGTCATTCCTCTGCAGGCAGCAGTTCCTTTTTTGAGAAAAAAGACAACCCGCAAATCATTTTATCCTGTGGAACTGACATCTGATGGTAAAATCAAACCGATAAACTATAATGGATCTGCACACATAAATGCATTTTCTGATGCATTTGGAATAATTGCCATGGAACAGGGTGTCAGTGAAATTAAACTAGGAGAATTTGTGAATGTTAGACCACTTTAACAGAAATATCTCTTATCTCAGAATTTCAGTTACCGATCGATGTAATCTGAGATGCCGTTACTGTATGCCTGAAGAAGGAATTGTTCTGAAGGATCATAATTCAATATTGTCTTTCAAAGAAATTGTCGGTGTGGTCGAAATCGCAGTTGCAAGCGGAATAGATAAAATCAGGCTGACAGGAGGCGAACCACTTGTAAGAAAGGGAATTGTCAGTCTTGTGCAAATGATTTCACAAATCAAAGGATTGAAAGATATTGCCATGACAACCAATGGGATTCTGCTGAAAGAATATGCTCAGGCGTTAAAGAACGCCGGCTTGAACAGAGTCAACATCAGCCTGGACACCCTTGATGCTGAACGATATGCCTTCATCACCCGAGGCGGTGACATCACGAAAGTGCTTGCAGGAATTGAGGCTGCAAAAAATGCAGGACTTGGCCCAATAAAAATCAATGTGGTAATGTTTGATAAAAAAGACACTAAAACACATGAAGAACTCACTGAATTCTGTAACAAAAACAAACTATTCATTCGGTTTATTCATAAAATGGAACTTAAAAGCGGTGATTTTTCAGTTGTGGAAGGCGGAACAGGAGGAAATTGTGAGATTTGCAACAGACTCAGACTCACTGCTGATGGGTATATCAAACCTTGTTTGTTCAGTGAAATCGGATTCAATATTAGAGAACTAGGAGTTGAAGAAGCTATCAAGCAGGCAATTTCTCACAAACCTGAAAAGGGGACAATATGTCACAATCATAAGTTTTTCAATATCGGAGGATAGTTTTATGGCAGAAAAAAAGTTTTCACACACAGACAATGATGGCAAAGCTAACATGGTAGATGTGGGGAACAAACCCAACCAGACAAGAACAGCCACTGCCGAAGGAGAGATACTTCTTGCAAAAGAAACCGTTGAACTCATCAGACAGAACCAGATGAAAAAGGGTGATGTGCTGAGCATGGCTGAATTTGCAGGCATAACGGCTGCCAAGAAAACCTCAGAACTCATACCACTTTGCCATCCTTTGCTCATCACACAGGTGAAAGTGAAAGCACTACTTACTGAAAGTGGAGTAAAAGTTCAATCAATTGTAAAATGTGTGGGACAAACAGGTATCGAAATGGAAGCTCTGACAGCAGTTCAGGTGGCACTGCTTACTGTTTATGACATGTGCAAGGCTGTGGACAAGAAGATGATAATTTCAAATGTACGTTTGCTTGAAAAGACGAAGGAATAAGCTATATTAAATATAGCTTTGTGCATTTTGCGTTAAAAATGAATTGGCACATCATGAAAATCAAAATTAAATCTGTCAATATTTCCACCGAAACAGGAGTTATTAAACATCCGGTTGATACTATCGAACTCACATCAACCGGCATTAAAACCGATGCGCACAGTGGCAAATGGCATCGTCAAATCAGTTTGCTTGCTGCGGAGAGCATCGAAAAATTCGGAAAACTTCATCAGCAGGTATTCAAATATGGTGAATTTGCTGAAAATATTACCACCGAAGGTATGGAACTGTTTCAAATGCGTCCGCTGGACAGATTGTTCAATGATACTGTTGACCTTCAGGTGACCCAGATCGGCAAAAAGTGTCACGGAGATGGTTGCGCCATTTATCGGGAAACGGGAGCCTGTGTGATGCCCAAGGAGGGAATTTTTGCTCGTGTTATTAAACCAGGTATCCTCAAAGCAGGAGATGAACTGGAATATGAACCCAAAGTGTTTCAGATTCACATCATCACCCTCAGCGACAGAGCCAGCAAAGGAGAGTATGAAGATCTGAGCGGTCCTGCCATCAAAGAATCTGTTGAAGTATTTTTCAGAATGAAAGGCTACAAGTGTGAAATTCATAATCTCATTATTCCCGACAGCAGACGGAAACTAAAGTATTTGCTTGAAAAACTTTTTAATTCAGCAGATCTGATAATCACTACAGGCGGGACAGGCATTGGTCCCCGCGACATTACAGTGGATACAGTGAAGCCATTTCTGGAAAAGGAGATTCCTGGCATCATGGATCTGGTTCGTATGAAATATGGGATGGAAAAACCCAGTGCTGTGATTAGCCGAAGCATTGCTGGAGTAAGAAAAAAGACACTGGTGTTTTGCCTGCCGGGCAGTCCCAAAGCCTGTAAAGAATACATGTCAGAAATCAATCAGGTGTTGATTCATTTGTATTTAATGCTATATGGGATTGATGCGCATTGATTGACAAAGCGCTAGTATGAGTTCAATGCTGTTATTTCAGAAATATCTTTTCTCTGTTTTTGCCTTTGCTTGTACCCTTCCACCGCATAGCCAAGGCTGATGAGCAATCCGATTTTTCTTTTTTCAGGTATTCCAAGCAATTTTTGAATAGGTTTTTCATTGAACCAACCCAGCATACATGTGCCCAGTCCAAGTTCGTATGCCTGAAGACAAAATTGCGATGCAGCGATACCGATATCAATAAGCGGATATTCAATATTTTTCACTGAAATGCCAACTTTTGAGGTGAAGTTTGATTTTTCCAGAGTGATTACAATAATAACAGGAGCATCAAGCACAAATTTATTAAAACGCATCAGTGGCCCATACGTTTCTTTTGCCACCTGTTCGCGCAGTTGAGGCTCATCAACCACGATAAATTTCCATGGTTGCGAGTTGCAGGCTGATGGTGCTAGCCGTGCAGCTTCAAGGCATAAGTCAAGCTTTTCTTTTTCAACAGTACGGGAAGCATCATATTTTCTTACACTTTGTCTGCTTCTTATGAGTTCTGTCAGTTCTGTCATTATTTTTTGTTTTTTGAGTTTTCAATTAATGCTTTTACAGGTTCAAGACCTAAAACACTGCCGTCTTCAATAGCCTTCAGAACAGCACCACCACCGGTAAAAATATAGTATTTAGGACTGTCCAGTGCAACGATGTATAGACCGGGTAACAGGCGCTTCAATTCCTGCATGGTGTCACCACCTCCGTAGAGTTTAATGGCATCGTGGTTCTTATCAATCAGTTCATCCAGGGCAATTGTGCCCTCATTAAAATGAGGCGTAAAACCCATAACTGCATTTACAAAAACTGTTTGAGCTTTATTAAAAATTTCCCTGACAGTTTCATCCTCAAATGAATCTCTGGCAACATCCAGAAAGTAATTATATGTGTCACCCTTTTTAAAGTCTCTGACAGCTCGCTGTCTCCAATGCCCGTCAATTTTTCCATCAAGGGTGTCTGATTCTATGATATATGGCATTTCAACAAGTTTCCCGGGATGTTTTTTTGCAAATTCAACAAATTTAGCCGCATGATCAATATCATCCTTTCCAACGCCCTGAATTGAAATTCCATATTTTGCTGCAAGGTAGGCATTGTAAATCACTCCGCCAAGCACAAGGTAATCAGATTTCTCAAGTAAGGTGTAGAGTGAGTCTACTTTTGTATCAAATTTTGCTCCTGCAACAACAGAAATAAAAGGTTTCTTAGGATGAAAAACCCTGTCAAGATTGGTAATTTCTTTTTGCATCAGAAAACCAGCATAGGAAGGCAGATACTTTGTAACACCAACAGTTGAAGCATGAGGCTGCCAAGAACCAAATGCATCGTTGATAAAAATATCGGCTAGTCCTGCCAGCTGATAAGCAAACCTATCAGCAACAATATCCTTTGATTCTTCACCAGAAAACCATCGGGTGTTAGGAAGATAAATGCCGTCAATCCTGTCATTCCGTAAATCTTTGATCAGATGATTGATAGATGTCTCGATACCACCGTAGCCCTTGTTTTCCTGTTGGTGAAACTCAGGCACTCTGAATCTTATATGAAGTTTGTTTTCAAAATATTCAACGATGGGTTCAACAGAAGTATCATCGTTAATTTCTATGGTGCCTTGCTTCTTATCTTTTGGCCTGCCTACATGGGTCATTAATATGATTTTCCCTCCTTTTGCGACGATATAATATAAGGTTCCGATGGTTGCATCAATGCGATACGGGTCATGGATAATACCCTTTTTTACCACATTGTGATCTACTCTGACAAGAACGATTTTTCCCTTCAGGTCTGCATCCTGAATACAAGGAATCTGACTGGTTGAGTTCATGAATGGATTTTTTTGCAAAGGTATCAAAAATCACTGTTTTTCCAGATGGAATAATGTGTTTCGTAAATTTAACTTTACGGTAAAGTGTATGGATAATTTCAGACTCATTCTACAGAAAGCCCAGTGGTAATGAGAACTCCAGAACTCAATATATGCAGAGGGAATAATCAGTGTGCGTGAATACTCAGAACTTCAGTTGTAAAATATTTGGAAAATGAATTTAAAGATACTTGAGAAAGCATTGCCAGATCAAATTAGGAGAACGGAAATTTCAGGGAAACTCCTGGTTAAAGTTTGATCTTTCTCTCTGAATCTCTCATCACATCACGGTCTTTAATTGTGTCTCTTTTGTCATAAAGTTTTTTTCCTTTGGCCAGGGCAATTTCAAGTTTTGCAAGTCCTTTTACATTCAGGTAAAGAAGGGTTGGAACAATGGTTATCCCTTTTTCAGTATATTTGATTCTTATTTTTTTAAGCTCTCTTTTTGTAAGCAGCAGTTTTCTGTCTCTTTTGGGATCGTGATTATAGATGTTTCCATGATCATATTCTGCAATATGCATGTTTTTTATCCATAGCTCTTCATTGATTATTATACAGAATGCGTCATTGATAATTGTTTTGCCTGATCTTACTGACTTGATTTCTGTTCCTGTCAGCACGATACCGGCGGTATATTTTTCAATAAAAAAATATTCAAAACCGGCTTTCTTATTTTTGGCTACAATTTTCATCATGCAAAAATACATAAATCAGTTGAGAACTGAAAGGAGTTGCGATTGACTGTAATTGTGAAAGATTGATATTTTGCTGTTTTTAACTGTCTGAAAATAAATTAACTATAGATAAACAGGATTTTTTTCAAAAAAAAGGAGCAATTAATCGAAATTATTCGGATATTTGAAAAAAATTATGACCAGTTTATGAAAAAGATCAGTTGTGTTCTCTTTACAGCCCTCATAATTTCCATACAGACACATTCTCAGGTGTTTATAAAAACAATAAAGGCTCCTGAGCAAATGCCTACTTCCTGTGTTTTTTCTGCAGATGCTAAACAAATTTATGTGGGCAGTTATGATAAACTGATCTGGGTGTATGATCTGGCAACCGGCAAGGTTGCTGATACCTTAAAATTTCATGACGGTCCTGTGACAACTCTTGATGTTTCATCACAAGGAGTTCTTGCATCATCAGGCTGGGACAAGCAGCTTGCTTTGTGGCAAAAAGGAGCCAACCAACCCGCTTTTATTATGAAGGGACACATTGACAAAGTAAACTGTGTTAAATTCAGTGATGATGGCTCTGTTCTTGTCAGTGGAGGTGATGATGGAAAAATTATTTTCTGGGATGTTACTACCGGAGGGAAGATTAAAGAAATTCAGGCCCATAAGGATCCTGTAACAAACGTTTGCTGGCGATCAGACGGAAATGTCGTTGCTACAACCAGCTGGGATAAAAAGGTAAAACTCTGGAGCGTACAGACAGGTGAAATGATTGCAGAACTGAGCGGACACAGAAATGTGACTAATTTTGTTTCATTCAGCATGTCTGATAAATTTCTGATCAGCACTTCTGATGATAATTCAATGATATTATGGGAAACAGACTCAAACAGAATTTTTGCCAAGTTTGAATTTTACAAAAGACCCGTTTCAGGTGCGCTTTTTTTAAATAATGATCAGCAAATTATCAGCATTGACCATGAGGGTGAAATAAAAATTTATAATAACATAAATCACCAAATGCTTTCACTGAAAAAGGCACACTCAGGAAAGATCGTAAGTTATGCTTGGGCTCCTTCAATTGCTATTTTGGCAACTCTTGGAGATGACAAAGACCTCCACCTGTGGGATTTGAGCGAATATACTCACTATGAATGTCTCAAGGCAAAACTCCCCACCATTGAATTTATGAAAAAACCCAAAGATGAGTTTGAAACAACCGAGCAGTATGAAAGAAGACTGGCAGATTATGATAAACGAAAAATTGCTCTTGTGGAAGAATGTAAGAAAGATGCCATTCTCGAACAACAGGCACTTGAAAAAATGAAACTTGAAAAAGAAGCAGAAGCGTATAGTTATGTAACAATTTCTCTTTCTGGCATTGGAACCTATAATGCCGACAAAGCTGAGTATCCTGTCATGATTGGAAAACAGACATTTTATATTACCATGCAGCTTGAAGATGCTAAATCCTTCAAGGATAATTGGCAGAAAGCTAAGGTTAAGGCTGTAAAAAAGGATCTTGGTGCTGGCGCTGCTGAATACTATAATCTGGAAATGGAGCATCCTGTAACCGGAACTATTTTCATGTTCGGTAATTACCTGACTTCTAAGTCCGATCCTGCTTACAAGATTTTCATTGAAAAACAAAAAAAATA
>CAYRXH010000110.1:0-7336 GCA_964428185.1 uncultured Bacteroidales bacterium
TTTATAAATAAGTTTGTCAAAACAAAAAGTTGCATTTATAACTTGAATTCAGCTTTTTCGAAAAATGCAATTAATTTTTAAAAAAATTGTCTATTAAATATATCATTCTTATTCTTGGTTATAAAATGAATTAGAACTCCACATGAAAATTAAAAAAACAATAGCAGTTAGCGATTCTGGTTTCATCTTTGACTCTAGAACGGGCGATTCATATACACTCAATTCAACTGGACAGGAAATATTCAAACTTTTACAATCCGGATTTTCTGAAAAAGAAATTATAGATAGAATGACCACCAAATATGATGTTGACCCAAATGTGTTTGAACAATATTTTGTTGACTTCATTCGGATGCTTAAACACTATCAAATATCTGATTTAGATGAGTAGAAAAGAATTAACAATAATTGTTTCAGGATTAAACAACATTGATAGTCCAGGTCCTGGCATTCCTGTAATTCGGGGATTAAGAGAATCGGATAAATTTTCTGTCCGCATTATTGGAATTGCTTACGAAAATATGGAACCCGGAGCATATATGCACCAACTCGTTGATAAAACATATAAAGTACCCTATCCTTCAGAAGGTGTAGAAGCAGTTATGGATCGCATTTCCCATATTCAGAGCATCGAACATGCTGATGTGTTAATCCCAAATTTTGATGCAGAGCTATACACTTTTATGAAAGCCGAAAAAAAACTCTTATCAATGGGGATTAAAACATTTCTTCCTACTCTTAAACAGTTTGAAGAAAGACATAAAGCTAATCTTCCTGATTTTGGCAAAAAATATGACATTCTGGTTCCTAAAAGTATTGCCTATACCAACGTCAATGACATGTTAATTGATTTGAAAAAATCAAAATTTCCAGTCGTCATAAAAGGGAAATTTTATGATGCACTAATTGCACACAACATCACTCAAGCTGAGATATATTTTCACAAAATTTCTGCAAAATGGGGGTTCCCTGTCATTGTTCAAGAATACATCACTGGAACTGAAGTAAATGTTGTTGCTCTTGGAGATGGAAAAGGAAATACCATCGGAGCTGTTCCAATGCGAAAGCAATTTATTACTGATAAAGGAAAAGCATGGAGTGGTATCACTTTAGATGATCCATCTTTGCTTGATTTAACAAAAAAAGTTATTTCACAAACACAATGGAGAGGTGGAATGGAACTTGAAATAATCAGAACAACAAAACAAGAATTGTATTTGATTGAAATCAATCCACGACTTCCTGCATGGGTTTACCTTGCGGTTGGATCTGGACAAAATATGCCCGAATCACTTGTTATGCTTGCTTTGGGCGAAAAAGTTGAACCATTTCAAATGTATTCCATTGGAAAACTTTTCATCCGTTACTCATGGGACATGATTTGTGATTTAGAAGAATTTGAACACATTGCCACAAGAGGAGAACTGTAAAAAATTAAAACATCAATTCAATGAACAAAATCCCTTTTGAACGCCCTTTAATTCAAAAACTCAATGCCGGGCTTCCTAGTAAATTTGGTATTCAGCATCTTCCTGAACCAATTTCCCATATTGAAAATAATGCAGTTAACGATCTAGTAAGTCAATTCGGCTCTCCCCTTTTTATTTACTCAGAAAATTGTATTAGAAAAACATACCAAGATGCATATAGAGCCTTTTCAACAAGATATCCGAAAGTGCAATTTGCTTGGTCATATAAAACAAATTATCTGAATGCAATTTGTAAAATTTTTCATCAGGAAGGTTCGTGGGCCGAAGTTGTTTCAGGATTTGAATATGACAATGCTCTTGCTAACGGTGTTCCTGGCAATAAAATTATTTTCAATGGTCCATCCAAAACTGCTGCTCAATTGTTAACAGCCATTGAAAACGAATCACTAATCCATATTGATCATTTTGATGAGCTCTATGATATCATCGCCATCAGTGAAAAGAATAAAATAACTGCAAAGGTGGCGATCAGAGTAAATATGGATACAGGAATTTTCCCACAATGGGATCGATTTGGATTCAATTACGAAAATGGCGAAGCTTGGGATGCACTTAACAGAATATTAATGCACAAATCTCTTGATTTGGTTGGACTCCATACACATATTGGCACGTATATCATGAGTGCCGAACCATATAAAGTTGCTTCATCCAAGTTGGCTGCACTTATGGTTGCAATTGAAAAGAAATTCAAACATACAATCAAATATATTGATTTGGGTGGTGGATTTGCTTCAAAAAATACACTAAAAGGAGCTTATTATTCAGGGGCTGACACTACTCCAAGTTTTGACGAGTACGCAGAAGCAATTACAAGCGGGATCATGACTTCTGAGATCAAACCGGATCACTTCCCCATGATAATTCTTGAAACAGGCAGAGCTCTTATCGATGATGCCGGATATTTAGCGGGAACAGTAATTGCAAACAAAAGGTTGGCTGATGGCCGAAGATCAACAATTCTTGATACTGGTGTAAATATTCTGTTTACTTCTTTTTGGTACGAGCATGATATCAGACCTACAGAAAAACCATCAACTGATCAGATGGAAGAAACTGCATTATATGGTCCTCTGTGTATGAATATCGATGTTATCAGAGCAGGTATGTTGTTCCCTCTTCTTAAAAAAGGTGATCGCTACATCATACGGCGAGTTGGAGCATACAATAATACACAATGGATGCAGTTTATTACCTTGAGACCAAATGTCATATTAATTGACAAATCAGGAACTGTTCATCTTATTCGTAATAGTGAAAAAAATGAGGATATTTCTAGTAATGAATGTGTTCCAGAACATTTGAAGAAGTTCCACTTATAGCATGTATGAGAAAATATAATTGGTTTTTTTACAGCATTCAGAATAGCTATTCTCAAATCTTTTTTTCAAACAATGTTTTGTTTGCAGTAATTATTTTCCTTGTAACTTTTTATGATCTGAATACAGGCCTTTTTGGACTAGTTTCTGTTTTAACAACCACAATTATCGCATCTCTTATCGGTTTCAATAGAGAAAAAATTAAACAAGGATATTATGGTTTCAATGCCCTATTAGTAGGACTAGGATTAGGAGTTAATTTTGAATCAGGTTATGAATTGCTCATTATCGTTTTGCTTGCTGCAATGTTATCTCTATTCATCTCAGTTTCAATGGAAGGTGTTATTGGAAAATATGCTCTTCCTTATCTGAGTCTTCCGTTTGTTTTTGCCATTTGGGTAGTCACTTTAGCAACAAGAGAACTCACTTTCCTTCAATTGAATGAGCGTGGGATATATATCATTAATGACTTATATCATATTGGTGGGCAGCAACTTGTCGATTTTTATACCTGGTGGAATGCAATTCCGTTTCCGGTTTCTACAAAAATTTATTTTTCATCCTTAAGCTCAATTTTCTTTCAATATAGTACGTTTACTGGAATTCTAATAGCGATTGGGTTGCTTATTTATTCAAGAATTGCATTTACACTTTCTCTGCTTGGATTTTATACAGCATTTTTATTTTATTCTGTCGCTGGTGTTGAATTTTCAGAAGCTGCATATAGTTTTATAGGCTTTAATTATATTCTTACAGCTATTGCCATTGGTGGAATCTATACAATTCCAAGCATCAGATCTTATCTTTGGGTGATTTTCCTTATTCCAATTACTACATTATTGACTCTCAGTATTTCCTCATTCCTTAATATTCTTTTCTTACCAGTCTATTCTTTACCTTTTAATGCCATCACACTTCTATTTATTTACGTATTAAAATTTAGAGACTACAACAGCTATAAGCTCAATACTGTTACAATTCAGCAGCATTTACCTGAAAAAAATCTGTATGCTCATTTAAATTTCATTGCTCGATTTGGTCATAACAGTCCAATAACAATCGGGCTGCCTTTTTATGGAGAATGGGTGGTTACACAAGCTTCGGATGGAAAATATACCCACAAAGGAGATTGGAAAGATGCATGGGATTTTGAAGTTAAAGATAATTCAGGAAAAACATATAAGGAAAAAGGTGATTTTCCTGAAAATTACTTCTGCTTTGACAAAAATGTAATTGCTCCTGCAGATGGAATAGTTATTGAAATATTCGATGACGTGGAAGACAACATCATTGGAGAAAAGAATTTAAAGCAAAACTGGGGAAATACTGTCATTCTTAAACATTCAGAATTTTTATTTTCACAACTCAGTCATCTGAAAGCTGGTTCAATCTGTGTTGAAGCAGGTCAAAAAGTAACCAAAGGAAGTGTTTTAGGTAAATGTGGAAATTCTGGCAATTCTCCTTTTCCGCATTTGCATTTTCAACTTCAGAAAACCCCATTCCTTGGTTCTAAGACTATCCAGTATCCCATTAGTAATTTTTTACAAAAAATTGATGACCAAATTGTATTGAAAACAGTGGGTTTTCCCAAAGAAAAAGAAGTCATTTTTGGAATCGTTTCAGATCCTATGCTGAAAAATGCATTCCAGATGGTTGCCGGCGAAACTTTTGAATTTGTTCGAAATGAAAATACTGAAACAATTCTAAAATGGGAAGTTAAAACAGATTATTATTTGAATACATATATTGAATGTGCAAGAACGGGTTCAAAAGCCTGGTTTTTATACAATGACAGTATGTTTCATTTCACACATTTTGAAGGTCGACCTTCTTCTGAATTATATCATTTTTACTTGGCTGCTTATAGTGTCTGCCTTGGGAAACAAAAGAAACTAGTTATTAAGGATTCATTCCCTCTGAATAAGGTTTTTGGCTTTCGTAAAATGTTTTTTCAAGATTTTTTTGCACCATTTTTTAGATGGAAAAAAGTCGAATATAAGCTTAGCTATCCTCATGAAAGTGATCCCTTTTCTTCAGACAATATTACCCTTCAGTCTGAAATAATTGCAAGTTCAATGTATTCTAAAAAAAGAATTGGATTATACAATATTGAAGTCAGTTCACAAGGATTGCATTTTTTTGAAATCAACTCATCGGATAAATCAATCAGATTAGAATGTATAAAGCACTAATTATTTCTATCATATTGTTTTCTCTGAAATTACAGGGTCAAAACCCTTATAATGTCATTGCCATTGACCAAAAAACCTATGCCTTGTATCTTAATGAAGATTGGGAACAACTGTTAGCTGAAGGGAAAAAAGCACTTGATAATGGATTTGACTTTTTTTATCTGCGTGTTAGAATGGGAATTGCTGCATTTGAAATGAACAATTATCATCTTGCAATTCAACACTTTGAAAAAGCACGAAAATTCAACTTAGAAAGTGAATTGGTCAATGAGTACCTGTATTATGCATATCTGTATTCGGGTCAGTATTTGAATGCGAAGAAAATGAGCAGGAAATTTAATGAATTTCTGAAATCAAAAACAGGCAATGATACGATTCCTTTTATAACTGAAGCTAACTTTTTTTTCAATTATCATTTGAGTGATGATACCACAACATCTGAAAATTTTCTGTTTATTCCTGTTGAAAATGGAGATCAATTTACAACAAAAAATCATCGTTTGATTCTTCTGAAACTCCAGCATGATGTTTTTCCAGGGATTATAATTCAACAAGGTTTTACAAATATTTCGCATCAATCATTTGCCTACGAGAAAAAAGACACAACAGCACGTTTTAATGACAAGTATGTTTCTCAAATAAATCAATATTTTTTGACAATGTCAGCTGCAATTCAATACCATTGGCAAGTTCGATTTGGATTTCACTACATCCATTTTAAATCACCACTTGATACTGAATCAACTGGAATGAACCCAGACAGAATGCGTCCTTCATCTGTTATAAATCATCAGTTTTCAACATTTTTTACTCTTCAACGATCATTCCCGTATGTTCATACAAATCTATCATTCTATTATTCAACACTTAACAATTTCAGACAGATTCAAACTGATATTTTGATTAGCACCTATCCTTTTGGAAATCTCAATCTTTACTCAAACACAAATCTGACAACAATTTTTGAATATAATTCCATGTCACAGTCAAATCGAGTTTCTCTTTATCAGGATTTAGGAGTAAAATTATTTAAAAATACTTGGCTCGAAGGATTTGTAAACCTTGGTGAAGTGAAAAATCAAATGGCAGCAATGGGTGAAATTGTTTATAATAGCGATAATTCATTTGATTTTCAGGTCGGTTCACGAATATTTGTGTTGTTGGGGCAACACATGAAAATCTTTTCTGAATTCAAATATGTTAGTGCTCATAGCGTATTTAATCCAAAAACTGAGCAACCAAATATTCTCAATCCAATTTATTATAATATTCATTCTTTAACAGGAGGTATACAATGGAAATTTTAAAAAAACTGATCGCCACATCGTTCATTACAATTCTGTTTCTGTCATTTCAAGTTAGAGGGCAAGAAAATGTTATAGCTGCTTTCAAAGACAGTTATGCCTTTGAAAAAGACGGAGAATACGCAAAAGCAATTGAAAAAATTAAAACTATCTATGAAGTTGATTCATATGAAGCAAACCTTCGACTTGGGTGGCTTAATTATTTATCAGGACAATTTTACGAATCTATTGGTTTTTATAGTAGGGCTATTTCCATATATCCCTATGCAATTGAAGCTCGATTCGGAATGGCTTATCCCGCATATGCCCTTGGTAAAATAGATGAAGTGATGACACAATATTTAAAAATCATTGAAATTGACCCACAAAACACTTTAGCCAATTATAGACTGGGACTCATTTATTATGGAAAAGGCAATTATGAAAAGGCTGAAGTATGCTTTGAAAAAGTTGTCAACCTTTATCCTTTTGACTATGACAGTTTGCTTATGTTTGCTTGGACTAAGCTTAAATTGCAGAAGTTTCGTGAAGCGAAGGTATTGTTTAATAAAGTGTTGATATACAACCCCGGAGATGCATCGGCCACTGAAGGGTTACAATATGTAAAATAATGTAAAAAAAAGGTTTTGTTGCAGCTAACTTCCCAGTGTTTTATTCATCGTTTTCAGCACAAAAATAATTAAAGGTTTACAGATTCAACAAAAAAATTTTGAACATTTCAAAAAAAAATTGTTGAATAAAATCAAGTTAGACTATGCCGCCTTGTCTATGGGTATTCTATATGATGTTTCTTTGTTTTTGGTGGATTTTGGTTGACTTTTAAAAGGATTTTTGTAAGATTTTAATGCAAAACTCAATGATTGTATTCTTTTTTCTGCACGAAAAGGCATAAGTTTTCACTACAGTCCGACTAAAAACTAAAAAGAAGGGGGACTTACTCCCTTGAGGTTTCACCCCATGTTGTAAACTTGTTTTAAAAAAAATCAACAACATGAACAAAAACACGGAAATAAAATTAGTCGGACAGCCGA
>CAYRXH010000111.1:0-7110 GCA_964428185.1 uncultured Bacteroidales bacterium
CTTATCAACTTTTCGGATAATAATCCTGTCGTCATTGATGATTGTCCCGCCGGCACTCTGAAACAATTCTGCGATTGTCGTTTTTCCAGCACCTGATTGTCCCGTAAATAACAGACCTTTGCCTTTAAAATGAACTGCTGATGCATGGAGCATGATGCCTCCCATAAATATTACAGAATAATTGATTAAAAGCATTCCTGCAGGAAAGGAAAAGAGTTCAACATGCTCACAATTCTCACTGAAAAAAAATGACCAAGCCCGGAAATCTGATGTTGTTATAGCACATAAAGTTCTCTCTGCATTTTTTTTATCTTCTATTAAAAAGCAAAACACATCATTATGCTTAAATACTGTCCACAGAATTTCTCCTGAAACAGGATGTTTTGCCGTAAATACTTTAATGAACCCATCATGGAGTGGGTTGCCATGTAGGATTTGAATTTCAATGTCCGGATTTCGTTTGCAATCATGAACCAGAAATCTTGAATAAGCAGTTGATACATGCAGTTCAGGACCTGAATCATTTGTTGATACTGAAAAAATAATATCAGCAATGTTGAAACTGAATTTTGTCAAATCTTTTGATTGTTTTGAAGTTCTATATAAGCGGACATATCATTGAGAAACTGAGAAACATCATTTTGTGCAATTTCTCTGCTCACATCAAATTGCGCTACGACCATGTCAACCATCTCGTCTAAAGTATTTTTTCCGTCAATTCTATCCCAGATAAATGCTGCTGTTTCATTCATTCTGAAAATAGACTGCCCGGAGTCTGCATCCTGATAAACAGGAATCAAAATGTATTCTTCTCCTATTTTCTTTGAAACACAGTTGTTTTTTTTTCTGAATATTTTACTCATTGTAATCTTTTCTGTAACAAAATTAATATAAATATGTATTTTAGCAATGCAATTAAATACAATGGCCGAGGTATCATCTTTGAAAGATATTTGTGCAACGCTTGAGAAGAATTCATTTGTATGCATCCAGATGAAGGGCAAAAGTATGCGACCTTCAATGTATCCTGGTTCTATTGCAATGGTCAGAAAATTCCAACCTGATGAACTTCGTCCCGGCTGCATTGCTGTTGTGAAAAGAAGCAAAGGGTATGTTGTGCACAGATTCATCTCTGTCAGGGACAACTTGTTTATCTTCAGGGGTGATTCTTTAAAATACTCTGATCCTCCTGTTGCTTATGATCAGATTCTTGCTCTGGTTGACCATGTGATTGTTCAAGGCAGAATCATTGAAATAAACAGTGAAAAAAATCTAAAAAAGGGAAGACGTATTGCTACATTCGGATGGTTTTACAGAATGATCTGGAGGGTTTTGTATCCCCTTAGACAGTTTTCAGATTGAGTTGTTGAAGCATTTTGTGCATTGATTATCTTTGCATAAATTATCTTTCAGTTTTGAGATTTGCTCCTGAATATTTACACCTGAAACACCGACTGTCATGCAGACAGATTCAATTGCATTTCGGCACAAAAAGTTATGAGGTTTCTCAATCTGAAACAATTCGCAACCTTCAGTTTGTTGCCGAAATGTTATTTGTCACGGAACAGACTTTTAAAGCTGGAATTGATATGATCCCTCTCAAAGGGCCCTTGCTTTCATATCATATCTATCAGGACGAAACAATGCGCAGATGTGTGGATCTTGACTTTCTTGTGAAGAAAAATGACCTTCAGACTATATATGTTTTGTTCAAAGGGCTGGGTTATCACTCAGATATTATGGATGTGAATCTACTCAGTTCAGGATTATTAAAGCACCAGAAACAAATCAGAATCTGGCATCCTGAGCGCAGAATAATGATTGAATTTCACCATAAGCTTTTCCCTTTTGATGTTTTTTCACGAAAGGACAATTATGAGTTTGTTGCTCCTTATTGCATACACGAGAAGTTTTCAGGAATCAATGTATTTGCAATGAAAAGGGAATTTGAACTGCTTTATGTTACTGTTCATGGTGCTTTTCACCAGTGGTCATCCCTCAGGTGGCTTTATGATACTAATGATTTTCTCAAGTTTACCTCAACTGATATGAAGGAGATGATTGCATTAGCCGAGCAGTTTCACCTAACAAAAGTCCTTGCTCTTTATAACAGAATGGCATCAATGTATATTGAATCGCCATGTTTATTTCCTGTAAATTCATTGGTAAACCCCTTTCTTGTTCGCTTCTGCATGCAAAGGATTGAAAGTATATCAGAAAGGAGAAACGGAGTTATTTCGACAATCGGCCAGACCATACAAAAATTCAGATTTCAGTATTTTCTCATACCTTTGTTCACGAGACGTCTGGGTTTGGCAGGAATGTTTTTCAGACGCTTTGTATGTTTTACAAAATTGAAATATTTATTTCATTCTGATCATGAAAAGTGAAGACAGAAAGTTTTTTGTGAGACAGTTCAGCAGTTTTGTTCATTTTGACAGAAATAAATTGCTGTTCATTGTTTTGCTTACCATACTTTTTGCATTCACTCAGGGAATCGGGTACATGATGATTATCCCTTTGCTTGGTCTTCTGAAAATTGACAGAGCATCTGAAAACAGTGTTCCGTTTGAGTTTTTTTCAGATTCTCTCAGATCATTTCACATTGAAATTTCTCTTGAACTGGTTTTGGTTGCATTTGTAATTATCGTTTCATCACTGTTTCTTCTTCAGAACAGGAAAGCAGTTGTTCAGTCATCTTTTCAACACAGTTTTTCCGGTTATCTCAGAAAAAAGTATTACAAACAGATATTGTTCAGCAGCTGGCAGAATTTAACACGAATCAGTAAAGCTAGCCATATGCAGTCATTGATCTCAGAAATTCCCAGAGCCACACATTTTTATTTTTATATGCTTCAGGCTTTTACAAAAGTTATTATAATATGTATTCATTTTATTCTAGCGCTGATCATTTCCTGGAAAATTTCTTTGATTATTGTTTCATGTGGTATAGTTCAATTCTGGCTGCTTTCAGGTTTTTTTAGAAAATCCTATGAGTATGGAAGAACGGGCCGGAAAACATTCAGGAGGATATTAAAAAATATAGATGATTTCTGGATGGCTGTTAAACCTGCAAAAGCTCATCATTCGGAAGAGTTTTATATGAAAAATTTCTCGAAAGCTGATGATGATTTCACAGCAAACCAGATCAATCAGTTTGTACATCATCAAAGGCCTCAGCTTCTCTACAAACTGCTGGGCCTCATCAATATGGTGTTTCTGATTCTTGTTGCTCAGTATTTCTTTTCTGTTCAGGTTTCATCTCTGATTGTTCTTGTATTGTTATTTGGCAGAATACTGCCTTTGTTTATTAATACATATCAGGACATCAATCAAATGTATCTGAATGCTGAATCTTTGAAAAGTATTCAGAATCTGCAGAATCAGAATGTCAGCGTGAATGTTGTAACTGATAAACCTCTTTTCTCAGGTCTGAATGCAGGAATCACACTTAATGAAATCCACTTTTCTTATGTATCAGACAAACCTGTGTTTCAGAACTTCAGTGCATTCATCCCTGTTCATAAGATCACAGGTATTACAGGAGAATCCGGATGCGGAAAAACGACTCTGGCGGATATCATTTCCGGATTGTTGATTCCTGATGTGGGAAAAGTAATGTATGATCAGTTGGATATAAATCAGATTCATTTTAAACATATCTCAAACCGGATTTCTTATCTCCCTCAGGATTCATTGTTTATAGACGGGACAGTTCGGGATAATCTTATCTGGGACACTCCACATCAGTATTCTGATACAGAGATTGAGCAAATACTTGAAAAAGTGAATGCTAAAACGTTTTTGAAAAACAGGAACATCAATCTAAATTCTGATATTCATCAGTTTAGATATAATTTTTCAGGTGGAGAATTGCAGAGACTTGCCATTGCAAGAGCTCTGCTCAGGAAACCGGTCTTGCTGATTCTTGATGAAGCAACTTCAGCCTTGGATTCAGTAAATGAAGATATTATTTTGAAGTATCTGAAAGACATTTCATCCTTCACAACAATTATTCTCATTTCCCACAAAAGCAGTTTGCTTAAAATTTGTGATCATATTATTAATCTCTGAGAATAATCATTTTATTCCTCTTCTTCATCATCAATAATCCCCTCCGGGTCACCAGGAGGTTCTTCACTGGTCATTAGCAGACAAAAGTCAGAATCAATTTCGAGCTTTTCAATTACTGGGGGTCTATACGGTTTCTTAGTATTCATAGTCAAGAAAGTATATAACAGATTAAGTGATTATAAAAGAATGATTTTGCGGGTTTGAATTTCAATGTCACCAGTCACTTTGACAATATATATTCCGGCTTCTATAGCAATTTTATTCCATCCTGCCTCAGCAATTTCTGACAGAATGGTTCTTCCCTGAATATCAAAGATTTCAATGAGTGCACCCTGAATGGTGTTGATATAAATGTTCTGATCATAGCCGTAAATTGTACTGCTGAATTCAGTGGCATACTGTTCGTTAATACTTGTAGTATTGATAAAATGTAGAATGAACCTGTCACTGTTTTCAACGAAATTACTGCTAAAACTATATGGATTGATGACAAGGTTGTTCATTGTGCCAAGGACAAGGTCCTCAAGCCAAACTTCGTATAAAGGATCAAATTCCTCAAAGTTTCCTGTTATTGTCAGTTCCTGATAATTCTTTCTCAGGGATGAATAGAGGGGAACTGACAGACCTCCAAACAATTCAGGCAAACTGTTAATAACAAGATTCACAGAAGCTTCCATAGTCCATATTTGAGGAACAGCAGTATCTGAACTCATCATTTTCTCAC
Source organism: uncultured Bacteroidales bacterium (assembly GCA_964428185.1). Taxonomy (GTDB): domain Bacteria; phylum Bacteroidota; class Bacteroidia; order Bacteroidales; family DTU049; genus CAYMAZ01. Next base: position 4,799 of record CAYRXH010000111.1, read on the forward strand.
TGTCCCAGGAATTGTATCCAAGTCCGGCATTTTCATTAAATAATAAGATTGTTTCATCAGAAATTGTATCTCTGTTGATAACAAGCCTGAGAATATTGCTTTCGGATTTTGTTTTCAGGGGATTTGAACTGTTGTGACTGATCATCGTTTCATCAAAACCAACCGATCCTGTAAGGCCGTCAGTAGGAACTTTAACCCAGACTGCCTGCATTGGGGGGATATATGCAGTCACAGCACCTTTCTGATTATTGTTTGTGCCTATATCAGAAACTGAATTATAGGTGTCGAAAACCATCACATCAGCCAAATTTGCAGTACGGTACCAGATGGTACTGAGAACATTCGAAGTATCAGCCAGTCTCCAGTCAAGATGACAGGGGAAGGGGTTTGCAACCAGATGATATCCTCGTTTTTCATGTGTAGTTCCAGTACGGGTAAGATTTGTATTTGAAAAAGTTCCGAAATTATATTTCCCACCTGTAAAGGTAACAGTTTGAGTGCTGCCCAGACGAACTACATACCCCTCCATGGGGTTCAGTGTGGTAGTATTATTAAGGATCTGAGTATAAGAGCACGTAGTTTCTGCATAACTCCAGAGTTTGTTTTGACCGCCACCTGCATCAAAAACACCACTTTTTGAAGAAGCAGTAGGACTTCCAAGATACCACATCCTTCCGTTGGGAGTTGCTCCACCTGCTCCGGTTAAATATTGCTGCATATTGAAATTGCCGCTGCCGGTCATACTTACTGGTAAAAGACTGGCAGTTCCTGTTGAATCCGACATCAGTGTGAATGTGCCGTCAACATGAAGATTGTCAGCAATCGTAACCGCTTTTTTCGGAGCTATCTTCGCATGTCCGCCTGTTTCAACTGTGAAAGTTCTGCAGGAAAGTAAACTTTTACTAAAGGTAACCCCGCCTGAGTTTCTGACAGTAACAGAAGTTACAACAGTATTGCTGTCGGGTATTTCAGGACCACTAGAAATCGCAGTTGCATAGGTGTCGTAAATCACTTTGGCAGTGAGACCATAGCCTGGTGTGGCACTGACCGCTCCACCGGTAACATAAATGGTTGAACTGTTGGCTACTGTAATATTGTTTGTTGAATTATTCAGAGTTCCTGCTTTCAGATAGACGCTATTCAGTCCTGTGGTTCTTAGTGTTTTTGCATTATTAAGTGATATTCCGTTTGTATTGTCAATAATCAGATGTTGTGGTCCGCCGGTTTGGGGGAATTCAAAATCGGAAGTGGTTTGAGATGTTGTTCCTTTATATTCAAGGGTGCTGTTATCCATATATGTTGCTGCAGCAGTGCCCATGGTGGCAGTTCCCTGCATACTGAGAAGTGAATACACATTTGCTCTGGATGTTGAGGGTAGAGATTTGATACCGCTCCCAGACAGAATCAGATTGTTATATTCTATAGTCAGTATTTCATTTGCATCCATTGCAGCACAGTTAATTGTCTGATTTCCGGATCGGTTATATATAACTGTAGCGTCAGTCCCATTAAGACTTAGTATAAAAGAAGCCCCGTTATTATTTTGTGTTCCCCATCCACCATGTTTGAGGAAATTTGAATTTGTAGTCCAGGGACTGGAATGATTTAAAATGAGTGTGCCAGTTTGAGGGTCATTATCCATGAGGAAATACACAAAAGACATTGAAGCTGCAGGAAGGTTAGCAAAAACGACACTTCCGTACAAGGTGACAGTGCCTTCATTCAAAAAGAATCCGGGATTGTTGAACCTCTGACCCTGTTGATTCCCGTAAAATGAAATATTGCCACCAATATTTAAATCAGCAAGATTTGTATTTACAATTGTAGTTCTGATTGTCCCCTGAGCTGGTGTAATGGAAGACCCGATATTCAGATTTCCGGCACAAATGATAGCACCTGCACCTGACAAGTCTGCATGAGAATCCTGATTGGAAATTGAATTAAGAGTAATTGAACCTGTTGTTAGGGTACATGAACTCTGAACCACAAGACCGGCCCATGCACCGGTAAATGTGATACTATTGCATTGAGCATCTGCAGTAACGGTTATTGTATGACCATTGGCAATCTGAACAAAGTCAGTTGATGCAGGTACAATACCTCCCACCCATGTGGATCCTGAGTTCCAGTTTCCTGATGTGGCACTCACAATTGTAGTTTGAGCATCTGAATTTTGAATATTTACCAAAGAGGTCAGAAATATGAATATTATAACTGACAGACCTGAATAAAAAAACCTGTTCACGAAGCCGGTGAGTCGTGAACAATTCGTAGAATTGTATTTCATAATTCTTACATTATTATTTTACAAA
>CAYRXH010000112.1:0-7065 GCA_964428185.1 uncultured Bacteroidales bacterium
CAAATGCTCTGTATCAATCGAGATACATCAGAAGGGATTTTTAGAAGAAAGATATCAAATACACCGGAAACGGAGTTACTCAGGCTACATACAATGAAATCAGGTTTATTTATAACTCTGATTATTGGTATATTAACGGAAATGTTTTTTATGAGGGGGGCTGCCCTGTTGCTCACTATAGTTATGTTGATTCAATAAAAGTGATTAATCATAACAATCTGATAAAATCCTATAAACCCAAATCCGTCATTAGAATTATTTGATAGTTATTTATTTGTCGGTAGAATCTAAATGTAATGCTTTCATAACTAGTAAGAAAATCTTACAGCAAAAAAACAAAATTTTTTAATAGACATATGGCATCAAAACTATTGACAATCAAAATGTTACAAATATTATTTTCTAATGACGGTCATTAGAAATAATGAGTCCAATGACGGATTTGGGATAAATTTATTTATGATAATGTGAACTACAAGCTGCAGGAAATCATTGAATCTGATAATAACGGTAATTCATATAATTCAATGTATATTGTATGGGATGAAAAAACCTATGGCGAAAGCGATCTTGCAATTGAAGAAATTTCTCAGTTCTCAGCAGCAGCTGACGTAAATAATGACGGAAAATCTGATATTTTTAGTATTGATAACAACACAATTTCATTATATATTTCAGATTTTGACAATTTTGATGAATTCAATTTTTCAAATATTTCAATTTCAGGGGCTGTCACAAATGTTTTCTCTATTGATGATAATTCAGGCAAAGAAGACATTCTTGTTGTTTCTGCTTATCAAAATACTTATTATGCTTATAGATTTGTTTATAATGTTGTTAATGAGCTATTTAACTATACTTGTGTGGCCACATGCTCTTCTGCAACACAAAATCCGTTGGAACTGTTTATGGGTGATTTTACCGGAAACGGAGAGCATGAAATGTACTGGGTTGACATTGTTACCGGGAATGTGATATGCAGTGATTTTATTCCGGTGCAGGATTTTCCAAACAATCAGATTATCAATTCCTACGAATCTCAACCCGTTGATTTCAGCGGTAACGGCAAAACCGATCTCTTTGCATTTACTGCTTATCCTGCCAAAGTTTATGTCTATGAATATGGCACAACATTTCAGCAAACTGATGTTCTGGATTTGCCGAATCCATCCACCCGGGGTTATCACACAGGCGACTTTAACGGTGATGGCAAAACTGATATGCTCATGTTCTATAACAATAATACTTATGTGATTCATCTGTCAACAGGCAGAAAATTATTGAATGAACCGATGGAGGTTGCTGCTCCGGGCATTAACTACTGGGCTGATCAGAATATTATTGCCGTGAGAGATTTTACAGGTGATGGGATTGATGATCTTTTAATGCTTGAAGTTACACAGATTGATGCTTTGCGCTATAATCACACTTACAGGGTGTTTTCATTAAAATACCATTATCTAGAACATAACAACGGTGATTTTCCTTTTGCTGAATTTGTTGAAACAAATACCGTCGAACTGCAAAATGTTCAAACATCCGAACCTGTGCTTTTCGGTGATTTTAACGGAGACTGCAAATATGACATTTTTATGGAATATCAGGGATTTACAGGAACTATTATTGAACCTGTTCCGTTTTCTTTTGCCGGTGTATTGTACATGAATGAAAACAACAGAGAAATGTTTGTGCAGTCAGTGTATGATGGGTTCAATAGCTTTGTTGAGTTTGATTATGTGAGTATTGCCAACGACAAAGACTATTCAGCACAATCACAAACATCACCCTTTTTCAGATTTAATAAACCATTCTGGGTCGTCAAATCAACCTCTGTTCCAAATAATCAGGATGTACTTGTAACTCATTATACCTATTCTAATGGCGTTAGTCATAAAAATCTGGGATTTCTGGGCTTTGAAAATGCAACTGTGATTTCCCCTCAAAATATTGAAAATGAAGCAATTTATGACTATTCAGTTGTTACTTCAAACAACAATAATCATCTACTCATTTCAGAAGTATCATCACAGGTAAGCGATATGAATCAACCTGTATTGCTGTATAGTTCTGATATTGAAAATTCTTACATTTTTTATAATAACGGAAAAACCATACTTCAAACAATTGAAAGTGAAACCAATTATGATTATGTGAAAGGGAATAAAATTGTAAGCGAGATTGAATATTATACTGCAGGAGGCAATCCCGATAATATTACAACTTATTTTTATGAGATAAATAATGGAACTCCCGCTCACACCAGCCTGCAGGAATACACCTACACAACATTCGGCACTTGGCACGTTCCTTCAAGAGTTTCTGCTGTTACAACCACACAAACACGACAAGGGCAACAATCATACATTAGAGAAGCAACCTATTCATATGACAGTTATGGCCGAATGACCCAGAGTGTTCTTGACCCCGGCAAATCGGGTGCTCTTACCAAAACATACAGCAATTTCACTGTTCACGGACTGCCCCGTTCTGTTAGTCTGAGCGGAGGTAGTCTGAGCAGAACAGCATCAGTTGATTACGATTCCAAAGGTAGATTTGTTGTGAGTGAAACCAATCCCATGCAGCAAACAAAAACCCAGACATGGAGCGAAGCATGGGGAGCTGTGGTTGAAGAAACTGCAGTGAATGGTCTTGATTCATGGGCAACATATGATTCATTTGGCAGACTTATTTCTTTTGTAAACGAACTGGGTGATAATGACACCATATATTTCGGTTGGGCTGATGAAGTGAATCCGCTGACCGGAGCAAGATATTGGATGAAATCCGAAAAAGAAGCTGCGCCCTATGTGCAGATATGGTTTGATATGAACCAGAGAAAACTCAGGGAGCAGACACAATCTTATATCGGAGTTGTTTTTTCTGATTTTCAGTATGACGCATACGGCTATCTTTACAGAACCTGTCTGCCTACATCGAATATCACCTATGCAAAATGGACCGAGTATTCTTATGATGTTCTTGGTAGAATTGTTGATGAACAGCATCAGGATCTTGATCCAACTACCTACACATATTACAACAATACCGTAACCGTTACTGATCCTGCCGGCAGACAAAGAACTCTCACCTATGACCCAACAGGGATGGTTATTGAGGCTGATGAACCATTGTCGGGAAATGTGACATATACATACAACAGTATGAACAAACCTGTTTCAGTAGTTTCAAACGGAACAACCATTACCACTGTGTGGGATGAATATGGACGACAGACTCAGATGACTGATCCAAATACAGGAACATTTCAGTTTTCATACAATTCTCTTAATGAACTAATTTCATATATTGATGAGAAAAGCTGTACCACATCCTATCAGTACAATGCACTTGGAGCGGTTACTCAAATAACTGCAACCGAAGGAACTACAACCTATACATACAATACAAGCGGTGTGTCTGTGAATCAGCCTTCTGCAGTACAGGGACCACAGGCTACTTTCAACTTTACCTATGATACAAAAGGACGAATTGCTTCAAGACAAATGCTCATCCCATCTGAAAACGACACATTGACAGAGCAATATCAGTGGGACTCATACAGCAGGTTATACAAGTTTACATATCCTTCAGGGTTTGCAATAAAGTATGAATATACCGGCACCGGGTATCTCAATGCAATCAAAAAATTCAGCGACAACAGTCTGATTTGGCAGGCTGTCAACAGAAACGAGATGAATTTGCCTGTTTCAAATATGCTCGGTAATGGTGTTGAAGAAAAATTTTCGTGGGACCAATACTATCAACTCACACGTTTGCGTTATCAGTATTCAAGTGGCAGTTCAATGTCTATGACCGGAGGCGAAACCGGCAGCACCATTGAATCTATCACTACTTATTTTGATATGAGCTATTCTATGAACCCAGAAACCGGAAATCTCAATTCAAGAACCAACAATATCAGGTCTCTCACCGAAACCTTTACCTATGACAATCTTGACAGGCTGATCAATGCTCAGGTTGGATCTACCAACTATCCTGTGAGTTATCTGACAAACGGCAACATTGATGAGAAATTTGATGCAGGTGAATATGCTTATGATAACAGTAATCATGCTGTGACTGATATCACCGGAACAGGCTCTGCCATTCCCACAAACACACAGAGCATCACCTACAATTCGTTCAACAAGCCAACTTCTGTTTCGCAGGGATACAGAAACTCACAGTTTAAATACAGCCCCGACATGCAACGTTGTGTGATGAAAACATATAACACCCAGGTTTTTCCTGCTGTATGGATTAATACCAGATACTACCTTGGCAATTATGAAGAACTTGTTGTGAAAGGCCTGAAAAGCTCTAAAAAATATCACTACATCTATTCGCCCGACGGGCTGGCAGCAATTTATTACACCTATGGCACCACCACTGCCATGTATTATGCCGCCAAAGACCATCTGGGCAGCATCTGCATGCTCATTGACCAAAACCGCAGTGTGATAACAGAAAGAAGCTATGATGCGTGGGGACGGTTGAGAAACTACACCAACTGGACTGACTACACCACCAACACGACCCTTTCGATCACCAATCGCGGCTACACAATCCACGAGCATTTAACGGGTTATGGCATCGTGAACATGAATGGTAGATTATACGACCCAATCGTTGGACGTATGTTCAATGCCGATCCATTTATCGCAAATCCAAATTCCTCACAGGATTACAACAGGTATTCTTATGTGAGAAATAATCCCCTACGATATACCGATCCGAGTGGGTATTTTATCTCAGGTGGCTGGGGTTATTGGGATAGGAAACTCAAAGCAAACACCAGTGCGTTGTATGGAGACAGAGACAGCTGGAACAACCATCTTGACTATATCTATGGCAGAGGTGCCTTTGCTGCCGGTGGCGGTTTTGGCGGCACCACAGCATTTTATGGCGTTGGCGGAAGTTGTCTTGGCATTGGATCAGTGGGCAGTGGAATGTTGGATGATGATTTTGTTGCCAGCCCTTACTTGATAAACCTTATTGAAAAATATGAAGGAATACAATTGAAAAAACGCAACAATGAATGGGGATATTGGCAAGATATGACATTTGTTATGGATTTTACCGACCCACTATCAAGTTTCACAAAAGTTGCTGTTAAATATAGTAAATGGAATACCGTTAATAGCGTATTTGAACGAACTAAATATGGACATGTGGTGGGTGGTACCAATGTGCAGTTTTCGGGATCATTGGGAGGTGGTGTTTCTGTGGAACTGGGTTATTTATTTTCAAGCAACGGATGGCAACAACCATATGTAACACTCTATGCATCAGCTTCAAATGCAAGTGCAGGTATCAGCTATAATTCAACCATTATCCTTGCAAAGCAAAAAGTGTATTTCTCCGATTTTAATGGGGAATGTTGGGAAGCTGGGGGTAGTTCTTGGGGAAGTATTCAAATAGGAGGAGATGGTAGTTTTCAAATTGGTGGAAATATGAATAATGAATTTACGATTTTATCAATTGGTGCAGGTTTTGGAAGTATGGACTTTTCAATTGGAGTTTTATCAGGGCATACTATACTGATTGGAAATCCTACACCCATGATGTATTCAAATTCGTATGATTTTTCTAGCAATTTCTGGGCATTTTATTTATCCTTTTAAACTATTCTGTATGAAATTTACCGGTTATATAAGTTGCAATGAGAGTGACTTTCAGAGTTACTATTTGGCAGTGACAGAAGAATTGAAAAAAATGAAAAATGTTGTTATCCAAAAAAAAACAAATTTCATATATTTTAAATCACAATTCTTTGGACGGTCAACTACTGATAGTTTAATTAGTTATGATCAAGGAAAAATTTACTTTGACAGTTTAAAAAGGAATATTGAATTTTCATTTAACATCTATCGTTCATTAAAAATGACACTTGGTATTATTCTTTTTATAATACTTTTAAGTTTTTTTCTATTTTGGCAAATTAATTTTGCGATTATTCCTTTTCTTTTTGGCCAAATTATTCACTATTTAATTTTAAAAAAGAACTTTAAAATATTTATTGAAAATATTGAAAAAAGGGTCGGCGAACAAACCAAACATGAAAATAATGATAAATAACATGCTCATTGACCAAAACCGCAGTGTGGTGGATGAGCGCAGTTTTGATGCCTGGGGCCGCAACCGCAACCCTGTGAACTGGACATACAGCAGTGTGCCGGCAATGCTTATCACAAACCGCGGTTATACAACGCATGAACATCTTACAGATTATGGCATCGTGAACATGAATGGTAGATTATACGACCCAATCGTTGGACGTATGTTCAATGCCGATCCATTTATCGCAAATCCAAATTCCTCACAGGATTACAACAGGTATTCTTATGTGAGAAATAATCCCCTACGATATACCGATCCGAGTGGTTTTATGGGAGTTGGAATGCAGAAAACATATCACTACAGAATTATGGATTTTGCTGCCATCAATGGGAAGCTTGCAACAGATTGCCATGATGCAATTCTGCAAATGAAAATGATGGGTCAAAAGGGCGTTGAGAGCCAGTATCTTGAGGCATTGCTTTGGGCAGAACAGAGCGAGGGCGGAGAAGGGAGCGAGAGTCCGGGTGTACCTCCTGATATGAATTATATTTTCTACTCATTAATTAGTTACTTTTTGGGAAATGATGAAGATGCTTTAAAAGCATTTCAATATTATTGGTGGGGTGGTGGCAATATGCAGCTTACAAACTTCCAGTTCAATGAAATTTCAAAAAAGATTATTTCTGGGGATATTAAAATTGAAAATAATCTTGGTTGCTTTGAAAAAATTCCTGATTATTCAATTTATGAAATTAATACCAACGGGACAAGTTTTGAAAACTGGATAGGAAGAGCTTATATTATACAAGACAATAGAACAGGTGAGTATGTTGGATTTTTTGATAAATATGATTTTGATTGGGATCTAGGAAGAGGTACAATCAATAATTTAAAAACAATTGCAGTTTCAATTGCTTCTTGGTCAAGTTCCTCTGCAAGTTCTTATTATATTTATTATTGGAAATAATGAAAAAAAAGCATATTCTAATTATTTTATGTATATCT
>CAYRXH010000113.1:0-7016 GCA_964428185.1 uncultured Bacteroidales bacterium
AAGGCAGGTAGAGATAATATCCGAAGGTGTCCCATGAAATTATATTTGAATGATATTTTTTTATGGCAGGGACAAGTAACAACAGGAACAACAATCCTGCTGTAATGGCAGAAAACGATAAGGATGGTTTTTTCATATTACCTGAAATAAAAAAGACTGCAATTTACAAAAAAATTTCAGCAAAGATACAATAACAGAAGCAACTTACTTTGTTGAAAGACAATTGCTCTTGAGCAGAAAAAAATTAATGGATCAGGGAAGAATATTCACACGGATTCCTTCAGAATGTGAGGTGAATTCGGGAGCATACATACATTGAATTGTAGTGATGCCGTTGGAAAAATTGCCAGCAATACCTGCTCTCATTGGATATTCAAATACATATGTTCCTTTGGGCATATAACTGATAAAGAAATTGGTCGCTGCGTCCCTTGTGCTTTCATAATAGCCGAGTCCATCCTGATATTTAAAAGATGAAAGTACATTGATAGGTTCAAAACCTGCAGCTCTCATATCTTTCATGTGCACATATTCCATATCTCGGTCAACACGAAGTTCTATGCGTACAATGACCTTGTCACCAACCTTCAGACGTCCGCCTTCCGTAATTTCTTCAAGCACCTTGCCTTTTTCGGTTATGCGTTCGATAAATAGTTTTTTATTGAGCATAAGTGGCGTTTCATGTGGAGTAATTTTATCCAGTTGCTCGAAATATTGCCAGTAAAGTGCTCCCCAGCTCACCCCTTCGTCATTTTTTGACACTTTTACAGTTCCCATCTCTGGTTTAATTTTATCCGGACTCCAGCTTGTTTTGAAATATCCAGTACCTGCTTCAGCCTGATGATCTTTTAGTTCAGATAAGTTGAAATATTCATTACCTATTGTTATTTCAATATTAGATTCAGTTTGAAGCCAGTCGGTCCCGGTCAGTAGTAAAACATAAACAGCCTCAGTGGTGGCCTTGGTTGTTTTCCAGTCTTGCACCTGTTTTTGTTTCAGAAGCCAGGTCTTAAGATCGTCAACGGTTTGGGTGTTCTTTCCCACTTCATAGAAGGCTTCAATTAAAATAGCCTGAGTTTCAATTGGTGCCTGATACCAGTAATAACCGCCAATATTTTCCTGCCAGAACATTCCCATTTCTTCATTTTTTATGGAACGCTCGTCAAGAGATTTCAATATTTTGGCAGGAATCACTTTGTCTCCGTTTCTGTGTAAAGCAAGAGCAATCATTCCCTGTGAATACAAACTTTTATTCAGCCAGTATTCTTGTGCCTGAAGTTTAAAATAGGCATAGGCTTCTTCTGTTTGTTTGGGAATGCTTATATATTCCAAGAAAAAGCTTCTGGAATACAGATAATGAATTGCCATATAAGACAAGTGGTCTTTCTTTAGCTCTTCAGCATCATACCTACGTTTGAGATACTGATATTCTGTAGCAATTTCCCTGTCAATGAATGAAACCCCATTGGCCACCATCTGCCAGACGTTGTTTTTTTCTTTCACGTTCATCACTCCAAGATGATCCAGATGACCAAAGCCGCAGATGATATGCTGAGAAATATATCTGTCAGGAGGAAATCCTTCAAACCAAACCCATCCACCACCAGATTTTTGCATCTTCATTAATTTACGGAGAGCTTTGTCGGTTTCTTTTGACATTTTGTTCAGATCGAACAACAAAGCAACCCGTCTTTTACGCTCGGATTCATTTTTTGCCTGCATCGCCCAAGGAGTTTCTTCCAGAAGCAAAGCTTTTAGTTCCTGATTTTTTTCAAGCTTAGAAAGCAAGGCTTCAGAATCCTCATATTTTAACCATTGGTCAAACACTTTTTTAATTTCCGGTTTTGAGTTGACGATGTGAGAAGCAAGAATATTTGCATAATATCTGGCAAATACCTGTTCAGCGCATTCATAAGGATATTCCATCATGTAGGGCAGAGCCTGAACAGCATACCATGCAGGATTGGCCGTAAACTCAAGAACCAGATTGTGGTGCCTTAATGTTTCAGACTTTCCTGAATTGATAAGTTTGTTGAATGTAAAAGTCTTTGTTTGTTTTGATCGTATGGGAAGAGGCATACTTTCAGTAACAAGCATGCTATTTGTCAGAACGGGAAGCGTATGTTCTTCTCCGTCTGAAAATCTTGGAGTGGTTGCTGTTATTCGACAGGTAACAGCATCAATTCCCGCAGGAACTGAAATATTCCATGAAACGCTTACTGATTGTCCTGCAGGAGCACTGAATTTTACTTCAGGAGACTTGTTTCCCATCAATTCATCAATGGGTTTCATGGTAAAAGGGTCGAAAAACATCAGTTTGGCAGTGCCTTCAAGTGTGTTTTCTGTCAGGTTAGAAATCTTTGAAGCAAGTACCATTTTATCTCCTTCTCTGAAAAAACGTGGAAGATTGGGCATCACCATAAGATCTTTCTGTGTCACCAGAGAGTTGGTTATATAACCTGTTTTCAGATCCTGAGTATGGGCAAATCCCATCATTTTCCATTTTGTCAGAGATTCAGGGACAGTAAAAGAAACAATTATTTCACCTTTTTCATTTGTTTTAAGTTGTGGGTAGAAAAAAGCAGTTTCATTGAAATTTGTTCTGACTTCCACATCGGCCAGTCTTCCGTCTTCTACAATAGTGGATGTTTTATCTCTGAGATTTTGATTTTCTTCATCTTCACCAGATTTTTCACCACCACCGTTTTTAGCAGTAGCATGACTATCCTCAGACCTGTCTTTTTTACCGCTCTGCCCATTTGCAGATGTGCGAGAAACAGTTGTTTCCTGCCCCAGCATGTCAAGATCATCCATTGCTCCTTCTTCAGCAACCATGCCTGCAAAAACCCTATCCCTATCATAAGAATCATAATAAAAATTTCCATATCTTCCATAATGATAGGACAAACCATAAGTGTTCAGATATTCATAAACAGGCAAAGTATAATAGATACTTTGATACCAGTTTCTTGAAAAAGAATTTGAGCTTGTATTCCCAAAAGTATTATCACTTGAAAAATACATTTGTGCGTAATCATAATACCCCAGATAGAGAGACCAGTAGTTGTTGGCAAAGGCATCCAGAGATGCATCATAAAGAACAGCAGCCATTTCTGCAAGAACTTTTTCTCTTTCAGGGCCTGAAATTATCAGTTTCCATTCTTCTTCCTGTCCTGGAAGAAGTTTATCCCTGAATGACTCAAAGCGGATATCCAATTTTTTGTCAGAATGAGGAACATACACTGTATAGCTTTGTTTATATACCCTGTTATGTTGTGTCATTGCAAGATGTATTGTGAAATTTCCCCTGTGAATTTGTTCAATGGGGAATTCAAGGATTTTATATCCTGATGAAAGCTTATAATATTGCTTTGAAACAATTTTGTTTTTATGTTCTACACAGACAAAGACATTTGCCTGTGGAGATGAAGAGCCGACAATGATGACCGCTTTTTCACCAGGTTCGCCAGTGATTTTTTCGGGGATAATCCAGAAAGGGCTTGAAAAGTCATTGGATTTTCCCGAAATATTATAAATTTTGAAATAATGCTCATATTCTACTGTTTCACCAAATGGGTCAAGGGATGTCATTTTTATGTGATACCATCCTGCCTTGCACTGCTTTAATTCGGCAACGTCAATTTTTCTTCCTGTTTCTGTATCGAAGTCAGTAGAAAAAACGACATCTCCCTTTTTCCAGTTTGAGGGAGTATCCTCATTATCCCAAGGATAAAGGGGAAATCCTGATTTGAATTGTTTTCTTGTAAGCAGGGGTCTGTCAGGCTTTGACCATGGTCTGCTCACTGTATAGGAATCGGGAGTTACTGATGTAATGACAATTTTTCCCTTGGCAGGCATTTCATTACCGCTCAGATTTGTTGCAGAAATTCTGAGAGTATCAACAGTCTGTGCATTGATGAACTCACCGATATCTGCCGAAAGAATCATTGATTTGTATCCCACATGGACCATTGTTGAAGAACTTCTTGTTTCTCCGTTGATATCAGTTACATCAGCCTTGACTGTATAAATAAAGGCAGGCAGATATTTTTTGCTGACACTTTCTTCGGGCAATGCAAAAAATTCAATATTAAAATTGCCACTTTCATCAGTTGTTAACTCACCCTTCTTTACGACAGTTTCGGCGGGCAGAGGTGGATACCACCACCAGAAATACCGGAAGGGAAAATATGTTGATCGTGTCACGGTATATGAAACTTTTGCTCCGTCAACAGCATATCCTGCATAGGCCATGGCACTTCCTTTAACTTCGACCTTTTCACGCAATTTAAAGAATTTTTCGATTGGCAGAAATTTAACCTCAAATTTTGGTCGCTTATATTCTTCCATTCGGAAATATTGGGTCCCGTATGAGTTTGTAATACTCATCTGCCCGGTGATTCCGCCTTCCGGCAAAATAAATTCCCCCTGAAAGGAGCCAAACTCATTGGATATAACACTGAGGTCAGCCACTTTTTGTCGGTTGACATCATAAAGAGTGACTGTAGAATTTGTATTTGGTTTGATTTTACTTATTTCGCCGTCAGTTTCATAGATGATACCTTTGAAATACAGTGTTTGCCCGGGTCTGTAAATGGCTCTGTCTGTGAAAAATTGAGTTTTGGTTTGCATTCTTTTCCAGTTGTTGTATGGCTCATATTGATAAAACCCGGTTTCGGTAGTGAGCTTGTCTTTGCCCTTTGAAAAATCAAAATACAGTGTTCTGTAGTGTGATGCAGGAGGAACTACAATTTCTCCGTTATTGTTAGTTGTCCAGGTGCCGGAACGTTTGATTTCATACTCTCCACGGGTGTAATTGTACTCTTCATGCCAGCCTTCTGCCTTAACTCCTGGTAGAGGCACCCCTGTTTCACGATCAAGAACATAGATTACATAAGAATAATCTTCTTTGCGCTGATAAATATAGCTCAGAGATGTTGCGTTGATGAAGAGATAGTCCACTTTGTTATTATAAATCGAGAAGGATTTATCATGACTAGCCATGATGAGATATTTTCCTGAATTGAGAGGCTCAATTATGATTTCTGTTGAATGGTTCTGATAATCATTGTCCTGAGGAAGAACCACATCAAAAGTTTTCATTGGTGACAGACTGTTGAAGTATTTAATAATCGTAGTGTCAGGCTTGTTCCGTGTGGCTTTTTTAATATCAATGTGGGAAACGTCAATGACTTTGAAATACAGTTTTTCAATATTCTTGTAATTGATGAGCATCAAAGCAGGTTTTCCCGGAACAATATTGGTTTCAGTCAGCAGAGAAAAAGATTTGTTTTCAATTTTTTTCATCATCTGGCGCAGATTGTCAACAAACGGAGCCTTGGGAAACTTTTCTGCAGAGGATTTACAAATATCATAAGCTTTTTTCATGTCCCACTGAACATCAGGGTTTGTGAAATGATTGTAGGAGTTTCCTTTGTTTTTGAAGAAGTTTGCAAGTTCAAAATCGATCATTACCGATACTTCAGAAGAAGCAAACTGCTTTCGCATTGTTTGAAGTGCATTAAGATAGAGGCTGTCTGTGTTCAGACCGACAACATTTGTACGAACATACTGCAGGCGTTTCAGATCAAGATCAACAAGTGCTTCAGGAGATTTATCATTGAGGTGAGAACGGATTAGGTTTTGAAATAGAAGCAAAACCTTATATTTTCTTGCATCATTATCGGGAGATTTAATCTGCATTGTTGCAAAAACAGGAGCAGGAGCAAAGAATTCAGGCTGATCAATTTTAAAGGTAACAGCAAGATCAGTCAGATAGGCGTCACTGGCAGAAAAATAACTGATTGCCCTTTCGCAAAGCAGATCATAGGCGTTGGATCTGAGTTTTGAAGAAATATTAAAATCTACCAGAATTTCTGAAATATCCTCCAGTTTGATTTTTTTAAGATCATCAGCATTTTCAACAGATTTTAAATAATAGGCAGCAACTTCCTCATTCAGTCTTCGGGCATCCCATGTGGAAAGGTCTTCGGGGATAAAATCTCCGGTATATGTACGGTTCATTATCGACCAGCGATTTTGAAGGTAATAGTTCCATAGCATTTCAGCATATAAAGATTGGAAAAGTGCTTTCACAGGGGATTCAGACTGTTCGGCTTCTGCACGAAGGCTGTTAAGCACATGCTGATATCCGTTGTCGATGGTCTGCATTTCGAACTTCATTTTATGCGCAAAAGCTTTATAGGTTTGCGGAGTGTTTTTCTCAGAACGGGCCATTGTCAGAATTTGCTCTACAACTGCGAGGGCACTTTTGGGAAGTCCCTCATTTTCATATTGTTCTACTTTTGCCCACAGTTCTTTATATTTATCCTGAAGCATGGCTTTGTAAAAAGAATTCAGATTTATTGCCTGAACAGAAATAAATAATACAGCAAGCATGGCAGCAGTGCCTTTGAGCAACATACGAATAATCTGTTTGTTTTTCATGGGAATGTGTTTATATTAAAAAAAATCAACAATGTTCACAAGATGAATTTGGTATAGATATTCCATAAACCAGGTGCATGCGTTATCAGAAAAAACTAAATATAAGTTTTTACTTCATACCAGGGGTCAATCCAGTTGTCCTCAAATTTTCCAGGCATAATCCAAAGTTTCTTTTTCTCTTTTACAACCTTAAAATGAATTTCATGTGTCCAGAATTTATCTTTGCCCCAAATATGAAAAACTATAATACCGATATCCTGGTTCCAGGATATAAATTCATAGCCAAAAACGCCGTAATTATTTACTCTGCATTGAGATGTGTCAATGCTATGGGTTTCCATATAGGAAGGAGCCAGATAGGTCATCATTTTAATATGGTCAGGGTTGTAATCATTAATCATCAGCTGAATAAAAGATTCAACCAAAGCTTTTTCTTTTGTGCCCGAAGACGACAATTTTGGGGGATGACAAGAAATCATTGAAACCAATAACAAAATGAAAAAAAGGGGGGCTTTCATAGTGCAATTTTTTGAGTAAAAGTACGATAAATAATGAAGAAAAAAATTCCA